>NZ_JBEOUK010000022.1:0-130675 GCF_040304045.1 Kitasatospora sp. NPDC094016
ACAGCTACCTCGCAGGCCTCCACCTCCGTGGCGCGATGATCTGGATCAAGGACCTCACCCGGACCCGTTGATCACGACCGAATACGCGCCCTAGCTCGCGAGGAGTTTTTCGAGGGCCGGGCGCAGCCGTTCGTCCGGCAGGGCCTCGACCCGGACGCCGTCGCAGCCCACCCAGGCGGCCGCCTCGCGCAGGGCCGCCGCCAGCGCCTCGACGTGCCGGGCGCCGTGCCCTCGCCCGCCGTCCAGCGAGACCTGACGGGCCACCAGGGTGCGCCCCTCCCGGGCCGGGTCGACCCGGCCCACCAGCCGGCCGCCGGCCAGCAGCGGCATCGCGAAGTAGCCGTGCACCCGCTTGTGCTTGGGCGTGTAGGCCTCCAGCCGGTGCGTCATGCCGAAGATCCGCTCGGTGCGCGCGCGGTCCCAGATCAGCGAGTCGAACGGCGAGAGCAGCGTGGTGCGGTGGCGCCCGCGCGGGGCGGTGGCCAGTGCGGCCGGGTCGGCCCAGGCCGCCGCCGAGGCACCGCCCGGGCCCCAGCCGGCCACCGCGACCGGGACGAGCCCGCAGTCCGCGAGGACCGGGTCCAGCTCCTCGGCGCGCAGCCGGTGGTAGTCCGACAGGTCGGCCCGGGTGGCCACGCCGAGCGCGGCCCCGGCCTGGGCGACCAGGGTGCGCACGCACTCCCGGTCGGTGCGGTCCTGCCCGAACAGCGCCTCGGGGATGGCCTGTTCGGCCACCGCGTAGACGCGCTTCCAGCTCCGGCGCTCGGTGCAGACCACGTCGCCGAAGGCCAGCGCCCGCTCCACCGCGATCTTGGTGTCCGACCAGTCCCACCACTCGGCGGTCTTCTTGGCGCCGCCCAGCTCCGTGGAGGTCAACGGGCCCTCGGCGCGCAGCTTGTCGAGTACGTGCCGGTACGTCTCGGGCGTCACCTGGTGGCCCCAGAGGTGGCCGCGCTCGCGGTAGCGGCGGCGCCGGAACGCGAACAGCGGCCACTCCTCGACCGGCAGGACGCAGGCCGCGTGCGACCAGTACTCGAAGCTCGTGCCCGCGCCCCAGTACGCCGCCTCGACGGCCGGACGGCCGACCGCGCCGAGTCGGGCGTACGGCACCAGTTCGTGCGAGCGGGCCAGCACCGAGATGGTGTCCAGCTGGACGGCGCCCAGGTGCCGCAGCACCCCGCGCACCCCGGCCCGGCGGTCCGGCGCGCCGAGCAGGCCCTGGGCGCGAAGGGCGATTCGGCGGGCTTCGTCGGCGCTCAGGACGGTGGCGGGCGGCGGGCCGGCGGGGGAGCCGGCGGCAGACAGGGCGGTCATGTCGGCGAGGGTAGTCCGGGGTACCGACAGCGGGTCGGGGTGCGCCGGGGCAGCGGTCAGGGCCGGAGGTCCGGGAGGTCCGGGAGGTCCGAGGCGAGCAGCGAGGCGATCCAGGCGTCGTGGAAGGTGCCGCGCTGCTCGGCGTACGAGCGCAGGGTGCCCTCGAAGCGGTAGCCGACCTTCTCGGCCACCGCGCGGGAGCCCTCGTTGCCCACGTAGGCCTGCCACTCCAGGCGGCGCAGGCCGAGCTCGACCAGGCCGTGGCGGGCGACCGCGCGGGCGGCCTCGACCGTGTAGCCGCGGCCGCGGAACTCCTTCGTCGCCCACCAGCCGACCTCGGCGGAGCCCGGGTCGCCGGGGCGCAGCACGAGGCCCTGGGTGCCGACCAGGGCGTCGGAGCCGCGCTCGAACACGCACCAGATCCGGTTCTCGCCGGTGCGCCAGCCCTGCGCGGCGAGGTCGCGGACGAAGTACTCGGCGTCCTCGCGCCGGTACGGGCTCGGGACGACCGTCCAGCGCTGGATCTCGGCGTCCTGGCAGGCGGCGAAGACGGCGTCGATGTCCGACTCCCGCGGGGCCCGCAGGACGAGGCGGTCCGTGGTGAGGGTGACGGTGCGGGGCTCTTCCATGGGCGGATTATTCCGTGGAAAGAGGAATTCGGGCATCCGAATATCGGGCCGACCCCTCGATCCGCTGACCGGTTTGTCCCGGTGGGCGGTGCTATCGGATCAAGTGCTCGCGCGGGTGACACGGGAATACCGTGCTGACGCACCTCCCGGGGCATTGGACTCCTCGCATACGATGGCCCGTGCGGTGGGGTGAACCCGCCGTGCAGTCGTCCAGTGCCAATACAGGCAAGGAGCCCGCCCAAGTGTCCGTCTTCGACAAGATCCTGCGCGCCGGCGAAGGCAAGATCCTTCGCAAGCTGCAGCGGATTGCTGCCCAGGTCAACTCCATCGAAGAGGACTTCGTCAACCTCACCGACGCCGAGCTGCGCGCGCTGACCGACGAGTACAAGCAGCGGCTCGCGGACGGCGAGACCCTGGACGACATCCTCCCCGAGGCGTTCGCCACGGTGCGCGAGGCCGCCAAGCGGGTGCTCGGCCAGCGGCACTACGACGTTCAGCTCATGGGTGGCGCGGCCCTGCACCACGGGTACGTCGCGGAGATGCGCACCGGTGAGGGCAAGACCCTCGTCGGCACCCTGCCCGCGTACCTGAACGCGCTCACCGGCAAGGGCGTCCACCTGATCACCGTCAACGACTACCTCGCCGAGCGCGACTCGGAGTGGATGGGCCGGGTGCACCGCTTCCTCGGCCTCGAAGTCGGCGTGATCCTCGGCAACATGACGCCCGCCGAGCGCAAGCACCAGTACTCGATGGACATCACGTACGGCACGAACAACGAGTTCGGCTTCGACTACCTGCGTGACAACATGGCCTGGTCGAAGGACGAACTCGTCCAGCGCGGCCACAACTTCGCGGTCGTCGACGAGGTCGACTCGATCCTCATCGACGAGGCCCGCACCCCGCTGATCATCTCCGGCCCGGCCGACCAGGCGACCAAGTGGTACGCCGACTTCGCCAAGCTGGTGCTGCGCCTGAAGATCGACCGCGACTACGAGGTCGACGAGAAGAAGCGCACCGTCGGCATCCTGGAGGAGGGCGTCACCCGGGTCGAGGACTACCTCGGCATCGACAACCTCTACGAGTCGGTGAACACCCCGCTGGTCGGCTTCCTGAACAACGCCATCAAGGCGAAGGAGCTGTACCGGGCGGACAAGGACTACGTCGTCATGAACGGCGAGGTCATGATCGTCGACGAGCACACCGGCCGCATCCTGGCCGGCCGCCGCTACAACGAGGGCATGCACCAGGCGATCGAGGCGAAGGAGGGGGTGGAGGTCCAGAACGAGAACCAGACGCTGGCCACCATCACCCTGCAGAACTTCTTCCGCCTGTACGACAAGCTCGCCGGCATGACCGGTACCGGCACCACCGAGGCCGCCGAGTTCCACCAGATCTACAAGCTCGGTGTGGTGCCGATCCCGACCAACAAGAACCCGCTGCGCATCGACCAGCCCGACCTGATCTACAAGTCGGAGCCGGCCAAGTTCGCCGCCGTGGTCGAGGACATCGCCGAGAAGCACGAGAAGGGCCAGCCGGTGCTGGTCGGCACCGTGTCGGTGGAGAAGTCCGAGTACCTGTCGCAGGAGCTGCGCAAGCGCGGCATCCCGCACGAGGTGCTGAACGCCAAGCACCACGAGCGCGAGGCGCAGATCGTCGCGCAGGCGGGCCGCAAGGGCGCCGTGACCGTCGCCACCAACATGGCCGGCCGCGGTACCGACATCATGCTCGGCGGAAACTCCGACCACCTCGCGGCGGCCGAGCTGGCGCAGCGCGGGCTCACCCCGACCGAGACCCCGGAGGAGTACGAGGCCGCGTTCCCCGCCGCCCTGGAGAAGGCCAAGGCCTCGGTCAAGGCGGAGCAGGACGAGGTCAAGGAGGCCGGCGGCCTCTACGTGCTGGGCACCGAGCGGCACGAGTCCCGCCGGATCGACAACCAGCTGCGCGGCCGCTCCGGCCGTCAGGGCGACCCGGGCGAGTCCCGCTTCTACCTGTCGCTGGGCGACGACCTGATGCGCCTGTTCAAGGCAGGCATGGTCGAGCGCGTGCTGTCGATGGCCAACGTGCCCGAGGACGTGCCGATCGAGTCCAAGATGGTCACCCGGGCGATCGCCTCCGCGCAGACCCAGGTCGAGCAGCAGAACTTCGAGATCCGCAAGAACGTCCTCAAGTACGACGAGGTGCTGAACCGCCAGCGCGAGGTCATCTACGGCGAGCGCCGCCGCGTGCTGGAGGGCGAGGACCTGCAGGAGCAGGTCGGCCACTTCATGGACGACACCGTCGAGGCCTACGTCAAGGCGGCCACCGGCGAGGGCTTCGAGGACGACTGGGACCTGGAGAAGCTCTGGACCGCGCTCAAGCAGCTCTACCCGGTCACCCTGGACCTGGAGGAGCTGGAGGAGGAGGCCGGCGGCCCCGCCGCGATGACCTCCGAGTTCCTGGTCAAGGTCGTCCAGGAGGACATCCAGGCGCAGTACGGCGCCCGCGAGGACCAGCTCGGCGCCGAGATCATGCGTGAGCTGGAGCGCCGGGTCGTGCTGTCGGTGCTGGACCGCCGCTGGCGCGAGCACCTCTACGAGATGGACTACCTCCAGGAGGGCATCGGCCTGCGGGCCATGGCGCAGCGCGACCCGCTGATCGAGTACCAGCGCGAGGGCTTCGACATGTTCACCGCGATGATGGAGGGCATCAAGGAGGAGTCCGTCGGCTACCTGTTCAACCTGGAGGTCCAGGTCGAGCAGCAGGTCGAGGAGGTCCCGGTCGCTGACGCCGAGGTGCTGCTCGACAAGCTGGAGAAGGACGCCGCCCGCCCGGAGATCAAGGCCAAGGGCCTGGAGGCCCCGAAGCCGCAGCGGCTGCACTACACGGCCCCCTCGGACGAGGTCGGCGGCGGTGTCATCGAGGGCGACTTCGAGGACCTCGCGCCGGAGGACGAGGGCGACGGGCTGACCCGCGCCGAGCGCCGCAAGGCCGCGAAGTCGGCCAAGGGCCGCCGCCGCAAGGGCTGAGCAGGCCGCAGGACGCCGCACAGGGCGCCGCTCCCGGACGGGGGCGGCGCCCTGTGCCGTTCCCGTCCTTCCCGTCCTTCCCGTCCGCCACGCGGCCGTGGGGGCCGCTGTGGCCGCCCTGGCCGCTGCGACGGCCGTGGTCGTGACGGCCGTGGTCATCGGGCCTCCACGGCGGTGCACTGCCACTGCCCGGCCTGGCCGCGCTGCTCCAGCCGGAAGGCCACCATGTGGTGCCGGCGGCCGAGGTCGACCCGGACGCAGGCCTCGACCGCGTCGGGCGAGGGCGACCGGTCGTGCACCGGGCCCAGCCGGGGCCGGTCGGCGGCGCCGCCGCGGCGCAGCGCGCCGGCCCGGACCAGGGAGGCGAGCTGCCCGTAGCCGTCCAGGCTGGTGTGCCGCATCAGCTGGCCGGAGGGCCGGGCGCCGGTGAGCACCTCGACCAGCTGGTGGGCGAAGCGGGAGGCCAGCGCCCGGGGGTCGTGGCCGGCCGGGCCGGTGCAGGCGGCGCGGGGGTGGCGCGGGCGGCGCCCGGCCGGGTCGTGGGCGGCGGTCGTGCGCGGCCGGCGGTGCGGGCGGGCGGTGAGCGGTGCGGTCACGGCGGGCTCCTCGACACGGTGGTGCGGGTGCGGACGGGTCCTTGCTAGCGGTGGGCCGCGTCGGGCGGCAAGGGCTTTTGCCGCTGCTCCCGGAGTGACCGGCAAGTTCACCTATCCGAGTGAATCGGGCAGTGCGGTGACGGGCCCGGCGCGCGGTCGTGCGGTGCCCGATTGACGTGCGTGGGCGGGCCGTACGGTCCGAAAGGGGACGGTTCGATGCGCCGGACCGGGTGGCCCGAATCGCCGCCCCCGTTGCGGTGCCCGGCCGTCGGCGCGCACCATCGGAGCCTGATCGGGAACCGCGCGGAGCGGGACGGGCCGAGCGGCCACGACCGCACCCACGACGACGGGCGGTCGCGATGACGACACGGGTAGCGGCGGTTCCGGCCCCGGCGGCCGCGGGCACCGCCCCGCCGACCGGGGACGGACCCCGGCGCGGCCTGGTGCTGGGCGGCGGCGGGATGCTCGGCGCGGCCTGGACGGTCGGCGCGCTCTGCGCCGTCGAGGAGGCCACCGGCTGGCGGCCGGGCCGCGCGGACGTGCTGCTCGGCACCTCGGCGGGCTCGATCCTCGGCGCGATGCTGGCCGGCGGGGTCCGCACCGAGCAACTGCGTGACCACCAGCGCGGCCTGCCGATCACCGACGGCCCGCTGGCCGGGGTGGACTTCGACTACGACACGGCCGCCGGCGGCGCGTTGCCGCCCCGCCCCGGGGCGGGCATCGGCTCGCCCGGCCTGCTGCGGGACGCCGTCCGGCACCCGCGCGAGTACCCGCTGCTGACCATGGTGTCGGCGATGGCGCCGCCCGGCCGCGGTTCGCTGGCCCCGGTCGGCGAGCTGGTGCGCGGCCTGCTCGGCCCGGGCGGCTGGCCGCCGCCGGGCGCCGACGGCGAGGCCGACGCCGATGCCGGGGCGGGGGCGCTGCGGGTGGCGGCCGTGGACTACCGCAGCGGCCGCCGGGTGGTCTTCGGGGACCCGGACGCCCCGGCGGTCGCGGTCGCCGACGCGGTGATGGCCTCCTGCTCGATCCCCGGCTGGTTCGCGCCGGTGCAACTGAACGGCTCGGCGTACGTGGACGGCGGCTGCTGGTCCGCCACCAACGCCGACCTGCTGCTCGGCCGCGGCCTGGACGAGGTGTACGTGCTCGCCCCGATGGCCCTGCGGCTGAGCCCCCGTGCCGACCGCGCCGACCGCGCCGACGGCACCGACCGCGCCGACGCCGGCGGGGTCGCCGGCACCAGCGGGCTCGCGGGCTCCCTCGCCGCGCTGCGCGAGTGGCGCGCCCGGGACCGCCCGCGCGGCGTGCTGGCCCAACTGGTCAGCCGCTACCGCCGGGCCGTCACCCGGCAGCTGCTGCGCGAGGCCGTGCTGCTGCGGGCCGAGGGCGTACGGGTGCGGCTGCTCGCGCCGACGCCGGCCGACCTGGCCGTGATGGGCCCGAACATGATGGACCCGGCCCGCCGCGACGCGGTGCTGGAGAGCGCCCTGCGCACGTGCGGTGAGGCCCTGCGGGCCGCCCGCTGAGTCGGGCCGAGGTGATCACGCCCGGCCCGGCGGCGCTTATTCTTGGGGCGCTGGAAGCTGTGCCGCTGGACGAACCGGAGAGTGCCACCGATGCGCGTGTACGTGCCCACCACCCTGAACGGCCTGGCGGCGGCGCACCCGGGTGGTGCCCTGGACCAGTCCGCGGCCTACGCCGTGACGCCCGCGCTGCGCGAGTGGTACGTCAGTGACGACCTGGAGGAGCTGGAGTACGCGGCGCTGAACCGGGCCGCGCAGTCCTCCCTGCGGCTGCTGGCCGCCGACCCGGACGCCCCGCGCCGCCGGGTCGTGGTGGCCCTGGACGTGGCCGACTCGGCCGTCCGGCCGTTCCCCGGCGACGAGTACCAGGACCAGGCCTCGCTCGGCCGGGTGGTGCTGGCCGGCCCGCTGCCGCTGGCGAAGGCGGCGGCGGTGCACGCGGACGTCGCCGACGGCGAGGTGGTCGAGGACGTCGCGGCGGCGGTGGCGGCGGTGGCCGCGGCCGACGCGGGCGACCAGGACGCCCAGTTCACCGTGGACGGGGCCGAGGACCACGACCTGCTCTGGTTCGCGACCCAGGAGATCTCCGCGCTGCTGGCCTGAACGGCCGGCCGCGCCCGAGCGGAGCGGCAGGGTGCGTGAGCCTCGTCCTACCGGCGTGTCGGTGGTCGGGGCTACCGTTTCGCGCGTGGCTACACACATCGTTTGGGACTGGAACGGCACGCTCTTCCACGACATGGAGGCGGTGCTCGGCGCGAGCAACGCCGCGTTCGCGACCATCGGCGTCGGGCCGATGACCATGCGGGAGTACCGCGAGCAGTACGAGATCCCGATCCCCCGGTTCTACGAGCGGCTGCTCGGCCGGATGCCGTCCCAGGAGGAGTGGCTCCGGCTGGACGAGGCCTTCCACGACCGCTACCGGGAGCTGAGCCCGGCCTGCGGGCTGACGGACGGCGTGCACGAGCTGATGGACGGCTGGCGGGAAGCCGGGCACAGCCAGTCGCTGCTGTCGATGTACGAGCACGAGAAGCTGCTGCCGCTGGTCGACGCCTTCGGCCTGACCGGCCGGTTCCTGCGGGTGGACGGCCGCAGCGGCCCGTCCGGCGGCCAGAAGGCGGAGCAGCTGGCCCGGCACCTGGCCGCGCTCGGCGAGCGGGTGGACCCGGCCCGTACGGTGCTGATCGGCGACGCCGCGGACGACGCCCGGGCGGCGCTGGGCGCGGGTGCGCGCGCGGTGCTGTACACCGGCGGCTCACACACCCGGGAGAAGCTGGAGCCGCTCGGGGTGCCGGTGGTGGACAGTCTGGCGGAGGCGGTCGAGCTGGCCGGGCGGCTGGGGCGGGGCTGACCGTCGGTGGTGGGCGTGGCGGGCGCCACGTCCGCCGTCCGCGTGTCTGAGCGGGCGGATCGTGCGGCCGCTGGTCAGGCTGGACCAGGGCCTGTCCGGTGGGATCGGGCCCTCCCACCGGAGCAGTCAGCAGGACGGAGCCGCCATGCCGATCGACGCAGTCACCGAGGTGCCCCTCCCGGTCAACGAGCCGGTGCTGGGGTACGCGCCCGGCAGCCCGGAGCGGGACCGGCTGGTCCGGCGGCTGGACGAGCTGGCGGCCGAGCAGATCCCGTTGCCGATGACCATCGGCGGCGAGCAGAGGTTCGGCGGCGGTGAGCGGATCGACGTCGTCCAGCCGCACCACCACGCCGCCAAGCTGGGGGTGCTGGGCAACGCCACCCGGGAGGACGCCCGCGCGGCGGTGGACTCGGCGCTCGCGGCGGGCCGGCAGTGGCGGTCGCTGTCCTTCGACGACCGGGCGGCGGTCTTCCTGCGGGCCGCCGACCTGCTGGCCGGGCCCTGGCGGGAGACCCTCAACGCGGCCACCATGCTCGGCCAGTCCAAGACCGCGCAGCAGGCCGAGATCGACTCCGCCTGCGAGCTGATCGACTTCTGGCGGTTCAACGTCCGGTTCGCCCGGCGGATCCTGGCCGAGCAGCCGATCTCCGCGCCGGGCGTCTGGAACCGGGTGGACCACCGCCCGCTGGAGGGCTTCGTCTACGCGATCACCCCGTTCAACTTCACCGCGATCGCCGGCAACCTGCCGACCGCCCCCGCGCTGATGGGCAACACCGTGGTCTGGAAGCCCGCGCCGACCCAGACCCTGGCCGCGCACTACCTGATGCGGCTGCTGGAGGCGGCCGGTCTGCCGCCCGGGGTGATCAACCTGGTCACCGGCGACGGCGTCCAGCTGTCCGCGGTCGCCCTCGCCGACCCGGCGCTCGCCGGGCTGCACTTCACCGGCTCCACAGCCACCTTCCAGTCGCTCTGGCAGACCATCGGCGCCAACATCGGCGGCTACCGGGCGTACCCGCGGATCGTCGGCGAGACCGGCGGCAAGGACTTCCTGCTGGCCCACCGCTCGGCCGACCCGGCGATCCTGAAGGCGGCGCTGGTCCGCGGCGCGTTCGAGTACCAGGGCCAGAAGTGCTCGGCGCTCTCCCGGGCCTACCTGCCGCGCAGCCTCTGGCAGAAGATCAAGGACGAGCTGGTGGCCGAGGTGGACGCGCTCACGGTGGGCGACGTCACCGACCTCTCCAACTTCATGGGCGCCCTCATCGACCGGCGCGCCTTCGAGAAGAACCGGGACGCCATCGAGCGGGCCAAGGCCGATCCGACGATCGAGCTGGCGGCGGGCGGCCAGTACGACGACGCGATCGGCTGGTTCGTCCGGCCGACCGTCCTGGTCTCCTCCGACTACCGCAACGAGATCTTCCGGACGGAGTACTTCGGTCCGATCCTGGCCGTCCACGTGTACGAGGACGCCCGCTGGGAGGACGTGCTGCGCCGGGTCGACTCCGGCGCTCCGTACGGCCTGACCGGTTCGGTGATCGCGCAGGATCGTTACGCCATCGCCCAGGCGGTCGAGGCGCTGCGGTTCACCGCCGGGAACTTCTACATCAACGACAAGCCGACCGGCGCGGTCGTCGGCCAGCAGCCCTTCGGCGGCGGCCGGGCCTCCGGGACCAACGACAAGGCGGGCGCCGCCCAGAACCTCCTGCGCTGGACGTCGGCCCGCGCGATCAAGGAGACCTTCGTTCCCCCCACGGACCTGCGGTACCCGCACATGGGCTGAGAGTGAACGGAAGGCTCCGGTTTGGACATGGTGTCCAGGACGGACCGATCATCCTGCGGGTTTGCGCCTCCCTGTCCCTGTCCACCTTCGATTGATCCGGTTAGGCTGGCTGGCGTCGTCGGGTGGCTCCGCAGGACGAATCGTCCTACCCGCTGTGAAGGCATTTCATGCGCGCCATGAAGCCTTTTCAGTTGGAAGGTGCGGCAGGATTGCGAGTGACCCGTCGGTGTACACCCACACACCACCGAGTCACGCAACGGCGCGCGACAGGAGCCAAGAAGTCATGCAGACCAAGCTGGACGCAGCCAAGGCCGACCTGCTCAAGAAGGCAGCAGCAGCCGCTGAGAACAGCCAGGTGGGGGGAGCGGCGCCGGGGGAAGGTCTGAGCAACGGCGCTCTGACCGCGTACCTGCACCACTACTACCTCCACACCGCGCCCGAGGACCTGGTCGACCGCGACCCGGTCGACGTCTACGGCGCGGCGGCCTCCCACTACCGGCTGGGCCTCAAGCGCCCGCAGGGCACCGCCGAGGTGCGGGTGTACACCCCCTCGGTCGAGGAGAACGGCTGGTCCTGCGGCCACACCGTGGTCGAGGTCGTCACCGACGACATGCCCTTCCTGGTCGACTCCGTCACCAACGAGCTGTCCCGCCAGGACCGCGCCATCCACGTCGTGATCCACCCCCAGCTGGTCGTCCGCCGTGACATCACCGGCAAGCTGCTGGAGATCCTGGACGTCGACGCCTGCTCCCGCAGCCAGGCCGCCGGCACCGAGTGGCCCGCCGACGCGACCGTCGAGTCGTGGATGCACATCGAGATCGACCGCGAGACCGACCGCGACGACCTGCGCGCGATCGAGACCGACCTGCGCCGGGTGCTCGGCGACGTCCGCGAGGTCGTCGAGGACTGGAGCAAGATGCGCCAGAGCGCGCTGCGCCTGGCCGACGAGCTCGCCGAGGAGCCCCCGACCGGCCTGGCCGAGCAGGAGGTCGGCGAAGCCTGGGAGCTGATGCGCTGGCTCGCCGACGACCACTTCACCTTCCTCGGCTACCGCGAGTACGACCTGGTCGAGCACGAGGGCGAGGAGGTCCTGAAGGCCGTCGCCGGGACCGGCCTCGGCATCCTGCGCTCCGACCCGCACGGCCACGACGACCACCACCACCCGGCCAGCGAGGCCTTCGGCCGCCTCTCCGCGCCGGTCCGCGCCAAGGCCCACGAGAAGAAGCTGCTCGTCCTCACCAAGGCCAACAGCCGCTCCACCGTGCACCGCCCGTCCTACCTGGACTACGTCGGCGTCAAGAAGTTCAACGCCGCCGGCGAGCCGATCGGCGAGCGCCGCTTCCTCGGCCTGTTCTCCTCCGCCGCCTACACCGAGTCGGTCACCCGCATCCCGGTCGTGCGCCGCAAGGTGCAGGAGGTGCTCGAAGGCTCCGGCTTCTCCAGCGAGAGCCACGACGGCCGCGACCTGCTGCAGATCATGGAGACCTTCCCGCGGGACGAGATGTTCCAGACCGCGGCCTCCGAGCTGATCTCCATCGCCACCAGCGTGCTGTACCTCCAGGAGCGCCGTAAGCTGCGGCTCTTCCTGCGCCAGGACGAGTACGGGCGCTACTTCTCCGCGTTCATCTACCTGCCGCGCGACCGCTACACCACCCGGATCCGGCTGCTGCTCACCGACATCCTCAAGGAAGAGCTGAACGGCGCGACCATCGACTACACGGTGTACGCCACCGAGTCGGTGCTGACCCGCCTGCACTTCGTGGTCCGCGTCGCCCCCGGCACCGAACTGCCGCAGCTCACCGACTCCGACATCGAGCGGATCGAGAACCGCCTCGCCGAGGCCGCCCGGTTCTGGATGGACGGCTTCCACGACCAGCTGCACACCGAACTGGGCGAGGAGAAGGCCGCCGAGCTCGGCCACAAGTACGCCAACGCCTTCCCCGACGGCTACCGCGCCGACTTCCCGCCGCGCACCGCCGTCGCCGACATCAAGCAGATCGAGTCGCTGCACGGCGAGGGCGACTTCCGCCTCAACCTGTACCAGCCGGTCGGCGCCGGCGACGACGAGCGCCGCTTCAAGGTCTACCGGGTCGGCGGCCCGATCTCGCTCACCGAGGTCCTGCCGGTGCTCCAGCGCCTGGGCGTCGAGGTGCTGGACGAGCACCCGTACGCGCTGCGCCGCTCCGACGACACCACCGCGTGGGTGTACGACTTCGGCCTGCGGCTGCGCGAGGCCACCGAGCTCACCGACGAGGCCCGCGAGCGCTTCCAGGAGACCTTCGCCGCCACCTGGACCGGCAAGGCCGAGAACGACGGCTTCAACGAGCTGGTCCTCACCGCCGGGCTGACCTGGCGCCAGGCGACGGTGCTGCGCGCGTACGCCAAGTACCTGCGCCAGGCGGGCTCCACGTTCTCCCAGGACTACATGGAGGACGCGCTCCGCAACAACACCCACACCACCCGGCTGCTGGTCAACCTGTTCGAGGCGCGGCTGAGCCCCAGCCACCAGCAGGGCGCCGCCGAGCTGACCGAGGGCATCCTGGAGGAGCTGTCCGGCGCGCTCGACGAGGTCGTCTCGCTGGACGAGGACCGCATCCTGCGCTCCTTCCTGCACCTCATCACGGCCACCCTGCGGACCAACTTCTTCCAGCACGACGGCTCCGGTGACTGGCACTCCTACGTGTCGATGAAGTTCGACCCGAAGGCCATCCCGGACCTGCCGGCCCCGCGTCCCGCGTTCGAGATCTGGGTGTACTCGCCGCAGGTCGAGGGCGTGCACCTGCGCTTCGGCAAGGTCGCCCGCGGCGGTCTGCGCTGGTCCGACCGGCGCGAGGACTTCCGCACCGAGATCCTCGGCCTGGTCAAGGCGCAGATGGTCAAGAACACCGTCATCGTGCCGGTCGGCGCCAAGGGCGGCTTCGTCGCCAAGCAGCTGCCGGACCCGTCGGTCGACCGGGACGCCTGGCTGGCCGAGGGCATCTCCTCGTACAAGACGTTCATCTCCGCGCTGCTCGACATCACCGACAACCTGGTCGCCGGCGAGGTCGTCCACCCGGCCGACGTCGTCCGCCACGACGAGGACGACACCTACCTCGTCGTCGCCGCCGACAAGGGCACCGCGACCTTCTCCGACATCGCCAACGGCGTCGCCGAGTCCTACGGCTTCTGGCTGGGCGACGCGTTCGCCTCCGGCGGCTCGGCCGGCTACGACCACAAGGGCATGGGCATCACGGCCCGCGGCGCCTGGGAGTCGGTCAAGCGCAACTTCCGCGAGCTCGGCGTCGACACCCAGACCGAGGACTTCAAGGTCATCGGCATCGGCGACATGTCCGGCGACGTCTTCGGCAACGGCATGCTGCTCAGCGAGCACATCCGCCTGGTCGCCGCCTTCGACCACCGCCACATCTTCCTCGACCCGAACCCGGACGCCGCCGCCTCCTACGCCGAGCGGCGCCGGCTCTTCGAGCTGCCCCGCAGCTCCTGGGACGACTACGACAAGTCGCTGATCTCGGCCGGCGGCGGCGTCTTCCCGCGCACCGCCAAGTCGATCCAGCTCAGCACGCAGGTCCGGGCCGCCCTCGGCGTCCAGGACACCCGGCTCACCCCGGCCGAGCTGATGAAGGCGATCCTCCAGGCGCCGGTCGACCTGTTCTGGAACGGCGGCATCGGCACCTACGTCAAGGCCTCCACCGAGACCAACGCCGAGGTCGGCGACAAGGCCAACGACGCCATCCGCGTCAACGGCGACCAGGTCCGGGCCCGCGTCATCGGCGAGGGCGGCAACCTCGGCTGCACCCAGCTCGGCCGCATCGAGTACGCCGCGGTCGGCGGCCCCGAGAGCACCGGCGGCTGGATCAACACCGACGCCATCGACAACTCGGCCGGCGTGGACACCTCGGACCACGAGGTCAACATCAAGATCCTGCTCAACCAGGTCGTCGCCGACGGCGACATGACGGTCAAGCAGCGCAACGTCCTGCTCGCCGAGATGACCGACGAGGTCGGCCACCTGGTGCTGCGCAACAACTACGCGCAGAACGTGGTGCTGGCCAACGCCGTCGCCCAGGCGCACAGCATGGTCAACGTCCACTCCCGGATGATCAACCGGCTGGAGTCGGCCGGCCAGCTCGACCGGGGCCTGGAGTTCCTGCCCACCGAGCGCCAGATCCGCGAGCGCCAGCAGAACGGCCGCGGCCTCTCGCAGCCCGAGATGTCCGTCCTGCTCGCGTACACCAAGATCACGCTGGCCGAGGAACTGCTCGCCACCCCGCTGCCCGACGACCCGTACTTCCACACCGCGCTGCACGACTACTTCCCGAGCGCGCTGCGGGCCCGGTTCGCCGACGCGATCGACAACCACGCGCTGCGCCGCGAGATCATCACCACCCTGATCGTCAACGACACGATCAACCGCGGTGGCTGCACCTTCGCCTTCCGGCTGAAGGAGGAGACCGGCGCGACCTACGAGGAGATCGCCCGGACCCACACCGCCGCCAGGGCCGTGTTCGACCTGGAGGACATCTGGGCCGAGATCGAGGGCCTGGACAACGAGGTCACGGCCCGGGTCCAGACCAAGATGCGGCTGCACTCGCGGCGCCTGGTCGAGCGCGCCACCCGGTGGATGCTCAACAACCGCCGCCAGCCGCTCGACATCGCCGGCACCATCGAGTTCTTCCACGACCGGGTCGACCAGGTCTGGGGCTCGCTGCCCAAGCCGCTGCGCGGCGACGACCTGGTCTGGTTCGAGGCCGTCTACAACGAGCTCGCCTCGGCCGGGGTGCCGGAGGAGCTGGCCACCCGGATCGCCGGCCTCTCCTCGACCTTCCCGACCCTGGACATCAGCGAGGTCGCGGACCGCTCCGACAAGGACGTCGCCGAGGTCGCCGAGCTCTACTACGACCTCGCCGACCGCCTCCAGATCACCCACCTGCTCGACCGCATCATCGAGCTGCCCCGCACCGACCGCTGGTCGTCGATGGCCCGGGCCGCGATCCGCGAGGACCTCTTCGCGGCGCACGCGGCGCTGACCGCCGACATCCTCGCCTGCGGCCCCGAGGGCGCCACCCCGGAGGAGCGCTACGGCGCCTGGGCGGACCTCAACGCCACCCTGCTGAACCGCGCCAAGAGCACCCTCGACGACATAAGGGGTTCGGACAACTACGAGCTGTCCAGCCTCTCGGTCGCGATGCGCGTCATCCGCACCCTCCTGCGCACGGGTTCCATGCGCTGACGGCAGGCGGCACGGCAAGGCGGCGGGCCCGCGTCCACGGACGCGGGCCCGCCGCCTTTCGTGTCCGCCTTTCGTGTCCGGCCGACGGGCGGTGGATTCCGGACGGTGACGGAATCGTCACGCTGCGCACTGGTCGGGGCTTGGCCGGGATATGTCCCCGCGATTAACGTCGCGCTACGAAGTCCGCCGAGCCCCAACGGAGTTCCCGGTCGACCGTGGAACTTCGCCCCAACTGCCCTTTTTGGTAGCTGTTCTGACCTGCCAGGAGTTGCAGTAGGCTGACCCCGCGATAGGCGTCGCCGCAGGTCCCGTGCCGGAAAGCACCGCGATGTGATGTGACATCAGGTGTCTTTCGGAGGGGGTTCAGGCCGCCAGTCCCATTCGCGCCTCGGGGCCCGGACCGGCTCCACACGGTGCCACCTGAAGAGAGTTTCATGACGTCATTTGTGCAGGAACCCTTTTTCTGGGTCTTCATCGTGGTGATGCTCGTAGCCGTCGGAGCGGCCCTCCAGGCCCGCAGGACGAACCTCGCCCTGCGGCGGCGAAACGTTTCCCTGGAGGAGGCCGGCGCCCTGGCGCAGCGGCAGCGCGACGAGTTCGCCGTGCTGCACGACCACCTGCGGAACCAGCACGCTTCCGAGCTGACGGACGTCCGCCGCGACGCCGAGGAGGACACCAAGGCCGTCCTCAAGGCGGCGATGCGGACGCTGCAGGGCCTGGCCGACGAACAGCAGGTCGTCATCGACAAGGTGCAGCGGAAGTACGGCGACAGCCCGCAGATCCTGGCCGACCTGATGACGATCGACCACACCAACAGCCAGTTCGGCCGGCGCGCCCAGGGCATCGCGGTGCTCTGCGGCGGCTGGCTGGGCCGCCGGGAGAGCGTCGCCTCGGTCTACGACGTGGTTCGCAGCGCCCAGGGCCGGATCCGGCACTTCGACCGGGTACGGATCCACTCCCAGGTCAGCGTCGCGCTCGTCAGCAAGGTCGTCGAGCCGGTCGCCGTCGTGCTGTCCGAGCTGCTCGCCAACGCGACCAACTACTCCGCCCCGGACACCCCGGTGGAGGTCAGCGTCCAGGCCGTCCCCACCGGGGTCTGCCTGATCGTCGACGACGCCGGCCTCGGCATGGGCCAGGAGGAGAAGGACCGCGCGGCGGTGCTCCTGAACCCGGGCGCGCCGATCGGCCTCACCAGCCTGGGCAACCCCCCGAAGTTCGGCTTCGCCGTCTCCGGCATGCTGGCCGCCCGCTACGGCTTCCGGGTCTCCGTCGACTCGGTCTCCCCGTACGGGGGCGTGCGGGCCGTGGTGCTGCTGCCGGCCGAGCTGCTCAGCAGCGAGGTCGCGGCCCCGGCCCCGGCCACCGCCGTGCACGGCGACCACCAGACCGCGCACGGCGACCACCAGGGCGCGCGCGGCGACTATCAGGCCCCGCCGGCGGAGCAGCCCGCGCAGGCCTGGGCGCAGGCCCCCGGTCAGCGGCTCGTGTCGCTGCCCGAACCGGCGACGCCCCTGGCCCCGGTGCCGGCGGCGGTGACGGAACCGGAGATGACCGCGGACGGGCAGCTGCCCCGCCGCCGCCGCCACCGCCCGGTGTCGGTCCTCCCCTCCCCGCAGGACCCCGGCCGGGCCGAGGCGCCGGTGCGGAGCCCCGGCCAGAACACGCCGTCCCGCCTCGGCGCGTTCCAGCGCGGCACGCTGTCCGGGCGTAACACCACGAACACGGAAGGAACCGAGATCCAGTGAGCCGCGATCTGTCCTGGGTGCTCAACGACGTACTCCAGGTACCCGGCGCCCGGCACGCCATCCTCGTCTCCGCCGACGGCCTCCTGCTCGAACGGTCCAGCGAGATAGGCCGTGACGAGGCGGAGACCAACGCCGCCGCGATGAGCTCGATGCAGTCGCTGAGCCGCGCGGTCGCCCCGTTCGTCGGCGGAGACGGCGCAGGCGCCGGGGTCTGGCGCCAGACCCTGCTGGAGTACGACCACGGCTGGATCTTCCTGATCGCGGCCGGCAGCGGTGCGTACCTGGCCGCCTCCACCGCCCCCGACGTCGACATGGAGGCGATGTCCTTCCGGATGCAGCAGCAGGTGGGCGCGCTCGGACGGGCGATGTCGGCGGCGCCGCGCCAGAGCACGCTCAGCGGCTCATGACGGCCGGCGGCGAGGAACAGCGGGTCACCGGCGGCTTCATCCGCTCCTACGTGATCACCGGCGGGCGCGAGTTACCGAGTGCGGAAGCCCTGTCTCTGATCACCTTGGTCACCGTCGCGCCCGAGCAGGACCTCCCTGCCCTGCCGAGCCCGGAGACCCGGGCGATCTGGGAGCTGTGCTCCGGCGGCTACCTCTCGGTGGCCGAGGTCGCGGCCCGGCTGGAGCTGCCGGTGGGAGTCGTGAGGCTGCTGCTGACGGACCTGATCCATGAGGGACGGCTGCTGTGCCGGTCGGCCCCGCCCCCGGCCCAGGCCCCGGATCCGAGACTTCTAGAGAAGGTACTGCATGGACTTCAACGCCGGTTCGCCTGAGGACATCTACGTCCCGGGCGCGGTGACGACCGCGGTCAAGATCCTGGTCGTGGGGCACTTCGCGGTCGGCAAGACCACGCTCATCGGGGCCTTGTCGGAGATCGCCCCGCTGAGCACCGAGGAGAGCATGACGCAGGCGTCCATCCGCGTCGACGACCTCCGCGGCGTACCGGACAAGAAGACCACGACCGTCGCCCTGGACTTCGGCCGGCTGACCCTCGGCGACGACCTGGTGCTGTACCTGTTCGGCACGCCGGGGCAGCAACGGTTCATGCAGCTCTGGGAGGACATGGCGCGGGGCGCGCTGGGAGCGCTGCTGCTGGCCGACCCGACCCGCCTCGCGGACACCTTCCCCGTCATCGACCTGATCGAGCAGTACGGCCTGGAGTACGCCGTGGCGGTCAACAGCTTCGACCGGCAGGACGAGTACACCGAGGACCAGCTGCGCGAGGCACTCGACCTGCTGCCGCACACACCGGTGGTGTTCTGCGACGCGCGGGACCAGCGTTCCTCGGCCAACGCCCTGCTGACGCTCGTCCGGCACCTGCTCGACCGCGCCTCCTGACCCCCGCGCCTCCTGACCTCCCCCACGCCTCCCTCCCCTCACGCCTCCCGGGTCCGCACCCGCCCGGGGCCACCTCCAAGGAACGACCCATGGATTCTCCGCAGCGCCCCGGCCCGCAGTCGCCTCCGCAGGGCTGCCCGATGCACGTCGGCGTGAGCACACCGCTCTACGGGGAGATGTTCTCGTCCGACCCCGGCGCGGTCTACGACAAGCTGCGCGCCAACGGCCCCGCCGCGCCGGTGGAGTTGGCCCCGGGGGTCGAGGCCACCCTGGTCACCTCGCACGAGGCCGCCCTGCGGGTGCTGCAGAACCCGGGGATGTTCGCCCGGGACTCGCGGCGCTGGGCGGCGCTCAACGAAGGACGGGTGCCGCTGGACAGCCCCGTCCTGCCGATGATGTTCTACCGGCCCAACTGCCTCTTCACGGACGGCGCCGAGCACCTGCGGCTGCGCAAGGCCGTCACCGAGAGCCTGGGTCGGCTCAACGACAACCGGCTCAACCGGCACGTCGAGCGGATCGCCGGCTACCTGATCGACCAGTTCAGTCCGCTGGGCCGGGCCGACCTGCTCAACGACTACGCCAAGCTGCTGCCGCTGCTGCTGTTCAACCAGTTGTTCGGCTGCCCGGCCGACATCGGCGACCGGCTGACCCGCAGCATGTCCGCGCTCTTCGACGGCCTCGACGTGATCCAGGCCAACGAGGAACTGACCGCCTGCCTGATGGACCTGGTCGCGCTGAAGCGCCGCCAGCCCGGCGACGACATCACCTCGTGGCTCATCCAGCACCCGGCCGGCCTGCGGGACGAGGAGCTCAAGGACCAGCTGGTCATGCTGATGGGCGCCGGCGTCGAGCCCGAGCGCAACCTGATCGGCAACGCGCTGCTCCTGCTGCTGTCCGGCGAGGGCCGCTCCGGACTGCGCATCGAGGACGCCCTCGACGACGTGCTGTGGAACAACCCGCCGATCGCCAACTACGCCACCCACTACCCGATGCAGGACCTCGACGTGGGCGGGGTGCCGATGGACGCGGGCAGCCCGGTGGTGATCAGCTTCGCCGCCGCCAACAGCGACCCCGCGCTGACGGACGCCCGGCTGACCCTCAGCAAGGGGGCCCACCTGGCCTGGGGCGCCGGTCCGCACGCGTGCCCGGCCAAGTCCCCGGCCCAGCTGATCGCCCTGAGCGCGATCGAGTGCCTGCTCAACGCCCTCCCGGACGTCACGCTCGCGGTGCCCGCGGAGAGCGTGGAGTGGCGGCCGGGCCCGTTCCAGCGCGGCCTGGTCTCGCTGCCGGTGCGGTTCAGCCCGGCGCCCGCCCGGACCACGCGGCCGGCCGCGGGAGCGGACACCGCGCCGGGCGGATCGCCGGTCGGCGCCGAGGCGACGCAGGCGTACCCGCAGGCCGGCGCCCCCGCGCCGGGCCGGGCCGGGCAGAAGAAGGGGTGGTGGAGCTCCTTCCTGGACGTCTTCCGGGTCTGACACGCCCCGGGCTCCGATCCGACGCGCCGTCGGAAGCCGTTCCGCCACCGCGGCGTGAACGGAGTCCGACGGCGGTGCGGGTACGTGACGGGGGCAACACGGATCGACGCTTGAGCGCGCTGTTGCTGGGTAGATCGCCGCCGTACTGCCCGCCCGCGCGTTAGGAGCCCCGTGTGACCGCCATGTTGGAAGCCCGCCCCGCGGAACCGGTGAGCCCGGACGGAAGGGTGGTCGACCGCCGCGCCGCCGTGCCGCTCCTGCGCAGGCTGCGGTCGGCCGAGGGACTCGCCGACCCGAGCCCGGTCTACGACGGGCTGCGGGCGCTGGGAGACCTCGTCCCGGCACCCTGGGGCGGCTACCTCGTCACCGGGTACGACGCGTGCGACCAGGTCCTGCGCGGCCGGACCTGGCTCGTCCCCGACTTCGCCTGGCAGGAACGGCAGACCGGGACGGAGCGCTGGGAGGCCGTCGCCACCCAGGAGATGAGCCGGACCCTCTCCCGGCTCAACGCCCCCGAGCACACCCGGCAGCGGCGCAGCCTCGGAAACCTCTTCAACCACGCCACCCTGCGGGACATGCAGCCGGAGATCGAGGCCGACGTCACCGGGCTGCTCGACCGCCTGGCCGAGCGAATACGGACGGACGGCGAGGCGGACCTCTCCGCCCTGGTCAGCGAGCAGCTGCCGATCGGCACCGTCGGGCGCTGGCTGGACATCGCCCCGGCGGACCACCCGCACATCCTGACGATGACCCACAACCAGGTGCACGCCCAGGAGCTGCTGCCCACCAAGAGCCAGCTGGCGGTCTCCGAGCAGGCCACCATGGACCTGCGCGAGTACTTCACCCGCCTCGTCCGGGAGCGCCGCGACAACGACGGCGACGACGTGATCGCCGGTTGGATCCGCACCTGGGACGCGCTGGAGTCCGACCGCGAGGCCACCGACCGGATGGTCTACCAGCTCACCATGTTCGTCACCATCGCCTCGCTGGAGACCACGGCGACGCTGCTCTCCTCGCTGGTGTGGTCGCTGCTGCGGTCGCCCGGCCGGTGGGAGTGGCTGCGGGAGCGGCCGGAGCACATCGACGACGCGATCGACGAGGCGCTGCGCCACGACCCGCCGATCCGCGTCAACAGCCGCGTCGCGGGCGAGGACACCGAGCTGGCCGGGGTGTTCCTGCCCAAGGACACCATGGTCCACGTGATGTACGGCGCGGCGAACCGCGATCCGCGCCGCAACCCGGACCCGCACACCTTCGACGTGCTCCGCCGGGGCACCCACCTCACCTTCGGCGGCGGCGCCCACTACTGCCTCGGCGCGGGCCTGGCCAGGCTGGAGGCGCGCGCCCTGCTCGGCCAGTTGCTGCGGCGCTTCCCGACCCTGCGGGCGGTGAGCCCGCCCGAGTACGCACCCCGGATGGTCTTCCACCGGGTGACGTCCCTGAGAGTGGCCGCATGAACGTGTCCCCGCAGGTTCCCCAGGTTCCCCAGGTTCCCCAGGTCCCGCAGTACCCGCCGCACGCGGCGCAGCCGTCGTACCTCCCGTACCCGTACCCGCACCCCGAGCCCGTCGCGTCGAACGCCTCGCCGCCCGGCGCATCACCCGGCGCATCGCCCGCCCCGGAGCCCGTTCCCGCGCCCGCGGCGGCCCGTACGGTCCGTACCGAGCGCCAGGGCCCCGTGCTCCACATCGAGCTGGACAGCCCGGCGACCGGGAACGCCGTCACCTCGGCCATGCTGGACGAACTCCTCGCCGTGCTGGCCGTACCCGACCCGGCCGTGCGCGTGATCGTGCTGTCCGGGGCCGGCCGGGACTTCTGCCTCGGCGGCGACCGCGACGAACTCTTCGCGGGCCTGGACCAGGACCCGACCGGCGGCGGCATACGGAGCTACGGGGAGAAGGCCCGCAGGGTCTGCGACGCCCTCACCAACAGCTCCGCCGTGACCGTCGCCCGGGTCCAGGGCCGGGCCACCGGCGCCGGCTTCGCCCTGGCGCTCGCCTGCGACCTGCGGGTCGGCGCCGACAACGCCGTCTTCCGGCTGCCCGAGCTGGCCCTGGGCCTGCCCGTCGCCTGGGGCGGCCTGCTGCCCCGGCTGCTCCACGAGGTCGGTGCGGCCAGGGTCCGCGAGATCATCCTCACCAGCCGCCCGGTCGGCGCGGTGGAGGCGCGGGAGCTCGCCATCCTGCAACGCGTCGTCCCCGAGCAGGACCTGGACGGGGCGGTGGCCGAGTGGGTCAGGCCCGTCACCCGCCGCCCCGAGGCCGCACTGCGAGTCACCAAGACGCTGCTCGCCTCCCACGCGGCGGCCACCCGGCTGGCCGACGCCTCCGTGCTCGACGCCGAGTTGATGGCCTCGGTCCTCGCCGCCGCCCACTACACCCGCGGCCTCGCCGCCCAGCCCCCGGCCCACTGACCGGCAGCTGCCGTCCGCCGCCTTCGGACGGCGGCGGACGGCGGGGTGACCAGTCGTCGGCCGTTCACGGCGACGTCCCTTCCGCCGGTGTGGAAACCGATTGTGGATCATGCCCGCATATTCGCTACCGTGTGTGATCGACATAGGGGAGGGGATCACCGTGGGGATGCGCAGCGCGCGCACGGCGGGGGCCGTACTGACGGTGGCTCTGGTCGTGGCCGGAGCGGCGGCCTGCGAGGGCCGCAAGGACGCGGGGCGGAAGACCGGCGCGACCGCAGCGGTCAGTACGCCGCCGCAGCCGTTCGGCACCGGCGGCTACCGCGGACTGCAGCTGTCGATGACCAAGGACGAGGCGCTCGCCTCCGGAGCCCTGGAGCCGTCGCCGGTCTCGCTGTTCAACGGCTGCACCGACTACGCGTACAAGGGCGGCCCGGCGCCGGACCAGGCCCGGATGGCGGCCGAGACGGAGGCCCGCGCGAAGTCCGACAAGGCGATTGCCAGGATCGACGAGATGCGGGCGAACCGGAAGCCGTTCGAGACCCTGGCGCCCGGGGCCTCGCTGGAGGAGATGGTGAAGCACAGCGAGCGCCTCCAGGAGCGGCTGAAGCAGGAGGCCGCCGAACGGCAGGAGTCCGACGCGCTGTTCAAGGAGGCGGACGTCATCGTGACCGCCCGTAAGAACCGGGACCAGGCCTTCCTGGCCACCGGCCGGGTCAACTTCGGCACCGAGGGCCTGCGCCAGCTGGTCGCCCCGGCGGACGCCCGCACCGCGGAGGGAGTCGGCGCCGGTTCGACGGAGGACGAGCTCAAGCGAGCCTACGAGGGCAAGGCCCTCAAGCCGACCGAGGACGGCACGTACGAACTCCCGGCCGAGGGCGGCAACGGCGGCCCGGACTGGTTCTACGAGTTCACCATGGCCGAGGGCAAGGTCGCCGGCCTCGCCCTGGTCAAGCACAACACGTACTGCTCCTGAGAAACCGC
The DNA here is from genome assembly GCF_040304045.1 of Kitasatospora sp. NPDC094016. Lineage (NCBI taxonomy): Bacteria > Bacillati > Actinomycetota > Actinomycetes > Kitasatosporales > Streptomycetaceae > Kitasatospora > Kitasatospora sp. NPDC094016. The sequence goes on from NZ_JBEOUK010000022.1 coordinate 23,377, forward strand.
CGGTAGACCGTGGTCGCACTCTCGATACGGCGACCATCGAATGATCAAGTGAAGGTTGTGGCATGAGGAAGAACCGAGCCTCGGTCCGCGCAGTGGGCGTGGGCATCTCGGTGGCACTGCTGGTCGCGGGTGCGGCGGCCTGTACGTCCGATGACAAGAAGGACGAGAAGGACACCGCGAAGGCTCAGGCCGCCACCGGGGCGCCCGCGGCGACGCCCGCGCCCGCGTCCACGTCGAAGGGTCCGGAGGCCTTCGCGGCGGCCGGGTACCGGGGGCTGAAGCCGGGAATGGCCAAGGACACCGGGCTGGCCACCGGCGCCCTGGAGAGCGTGCCGGTCTCGCTGCTCGACGGCTGCACGGACTTCGTCTACAAGGGCGGTCCGGCGCCGGACCAGGCCCGGATGGCGGCCGAGGCGGCCACCGAGGCCCGCTACAAGGACCTGAACGCCAAGGCCGACGCGGCCTCGGGCAAGGCGCCCGCCCCGGGGGGCACCCTGCCGCCGAACGCCTCCGCCAAGGACGCGGCCGCCGCCGCCGCGGGCTCCGCCGCCGGGGCCAAGGGCTTGGCCGACGCCGCCAAGGCGATCGCGGACGCGACGATGGCCCTGGTCGACCTGCGGTTCGCCCAGGAGGCCAAGGACAAGGCGTACCTGGCCACCGGCCGGGTCTCCTTCGCGGCGACGGGCCTGCGCGAACTGGTCGCCCCGGCCGAGGCGAAGACGGCCGAGGGCGTCGGGGCCGGTTCCACCGTGGAGGCGCTCCAGCAGGCGTACGGCGCCAAGGGCCTCCAGCTCGCCAAGGGCGGCACGTACGTGATGCCGGTCGAGGGGCAGCAGGGCTGGCAGTACGAGTTCACCGTGGACGGCGACAAGGTCGCCGGGATGGCCGTGGTGAACCGCGAGATCAAGTGCGCCTGACCGCCTGACCGCCTGACGGTTGGCTGAAGGGCCGCCCGTGGTGATGAGCCGTCGAACGCCACCACGGGCGGCCCGTACGCGCGCCGCCCCCGCCACGATGGTGATCGCGGCGGGGGCGGTGGACGTCGTTCCGCCCGATCAGTGGGCGGCCGCGCGCTGGAGGGCGCTGGCGAGGAGGGCGAGGTCGGTGGGGCCGTTGCCGAGTTCGCGGACCGGGCGGCGGGCGGGCGGGGCGCCGAGTTGGAGCGGGTCGATCGCGACGACGGTGGGGCGCAGGGTGGCGGTGCGCGGGATGCGGCCGCTGATCCGGGCGGCCTGGAAGGCGGTGACGCCGCCGTCCGGCAGGCGCAGGTAGCCGCGGCCGGGGGTGTCCTCGGGCAGGGCGGCCGCGTCGCCGAGGTGGATCAGCAGGTCGGAGTCGGCCGGGTCCTCGGTGCGCAGCGCGATGCGGAGCAGGGCGGCCTCGTCGACCTCGGTGCCGGCGCTCTCCTCCGGGTGTCCGGTGGTGACCGCGAGGTGGACGCCGAGCGGGCCGCCGTGGCGGGCGACGGCGGCGAGGGCGCGGGCGAGCGGGCGGCCGGCCGGGGAGGTGGGGGAGAGCAGGGCGTCGTAGTCGTCCACGACGACGACCAGGCGGGCGGGGCAGGGGGCGGCGGCGGGGGAGGCGACCGGCCGGGCGCCGTCGCCGCTGCGCGGGTGGATGATCTTCGGGGTGGCGGCGGAGGCCGCGCCGACGACGGCCGGTACCGGGACGGCCGGGTGTCCGGCGAGGTTCTGCCCGGCCAGGCCCTGTTCGTCCAGGCTCTGCCCGTCCAGGATGCGGGCGGCGTGCCAGGAGGCGAAGTCCAGTCCGTCGAACAGCCGCTCGCGCAGGGCGAGTTCGTCCTCCAGGGCCTCCGCGGCGAGCAGCGCGGCCCGCGGGTCGTCGGCGGCGTTCACCAGGCCGGTGACGTGCGGCAGTTCGGTGCAGCCGTCCAGGCCGTCCTCGGTGGACCGGCCCTCGACGAGGGTGACGGTGAGGCGCTCGGGGCGTTCGGAGACGGCGAGCGAGGCGACCAGGGTGCGCAGCAGCTCGGTCTTGCCGGAGCCGCGGGCGCCGCCGATGAGCAGGTGCGGGCCGCCCGGGTCGGGGGAGGGGAGGGCGAGTTCGGGGTCGGCCAGGTCGAGCGTGCAGAGTTCGTCCCGGGTGGTGCCGAGCAGCGCGGTGGCGGCGCCGATGCCGCCGGCGTGTGCCGCCCAGCGGGCGGACAGCTTGGCCGGGGTGACGGTGTCGAGCTGGAGCAGTTCGAGCAGCCGCAGCGCGTCGGGCAGCGGGCCGCGGGCGGCCGGGGCGGCCTCGCGCAGCGGGGCGAGTACGCGGGCGAGCCGTTCGGCCCAGGCGTCGGAGACGGCGTCCAGGGAGACCTCGTGCAAGGTCTCCCGGCCGCGGGCGACGGGGCGGTCGAGGGAGAGCTGGGTGCCGACCTCGCCGGTGATCAGGGCGGTGGCGCCGAGGCCGCGGGGGAGCAGTTCGGGCTGCTCGGCGAGGCAGATCGGGAAGATGCCGACGGCCGGGCCCTGGCGCAGCAGCAGGTCGACGGCCTGCCGGGCGGTCTCGGTGGTCGGGCGGCCGTCCACCACGACGACGGTCGCGGGGTGGCCGCCGAGGCCGGCCGGGCCGCTGAGCCGGGTGGTCAGTTCGGTCAGCCGGGCGGTGGCCTGTTCGTCGTCGAGGCCGAGCAGCAGGCGGCAGTCCTGGCCGTCGGCGGGGCGCAGGTGGGGCAGCCAGAGGGCCCAGGCCCAGGTGTCCGCGCGTTCTTCGGGGGTGCGGGCCTGGTCGGCGTCGACGACGACCAGGCTCAGGCCGGTCGGCGGGTGCAGGGCGGCGAGCTGGGCGACGACGGCGCGGGTGAGCGCGTCCAGGCGTTCGCGCGGGCCGCTGAGGCCGAGGCTGCCGGCGGTCTGCAGGTCGAGGGTGACGGGGACGGCGGGCAGCATGGTGCCGGGCGCGGTGCCGGGGCCGCCGGGGCGGTCGGCGGTGCCCAGGCGCAGGGTGAGCGCGTCGGGGTGGCCGGGACCGCGCTCCCAGAGCCGGGGGCCGGGACCGACGGCGTTGAGCAGCAGGGTGGCGAGATCCGGCCATCGTTCGCGCTGGGCGGCGGCCTGGCGCAGCCGTACGGCGGTGTGGTGGCGTTCGGCGCTCTCCTGGCCGGGCGGTTCGGCGGTGCGGCCGAGTCGCAGCGAGAGCAGACCGCGGCCGCGACCGGGGGCGGGTTCGGGGGCCGCCGGCGGTTCGGCCACCGGCGGGGCGGGGCGGACCGGGCCGGGGGCGGCGAGCTGGAGGTGGCCGTGGCCGTCGGGCAGGGCGGCGCGGCCGGTGCCGTCGGCCGGGTCGGGGGCGGCCACGTGCAGGGTGGATTCGCCGATGCGCAGCAGGGCGCCGGCCTCCAGCGGGACGGCTTCCTCGGGGGCTCCGGGCGGGACGAGCCGACCGTCCAGGGTGGTGCCGTTGGTGGAGCCGAGGTCGCGGACGGTGATCCTGCCGTCGTCGGCGAGGTGCAGGGCCAGGTGCAGCCGGGAGACGTCGGGGTCGTCGAGCGGGACGTCGGCTTCGCCGGAGCGGCCGATCCGGATCTCCCGGCCGTGCAGCCGGTGCACTCCGCCGGCGTCCGGGCCGCCGACCACGCGCAGTTCGGCGGCGGCGGGGGTGTCGTCGGGGTCGTCGGCGGTCGGGTCGGGCTCGTTGAGGCTGAGGACGGCCCCGTCGAGGAGCGGGGGGTGGCCGAGCAGCGTGTGCTCGTCGACCCGGTGCGCCCCGGCGTACAGGTGCACGTGGGTGGCGGCCCGGGGCCCGCGCACGCCGACGGCGCCCGCGAGGGCGCCCGCGAGGGAGCCGAGCGCGGTGCCGACGGGTGCGGTGACCAGCACGTCCACGTAGGGGATGGCGGAGCCGGCGGCGGTCGGGCCGCTGCGCGGTCGGAGGACGGTCAGCCGGATCTGCATCTCGCCCGCGGGTCCCTTCTGCTGGTGTGGAGCCTGGTACCGCTGCCCGGTGTCGTCGCGGGCGCGCGGGGCGGCCGCGGCGACCCTTTGGGCCACACGAGTGGCGAGTGTCCATCCTGCCATCCGTCACGGACAGTCCGCGCACCGTACCGGATTTGACGATCTTGCGATCATCGCCATGGTGGAGGCGACGGAGGGTCAGGTCAACCGGTGCGGCGGGGGCCCCGTCGGCGGGCCCGCCGAACCGGTCCGGGAACTCCCCTAGGGGATGTCCCCCAACCCCTCCGGGATGGCCTGCCGGTCGCCCCAAAAACCTGAACGGACACCGTTAGAGTGGCCGCAGACACGGGCCCGGCAGGCTCACCGCACCGGCGGAGGAGCGCCCCGCGCGGGCGGCACGACGAGGAGTGCGACAGGTGCGGCCAGTCGGCAGCAAGTATCTGCTTGAGGAGACCCTCGGACGGGGTGCCACCGGGACGGTCTGGCGCGGCCGGGTGCGTCCCGACGTCCAGGTGCCCGGCAGCGAGCCCGGGCAGCTGGTGGCGATCAAGGTGCTGCGCGAGGAACTGGCGGCTGACCCGGACGTCGTGATGCGCTTCCTGCGCGAGCGCTCGCTGCTGCTGCGACTGACCCACCCGAACATCGTCCGGGTCCGCGACCTGGTGGTGGAGGGCGAGCTGCTGGCCCTGGTGATGGACCTGATCGACGGCCCCGACCTGGCCCGCTACCTGCGTTCCAACGGCCCGTTCAGCCCGATCGCCGGCGCCCTGCTGATGGCCCAGGTCGCGGACGCGCTGGCGGCCAGCCACGAGGACGGGATCGTCCACCGCGACCTCAAGCCGGCCAACGTGCTGCTCGCCTCCACGGTGCTGGACGGCACCGAGCAGATGCACCCGATGCTGACCGACTTCGGCATCGCCCGCCTCGCCGACTCCCCGGGCATCACCCGCACCCACGAGTTCGTCGGCACCCCCGCCTACATCGCGCCGGAGTCCGCCGAGGGCCGCCCGCAGACCTCCGCGGTGGACGTCTACGGCGCCGGGATCATGCTGTACGAGCTGGTCACCGGCCGCCAGCCGTTCCAGGGCGACAGCGCGATCGCGCTCCTCCACGCCCACCTGGCGCAGGAGCCGCAGCGGCCCAGCACCATGCCCGAGCCGCTGTGGACGGTGATCGAGCGCTGCCTGCGCAAGGACCCGGCGCAGCGGCCGTCCGCGACCTCGCTGGCCGGCGCGCTGCGGGTGGTGGCGGCCGGCGTCGGGGTGCACGCCTCCCCGGCGGCGGTGGACGAGGCGCTCGCGGTCGGCTCGCTGCTGCTGCCGGACCCGCGCCCGACCTCCGTCCCGGGCCCCGGCGCGGGCGTCCCCGGCCTGTCGCCGACGGGCCCGGCCGCCCCGCCGGCCCCGCAGTACGACCCGGCGGGGGCGACCCAGGTGATGGGCACCCAGCCGCCGCCCGCCCCGCCGTTCGGGGCCCCGGACCGCACCCAGGTGATGCCGCCCACCGTCGTGCCGCCGCCCCCGCCGGGCGCTCCGGGTGTTCCGGGGGCTCCGGGGGAGGAGACGCCGCACCCGTGGCAGACGCAGCTGCGGGCGGCCCGGGACCGCAACCAGCAGACCCAGGTCGGCTACTTCGGCCCGGAGGACTTCGAGGACCCGCAGGTCGCCCCGCGGCCCTTCCAGGCCGGGCCGGCCGGCCGCCCCGGCTACCAGCCGCAGCCGCCGCCCGGCTACCACCCGGACCAGCGGCGCCAGAGCCCGCCGCCGCCCGGGTACGCCCAGCGGCCGCCGGTGGCCCCGCCGCCGTACCAGGGCGGTCAGGGCGGCCAGGGTTACCAGGCCGGGCAGACCGGTCACGGCGGCCGGCAGCAGCCAGGGCCCGGTGGACGTCCGCAGCCGCCCGGCGGCTACCGGCCGGCCCCGGCCGCGTACGGGCAGTCGCAGGGCGGCTACCCGCCGCCGCCTCCGCCCACCCCGGTCCCGCGCCGGGCCGAGCCGCCGCAGCACCGTGAATCCCCGCAGCACCGCGAGCCCGCGCAGCGTCGGGAGGAGCCGCAGCACCGCGAGCCCGCGCAGCGCCGGGAGGAGCCGCGCGAGCAGGACCGCCGCGAGCCCGCCCCGCCGCGCGAGCGGCGCCAGCGCAGCCGCAACCGGATGTACATCCCCGGGCTCGGCTGCCTCAAGGGGTGCCTGCTGGTGCTGGTGGTGCTGGTGGTGGCCGGGTTCGCGCTGTGGAACTTCACGCCGCTGCCGCACTACTGGGACAACATCCAGGGCTGGTTCAACACGGTGCGCGACTGGGCGGACGCCCTGTTCGGCAGCTCGAAGAACTGACGCCGGGCCAGGACCCGCCGCGCGGGCCCGCCCGGTCCAGGACCGGTCCCACGCGGCGGGATTGACGCTTTGTCGACAATTCATGAGATTTCTCGCCCGAGACTGCCCGCCCAGGGCCCTCGGGCGGCCCGCGCGGGGCGCCGGGGCGCGTAGGTTGGTCGCTGTTGTCCCGCCCCACCGAGCGCACCGGACCCCCGGGCGCGCTCCCGCGCCGCCCACGGAGCAGCATTGGCACGCAAGATCGGCAGCCGGTACACCGTCCACCAGGTGATCGGCCGGGGTTCGGCCGGGACGGTCTGGCTCGGTGAGGGGCCCGACGGCCCGGTGGCGGTCAAGCTGCTGCGCGAGGACCTGGCCGCCGACCAGGTGCTGGTCGGCCGCTTCGTCCAGGAGCGCGCCGCGCTGACCAGCCTCGACCACCCCCGGGTGGTCGGCGTGCGCGACATGGTCGTGGACGGCAGCGACCTCGCCCTGGTGATGGAGCTGGTCCAGGGCACCGACCTGCGCTCCCGGCTGGAGCGCGACGGCGCGCTCCCGCCGCAGACCGCCGCCTCGGTCATCGCGGACGTCGCCGACGGCCTGGCCGCCGCGCACGCCGCCGGCATCGTCCACCGCGACGTCAAGCCGGAGAACGTCCTGCTCGACCTCGCCGCGGCCCCGGGCCCCGGCGGCGCCCCGCGCGCCAAGCTCACCGACTTCGGCGTGGCCCGCCTGGTCGACGCCCCGCGCCGCACCCGGGCCACCCGGATCATCGGCACCCCCGACTACCTCGCCCCGGAGATCATCGAGGGCCTGGAGCCGCGCGCCGCCGTCGACATCTACGCCCTCGCCACCGTGCTGTACGAGCTGCTGGCCGGGTTCACCCCGTTCGGCGGCGGCCACACCGGCGCGGTGCTGCGCCGGCACGTCACCGAGCAGGTGCCGCCGATCCCCGGCCTGCCGGACGGGCTGTGGCGGATCATCTCCGAGTGCCTGGCCAAGGCCCCGGCCTCCCGGCTGCGGGCCGCCGAGCTGGCCGCCCGGCTGCGCGAGCAGCTGCCCTCGCTGGCCGGCCTGCCGGTGCTGGCCGTCCCCTCCCAGGGCCGCGCCCCGGCGGAGGAGGCGCTGACCCCCGGCGAGGCCGTGTACGCCGAGGTGGACGGCGGCCCCGGCATCCACAAGCGCCGCCGGGGCCCGGCCGTCCCGCTGGTGCCCGGCGTCGCCCCCGACTCCACCCGGGACACCCACACCAGCCTGCGCCGTCCCTCCGCGGACCAGCTGGCCGCGTACGCCGCGGAGTCCCGCGCCCAGCGCACCGCCCCGGGCACCGGGCACCGCCGGGACCGGCAGGCGCTGCTGCGCCGCCGCCGGGTCCTGGCCGTCCTGCTGGCCACCGTCCTGCTGCTGGCGGGCGCCGCCGCGGCCTGGACGGCCTTCGCGGCCACCGCCCCGGACGCCGGCCACCCGGCCCGCCCGACGGTGTCCGGCACGGCCCCGCGGGCGCCGTAGAACGCCGTCGGGCGGGTACCGCGAGAGCCGGAGGACCCCGGTGTCGTCATGACCACCCCCGGAACCATTACCCTGGGGGCGTGGCAGCCGTCGATCCTTCCGAAGAGCTCAAGAACCTCGAAACGACCATGGGGTCGATCGAGGCCGTCCTCGACCTGGACAAGATCCGGGCCGACATCGCTGTCCTGGAGGAGGCGGCAGGCGCCCCCAACCTGTGGGACGACATCGCGAACGCGCAGAAGGTGACCAGCCGGCTCTCCTTCCTCCAGGGCGAACTGCGCAAGGTCGAGGGCCTGCGCAGCCGTATCGACGACCTGGGCGTGCTCTTCGAGCTGGCCGAGGCCGAGGACGACGCGGACACCCGGGTCGAGGCCGAGGCCGAGCTCGTCTCCCTCCAGAAGGCGGTCGAGGAGCTGGAGGTCCGCACCCTCCTGTCCGGCGAGTACGACGCCCGCGAGGCGCTGATCAACATCCGCGCCGAGGCCGGTGGCGTCGACGCCGCCGACTTCGCCGAGCAGCTGATGCGCATGTACCTGCGCTGGGCCGAGCGGCACGGGTACCCCACCGAGGTGTACGACACCTCGTACGCCGAGGAGGCCGGCATCAAGTCCGCGACCTTCACGGTCAAGGCGCCGTACGCCTACGGCACCCTGTCGGTCGAGCAGGGCACCCACCGCCTGGTCCGCATCTCGCCCTTCGACAACCAGGGCCGCCGGCAGACCTCCTTCGCCGGTGTCGAGGTGCTCCCGGTCGTCGAGCAGGCCGACCACGTCGACATCGACGAGGGCGACCTGCGGATCGACGTCTACCGTGCCTCCGGCCCCGGCGGCCAGGGCGTCAACACCACCGACTCGGCGGTGCGCATCACGCACCTCCCGACCGGTGTCGTGGTCTCCTGCCAGAACGAGCGCTCGCAGATCCAGAACAAGGCGTCCGCGATGAACGTCCTCCAGGCGAAGCTGCTGGAGCGGCGCCGCCAGGAGGAGCGGGCGGCGATGGACGCGCTCAAGGACAGCGGCAGCTCCTGGGGCAACCAGATGCGCTCCTACGTGCTGCACCCGTACCAGATGGTCAAGGACGTCCGGACGGAGTACGAGGTCGGCAACCCGCAGGGCGTGCTGGACGGCGACATCGACGGCTTCATCGAGGCGGGCATCCGCTGGCGCAAGCAGCGCGAGACCGCCGCGCAGTAGGCGGACATACGGAACAGGGCCCCCGACCGCAGTGGTCGGGGGCCCTTTCGTGTGCCTCGGTGGGCTCAGGCCAGTGCCTGCCGGGCGATCAGTGCCACCGCGAGCAGGCCGGCCAGCATGGCCAGCAGCATCGCGGGGGAGAGCGCCGCGAACGGACCCTGCTGCTCCTGCAGCCGGGCCCGGTTGGCGCGGCAGACCGCGCAGCGCCCGTCACTCACGCGGCCGTTGCAGTTGGCGCACACCAGATGGTCGCAGGTCATGCGATCTCCTCCTCGCTGCTACAGCCAACGCACCGGACGGGGCTTTGGTTCCTCTTCTTGCCCTGTGCGGGGGAGCGCCCGAACACGGACGCCACCTCCACTCTGCCAGGTTCTGACCGTTCCGGCTCCCGGGCTGTGAGATGCCTCCCAATTTTCGGGGCATAACCAGACATTCTCCCCCAGGTTTCGACGGCTGTCCTGGGCGGGCCCTGCGCGCCGACCTCCGATTCGCGTATGGTCCCAGACCGGGAGCGGCCCTTTCCGCTCCCGCCACCCGCCCCAGGGCCGGGCGCCCGGGGTGGACCGACCGAGGACTGGCGCCGCCTAGGATGGCCTCCGTGATGCAGCCGTGATCAGATTCGACAACGTCTCCAAGACCTATCCCAAGCAGAACCGTCCCGCCCTGGACAACGTCTCGCTGGAGATCGAGAAGGGCGAGTTCGTCTTCCTGGTCGGCTCGTCCGGCTCGGGCAAGTCCACCTTCCTGCGCCTGTGCCTGCGCGAGGAGCGCCCCTCCACGGGCGAGGTGCACGTGCTGGGCAAGGACCTCGGCAAGCTGTCCAACTGGAAGGTGCCGCACATGCGCCGCCAGCTGGGCACCGTCTTCCAGGACTTCCGCCTGCTGCCCAACAAGACGGTCGCGCAGAACGTCGCCTTCGCCCTCGAAGTGATCGGCAAGCCCAAGAGCGCCATCAACAAGGTGGTGCCCGAGGTGCTGGAGCTGGTCGGCCTCGGCGGCAAGGAGGACCGCATGCCGGGCGAGCTCTCCGGTGGTGAGCAGCAGCGCGTGGCGATCGCCCGCGCGTTCGTGAACCGTCCGATGCTGCTGATCGCGGACGAGCCCACCGGCAACCTCGACCCGCAGAACTCGGTCGGCATCATGAAGCTGCTCGACCGCATCAACCGCACCGGCACCACGGTGCTGATGGCCACCCACGACCAGGCCATCGTCGACCAGATGCGCAAGCGCGTCATCGAGCTCGACAAGGGGCTGCTCGTCCGCGACCAGGCCCGCGGCGTCTACGGATACCAGCACTGACCGACCGGCGCAGCCGGCGCTGAACCCGTAGGGCCGTCCACCCGCGTCGCCAGACCAGCAGTACCGACCCTGGAGTTGTTACCCGCATGCGTGCCCAGTTCGTCCTGTCGGAGATCGGTGTGGGTCTCCGCCGCAACCTGACGATGACCATCGCGGTCGTGGTCAGTGTCGCGCTCTCCCTCGCCCTGGCCGGTTCCTCGCTCCTGGTCCGCGACCAGGTGAACTCCATGAAGGGGTACTGGTACGACAAGGTCGAGGTGAGCATCTACTTCTGCACCAAGTCGGACGCGCGCAACTCGCCGCAGTGCGACAAGGGTGCGGCCACCGACCAGCAGGTGCAGGACATCAAGGCCCAGCTGGACAAGATGGACTCGGTGGTCCAGTCGTCGACCTTCGAGAGCTCCGCCGAGGCGTACAAGCACTGGAAGGAGATGAACCCGGACAACCCGCTCATCTCCGTCCTGGGCCCGGACGCGATGCCGCAGTCCTGGCGGGTCAAGCTGAACGACCCGACCAAGTACGACGTCATCCAGAGCGCCTTCGCCGGCAAACCCGGCGTCAAGTCGGTGGAGGACCAGCGGAAGATCCTGGAGAACCTGTTCGGCCTGCTCAACGGCCTCCAGACGGCGGCCTTCGTGATCATGGTGCTGATGCTGTTCGTCGCCCTGCTGCTGATCGTCAACACCGTCCGGGTGTCGGCGTACAGCAGGCGGCGCGAAACCGGCATCATGCGCCTGGTCGGTGCCTCGAACTTCTACGTCCAGATGCCGTTCATCGCCGAGGCCGCGTTCTCCGCGCTGCTCGGCGCGGCCATGGCCTCCGGACTGCTGGTCGGCGGGCACTTCTTCGTCCAGAACTGGCTGGCCGACCGGGTGCAGTTCATCCACTTCATCGGCCTCGGCTCGGTGCTCGCGGTGATACCGCTGCTGATCGTGGTCGGTATGGGCATGGCCGGCGTGGCGGCGTTCTTCACCCTGCGCAAGTACCTCAAGGTCTGACCACCTCCGGCCCCGGCGGCCCCGGACGGCACTGCGCCGTCCGGGGCCGCCGTCGTTTCGCCCGCCGTTGTGGCCCGTCGCGCCCGACGCGGTGTCTACACTCCGATGCCATGCTGGAAACTCCGCGCAGGGCACGTCAGGTGGCCACCCTCAGCCTGGTGTTCGGCGTCGTGCTGATCGCCGGGGCCGCCACCGGCGCCTGGGGCGACCCGCCGCGGCACCCGGCCGCCGGCGCCGCCCCGGTCGCGGGCACGGCCCCGGGCCTCCCGGCGGACCCGGCCGGCACCGCCCTGTCCGAGCAGCAGGCCGAGCACCTGCTCGGGGCCAACGGCGACCGCTGGGGCGCCTACTACAGCGCCCAGGAGTACGCCGCGTTCAGCCGGGGACTGGACGGCCGCTACCTGGGTGTCGGGCTCTCGGTGGGCCGCGGCGAGGACGGCGTCACCGCGATCTCCCAGGTCGCGCCCGCGGGGCCCGCCGCCACGGCCGGGATCGAGGTGGGCGACCGGCTGCTGCGGATCGACCAGGACCAGGCCGACCACCTGCCGGTCACCGAGGTGGTGGCCCGGCTGCGCGGGCGCGACGGCGAGCGCGGGGTGGGCTCCGAGGTCACCCTCGCGGTGCGGCGCGGTGCCGGCGAGGTCCGCGAACTGCGGCTGCGGCGAGCCCTGCTGGACAGCCGGCAGGTCACCGCCGAGCAACTGGAGAAGGGCGCGCTGCGGATCGCCGTGCGGGCCTTCACCAGCGGCGTGACCGATCAGGTGCGCGCCGCGCTGCGCGCCCCGCACGCCGGTGTGGTGCTCGATCTGCGCGGCAACTCGGGCGGGTTGGTCGAGGAGGCCGCCGGCACCGCCGGGATCTTCCTGGACGGCGGAGCGGTCGGCTCGTACCAGGAGCGCGGCGAGACCCGGGAGTTGACCGCCCCGCCCGGGGGCGACCAGCGCACCCCGCTGGTGGTGCTGGTCGACGGCGGCACGATGAGCGCCGCCGAACTGCTCACCGGCGCGCTCCAGGACCGCAGCCGTGCCGTGGTGGTGGGCTCCCGGACCTTCGGCAAGGGCACCGTCCAGCAGCCCAGCCGGCTCGCCGACGGCGCCGTGCTGGAGCTGACCGTCGGCCGCTACTACACCCCGGCCGGCCGCTCCCCGGAGGGCACCGGCCTGACCCCGGACGTTCCGGCGGCGGCCGGCGAGGACGCCGACGCGCTCGCCCTGCGGGTGCTGGCCGGGCTCGGCACCCGGGCCTAAAGGGGCTGCCCCGAACCGGCCGAAGTGCGAGAATGGCCGCGCTATGGCAAAGGAAACCGGACAGAAGCTGATCGCGCAGAACAAGAAGGCGCGACATGAGTACACGATCCTCGACACCTACGAGTGCGGCCTCGTGCTCACCGGTACGGAGGTGAAGTCACTGCGCGAGGGGCGGGCCAACCTGGTCGACGGCTACGCCTACATCCAGAACCACGAGGCCTGGATCGACAACGTGTTCATCCCCGAGTACACCCAGGGGACGTGGACCAACCACGCGGCCCGGCGCAAGCGCAAGCTGCTGCTGCACCGGCTGGAGATCCGCAAGATCGAGAGCACGGTCCGCGACGCGGGCCACACGCTCGTCCCGCTCTCGCTGTACTTCAAGGACGGCCGGGTGAAGCTCGAACTGGCGCTCGCGGTCGGCAAGAAGCTGTACGACAAGCGGCAGACGCTGCGCGAGAAGCAGGACACCCGCGAGACGGCCCGTGCGGTGGCGGCCGCCCGGCGGCGCCAGCGTTAATCCGCTGGACCCTCACCCGCCGCCTCGCGTACTATGGCGGCAGCAACACGGACGGTCACCGTCCGGCTGTTTCTCAACAAAACATGGGGATGATCGGTTTCGACAGGGGATGTTGAAACAGGGGAAGCGAGCCGAGGAACGCGGCAATGATCTCGTTAACCACGTGTCGCAAAAAAATAATCGCCAACTCTAAGCGCGATTCCCAGCAGTTCGCTCTCGCTGCCTAATAAGCACCGATAGCGCTTGGGTGTCAGACCGGGGAGTTCCCGACCCGGACCCTGGCATAATCTAGGGAACTCAACCGTCCGCCCGGGCTGCGAGGGTGGATGGGAAATCAAACAGCAGCTGGGCCTGTTGGCGGCTTGTCCGTGTGACTGCCAGGGCCGAGAAAATCACAGCGGACTGCGCTCGGAGAAGCCCTGAATTAACTCCACTGGACCCGGGTTCGATTCCCGGCATCTCCACCACCCCATGTTGACAGTGAAGGCCGTCCACCGCTTTGCGGTGGGCGGCCTTCACGTTTACCCCGGTTGGGGCGTAGGATCATCCGTCCGCTCGTTTTCCGGAGCCGGATTCCGCCGCTACCACCGAGGCCATGCAGAGCAACACTGACACCACCGCCGCCACCGACCGCGAGACCGTACGCGAGCGCGAGATCGCCGGTGAGCAGCAGCACCTCGACACCGTCTACCGCCGGCTGGAGGAGAAGCTCGCCGAGGCCGAGTACATCCTGGAGGACGCCGCCAAGCGGGTCCACGTCGGCACCCCCGGCGCGCTCGCCGAGCGCGACGCCCAGGTCTACCGGGCCGGCGCCCACCTCCAGCGCCTGAACAACGAGTTCGAGGACTTCCTGTTCGGCCGGATCGACCTCCAGCGGGCGGACGCCCCGGAGGAACACGGCATCCCCTCCGACACGCCGCTCGACCCGGCCGACCCGGCCGTCGCCGAGACGCTGCACATCGGCCGTCTCGGCGTGCTGGACGCCGAGTACGGTCCGCTGGTGATCGACTGGCGGGCGCCCGCCGCCGCGCCGTTCTACCGCGCCACCCCGGTCGAGCCGGGCCGGGTGGTCCGCCGCCGGGTGATCCGGTCCAAGGGGCGCAGGGTGATCGGCGTCGAGGACGACCTGCTGCGTCCCGACCTCACCCCGACCCTGAACGGCCGGGAGCTGGCGGTGGTCGGCGACGGCGCACTGATGGCCTCGCTCGGCCGCGCCCGCAGCCACTCGATGCGCGACATCGTCTCCTCCATCCAGAAGGAGCAGGACGAGGTGATCCGGGCGGCCGCCGCCGGCGCCACGCTCGTCACCGGCGGCCCGGGCACCGGCAAGACCGCCGTCGCCCTGCACCGCGCCGCGTACCTGCTGTACCAGGACCGCCGCCGCTACGCCGGGGGCATCCTGGTGGTCTCGCCGACCCCGCTGCTGGTCTCCTACACCGAGGGCGTGCTGCCCTCGCTCGGTGAGGAGGGGCAGGTCGCCATCCGCGCGGTCGGCTCGCTGGTGGACGGCATCGAGGCGGGCACCTACGACAGTCCGGAGGCGGCCCGGGTCAAGGGCTCGGGCCGGATGGTGCAGCTGCTGCGCCGGGCCGCCCGGGCCGCCCTGGAGCTGGGCGCGCCGCAGGAGCTGAAGGTGGTCGCCCGCGGCGAGGTGCTCAAGCTGGACGCGGGCCGGCTCAAGGCCGTGCGCGGCAACGTGATCGGCTCCGGTGGCACCCCGCTGAACCTGCTGCGCCCGCGTGCCCGCCGCCTGCTGCTGGACGCCCTGTGGCAGGAGGTCACCCGGCATCTGCCGAAGCCGACCGACCACTACGCCCGCGAGCAGCGCCAGGAGGAGAAGGAGTCCTTCGACGAGTACGTCTCGGACGAGGCGTCGTTCCTGGACTTCCTGGACGCCTGGTGGCCCGCCGTGACCCCGCGCCGGGTGCTCGGCACGCTCAAGCAGCACCGGCACATCAACCGGATCGCCCGCCGTGCCGTCTCCCCGGACGAGGCGAGGCTGCTGGCGGCGTCCTGGCGCCAGCTGTCCCCGGTCGGCGAGGGCGCGCTGTCCGCGCACGACGTCGCGCTGGTGGACGAGCTCCAGGTGCTGCTCGGCGAGGCGGCCCGGCCGAAGGTGCGCGAGGTGGACGCGGTGGACCTGCTGAGCGGGCTGGAGGAGGTCACCACCTTCGCTGACCGCAGCTCCCGCCAGCGCGAGCGCGTCCCCGTCGAGCGCACCGAGTACGCGCACGTGATCGTGGACGAGGCGCAGGACCTCACCCCGATGCAGTGGCGGATGATCGGCCGCCGGGCCCGGATGGCGACCTGGACGATCGTCGGCGACCCGGCGCAGTCCTCCTGGCCGTTCCCGCAGGAGGCGCAGGCCGCGCTGGACGAGGTGCTGTCCGGCAAGCCGCGCCGCCGCTTCACGCTGACCGTCAACTACCGCAACCCGGCGGAGATCGCCGAGGTCGCGGCCAAGGTGCTGGCGCTCGCCGCGCCGGGCACCCCGTCGCCGACCGCGGTGCGCCGGGTCGGCGTCGAGCCGCGCTTCGCGGCCGTCGTGGATCCCGCCCCGGAGGCCTTCGGCGCGGCGGCCCGGGCGGAGCTGGAGCGGCTGCTGTCCGAGGTGGACGGCACCGTGGCGATCGTGGTGCCGATGGACCGCCGGGCCGAGGCGGCCGGCTGGGCCGAGGGCCTGGGCGAGCGGGCGGTGGTGCTGGGCAGCCTGGAGGCGAAGGGCCTGGAGTACGACGCGACCGTGGTGGCCGACCCGACCGGCATCGCCGGCGAGTCGGAGGCCGGCCTGCGGGTGCTGTACGTGGCGCTCACCCGGGCGACCCAGCGGCTGACCGTGCTGTCCGGTCCGGACGACCTCCCGGACGCGGCCGGCGTGCCCGCGCTGCTGCACGGCTGACGGCCGGTCCGCCGGACGAAGAAGGCCCCTCACCGGATGGTGAGGGGCCTTCAGACGTTAGTGACACCGACCCGCCATGCTCGCCTCGCGGCAAGTGGTCCCTCGAAGGGACGAAGGTTGGGCCCGGGGGCTTGGATCGAGCCGGTGTCCCGTCCAATGTAACGCATCGGCCCGGAGAGGCAAGAAGTTGTCGGGTCCGCACACTCAATGAACGTTATTTCTGGCTACCCCTTGGAAGGTGCGACGATCGAGGTCTAGCATGCGCAGGCGATGCCTTCAACAAAATGTTGAACCTGCCGCACGGACGGAAGAAGGAAGCGTCGATGGCGACGGTGCCCAGTGTCTCCAACTCGATCACGGTGCGGCTGGAGGTCCCGGCCCGGGGCAACGCCGTCAGTGCGATCACCACGGCCGTGGAGTCCTCCGGCGGTTCGGTGACCGGTCTCGACGTCACCGCCTCCGGCCTGGAGGCGCTGCGGATCGACGTCACGGTGGCGGCCTCCTCGGTCGCGCACGGCGAGGAGATCGTCGAGAAGCTGCGGGCGATCGACGGCGTGTCGATCGGCAAGGTCTCGGACCGTACCTTCCTGATGCACCTCGGCGGCAAGATCGAGATGTCGTCCAAGCTCCCGATCCGCAACCGTGACGACCTCAGCATGATCTACACCCCGGGCGTCGCCCGGGTCTGCATGGCGATCGCCGAGAACCCCGAGGACGCCCGCCGCCTCACCATCAAGCGCAACAGCGTCGCCGTGGTCACCGACGGCTCGGCGGTGCTGGGCCTGGGCAACATCGGCCCGGCCGCCGCGCTGCCGGTCATGGAGGGCAAGGCGGCCCTGTTCAAGCGCTTCGCCGGGATCGACGCCTGGCCGATCTGCCTGGACACCCAGGACACCGACGAGATCGTGGCCATCGTCAAGGCGATCGCCCCCGGCTTCGCGGGCATCAACCTGGAGGACATCTCCGCGCCGCGCTGCTTCGAGATCGAGGCCCGGCTGCGCGAGGCCCTGGACATCCCGGTCTTCCACGACGACCAGCACGGCACCGCGATCGTGGTGCTGGCCGCCCTCACCAACGCGCTGAAGGTGGTCGGCAAGGAGATCGGCGACATCCGGGTGGTGATGTCGGGCGCCGGCGCCGCCGGTACCGCGATCCTCAAGCTGCTGCTGGCGGCCGGTGTCGAGCACGCCACCGTGGCGGACGTGCGCGGTGTGGTCCACCAGGGCCGGGAGGACCTCAACGACAGCCTGCGCTGGATCGCCGAGCACACCAACCGCTCGGGCCGCACCGGCAGCCTCAAGGAGGCCGTGGCGGACGCCGACGTCTTCATCGGCGTCTCGGCCCCGAACGTCCTGGACGGCGACGACCTGGCCACCATGGCCGAGGACTCGATCGTCTTCGCGCTGGCCAACCCGGACCCGGAGGTCGACCCGGCCATCGCCCGGCAGACCGCCGCGGTGGTCGCCACCGGCCGCAGCGACTTCCCCAACCAGATCAACAACGTGCTGGTCTTCCCGGGTGTCTTCCGCGGCCTCCTGGACGCCCAGAGCCGCACCGTCAACACCGAGATGATGATCGCCGCCGCCCGGGCGCTGGCCACCACCGTCGCCGCCGACGAGCTGAACGCCAACTACATCATCCCGAGCGTCTTCCACAAGGACGTCGCCAAGACGGTCGCCTCGGCGGTGCGCGAGGCGGCGCTGGCGGGCGTCCAGGAGAGCACGGAACCGGCCCGTCCGACCCCGGGCATCGTCGGCACGCTCGACGCCTCCTCCTTCCCCACCGTCAAGCTCTGACCGGTGAGGCGGCCGACGTGTCGCTGATCGGTCAAATGTCCGAATAGCGGCCCCGCGTGCCCGAGCTCGCCCCGAACCCTTGCGACACAAGGGCGAGGGGCGTGTTTGGGCTTGTCGTGCCTAGGGCGTACGGTAGCCCTGCACGGGGCAGGCGTGTCCGACAAGTACGGAACGTCCCCCTGGTCTTCCGGCGCGTCGTCCCGACCGCCGCCCTGGCCCGGTCCGCCGGAGCCGACGGAGCGTCACACCTCCAACGGGCGGGGTTCGTTCGGGTGTCGTGGCCGGGGCCCGATTGGCTTTCTCGGGGCCGGTCGGGGCAGGATTCGTATCCAGGCAGGCGGACGGGCCTTCGACGGCACCGGCGCGCGGCATCGGGTACGGACCCGGCCTGCGACCACGCATTGCCTGCATGAGCACAGTGTGCGGACCTGCGGCCTATCCGGGTGCCCCCCGGTGGGAGTACCGATGGGCCCCCGCACACCGCAAGCGAACAGACCACAGGAGTACACATGAACCGCAGTGAGCTGGTGGCCGCGCTGTCCGAGCGCGCCGAGGTGACCCGCAAGGACGCCGACGCCGTTCTGGCCGCCTTCGCCGAGATCGTCGGCGAGGTCGTCGCCAAGGGCGACGAGAAGGTCACCATCCCCGGTTTCCTGACCTTCGAGCGCACCCACCGCGCCGCCCGCACCGCCCGCAACCCGCAGACCGGTGAGCCGATCCAGATCGCGGCCGGCTACAGCGCCAAGGTGAGCGCCGGCTCCAAGCTGAAGGAAGCCGCCAAGGGCGCCTGAACCACCCCTTGAACGCCCGAGAGGCCGGGCTCCCCTTCGGGGGAGCCCGGCCTCTCGTCGTGGCCTGCGGGCCTACGGGCCTGCGGGCTTACGGTCCCGTAGGCCCGCAGGCCCTGCGGATCAGGCGTCGACCAGCTGCTCGGACGGCAGCTCGACGTGCGCGCCCAGGTCGCGCAGCTTGTCCATGAAGTTCTCGTAGCCGCGGTTGATCAGGTCGATGCCGTGCACGGTCGAGGTGCCCTCGGCCGCCAGCGCCGCGATCAGGTACGAGAAGCCGCCGCGCAGGTCGGGGATGACCAGCTCGGCGCCCATCAGCTTGGACGGGCCGGAGACGACCGCCGAGTGCAGGAAGTTGCGCGCGCCGAAGCGGCACGGGGTGGCGCCCAGGCACTCGCGGTACAGCTGGATGTGTGCACCCATCTGGTTGAGCGCGCCGGTGAATCCGAGCCGCGACTCGTACACCGTCTCGTGGACGATGGACAGGCCGGTGGCCTGGGTCAGGGCGACGACCAGCGGCTGCTGCCAGTCGGTCTGGAAGCCCGGGTGCACGTCGGTCTCCAGGGCGATCGCCTTGAGCTCGCCGCCCGGGTGCCAGAAGCGGATGCCCTCGTCCTCCACCTCGAAGGCGCCGCCGACCTTCCGGAAGGTGTTCAGGAAGGTCATCATCTCCAGCTGGCGGGCGCCGCGGACGTAGATGTCGCCCTTGGTGGCCAGCGCCGCGCAGGCCCAGGAGGCGGCCTCCAGGCGGTCCGGCAGCGCGCGGTGGGTGTAGCCGCCCAGCTCGTCGACGCCGGTGATCAGGATGGTCCGGTCGGTGCCCAGGGTGATGATCGCGCCCATCTTCTGCAGCACGCAGATCAGGTCGACGATCTCCGGCTCGATGGCCGCGTTGCGCAGCTCGGTGACGCCCTCGGCGAGGACGGCGGTGAGCAGCACCTGCTCGGTCGCGCCGACCGAGGGGTAGGGCAGCTCGATCTTGGTGCCGCGCAGGCGCTGCTGGGCGACCAGGTAGGTGCCCTGGGGGTGCTTCTCGATGGTGGCGCCGAACTGGCGCAGCACCTCGAAGTGGAAGTCGACCGGGCGTCCGCCGATGTCGCAGCCGCCCAGGCCCGGGATGAAGGCGTGGCCGAGGCGGTGCAGCAGCGGGCCGCAGAACAGGATCGGGATCCGCGAGGAGCCCGCGTGCGCGTCGATGTCGGCGACGTTCGCACTTTCCACGTGCGACGGGTCGAGGATCAGCTCGCCGTCCTCGTCGCCGGTCCGCACGGTGACCCCGTGCAGCTGGAGCAGTCCGCGGACCACCTTGACGTCGCGGATGTCCGGGACGTTGCGCAGTCTGCTGGGGCCCTGGCCGAGGAGGGCGGCGACCATGGCCTTGGGCACCAGGTTCTTCGCACCGCGGACGCGGATCTCGCCTTCGAGCGGGTTTCCGCCGTGGACCAGCAGGACGTCGTCGGTCATCGTTCTCGCAATCCGGGGTGCCAGAGGGGTGGGAAGGCTCCGGTAGAGAGCCGGTGGTGGACCGGTTGGTACGGGCGCGCTCGGGCCCCCGGCGAAACCGAGTCGGCACCGTAAAGGGCGTCCACCATCCGTAGATGGTAGTGGGCGTGCCGATGGTTCCCGTGAGCCTCTCCCGTGATGGTCCTCTCTCCGGGCTCGCTCCCGCCCGCCGGAGGGGCCGTTCGGGTGTTTGTCCGGCGTGGCGGGGTTTCGATCGTTGAGGTGTCCGACCCCGGCCGTTCTGCGGGATCATGTGGGCATGACGGCGGCCCACTCGCACGCAGGACGGTCCCACACCGGCCGTCTGCTCGTCGCGACGCCCCTGCTCACCGACCCGAACTTCGCCCGGGCGGTGGTGCTGCTCCTCGACCACGACGTCGAGGGGGCGCTCGGCGTGGTCCTCAACCGGCCGACGCCGGTCGAGGTGGGCAGCGTGCTGGACGGCTGGGGCCGGCTGGTCGGGCAGCCCGCCGTGGTGTTCCAGGGCGGACCGGTGGCGCTGGACTCGGCGCTCGGCCTGGCCGTGGCGCCGGGGGAGCCGGGCACCGGCGAGCCGCTCGGCTGGCGGCGGGTGCACGGCGCGATCGGCCTGGTGGACCTGGAGGCGCCGCCCGAGGTGCTGGCCGGCGAGCTGGGCGCGCTGCGGATCTTCGCCGGGTACGCCGGCTGGTCGCCGGGCCAGCTGGAGACGGAGCTGGGGAGCGGCGCCTGGTACCTGGTGGACTGCGAGCCGGGGGACATCTCCAGCCCGGAACCGGAGCGGCTGTGGCGCTCGGTGCTGCGCCGCCAGCGCGGCCCGCTGGCGCTGCTCGCGACCTATCCGGACGACCCGACACTGAACTGACGTACGGGCCGCCGTCGCGATACTGGCCGGGTTTCGCGGGGCGCCCATAGACTTGGCACCTATGAGCACTCTTGAGCCCGAGCGCGGCCTCGGCACCGGCACCCTGGTCGAGCCCGTCCCCCAGGTGTCCCACGGGGACGGCGACCACGAGCGCTTCGCGCACTACGTCCAGAAGGACAAGATCATGGAGAGCGCGCTCTCCGGCTCGCCCGTGGTGGCGCTCTGCGGCAAGGTCTGGGTGCCCGGGCGCGACCCGAAGAAGTACCCGGTCTGCCCGATGTGCAAGGAGATCTACGACGGCATCGGCAAGCCGCAGGGCGGCGACGACAACAACGGCGGCAAGTAGCACCGACCGCCGCGGGCCGGTGCCCGGTGCCGTTGTGCACGGTGTCGCCGTTGTGCACAGCGCCGTTTTGCATAGTGCCGCGTTTCCGAAGTGGTCTATGCCAGTCGTCCGGGGCGGGGGCAGGATGTCGGAATGGACCTCATTCCCGTGCCTTCGAGTGCCGTCCGCCGCCCGGACGAGGACTTCCCCCTCGACGACGCCACCACGCTGACCGCCCCGCCCGGGCTGGCCGACGCCGAGCGGTGGCTGCGCACCGCGCTGTCCTCGGCCACCGGGCTGCCGCTCGGCCCGGGCCGGCCGGGCACGGGCATCGAACTGGTCGAGGACGACGCGCTGGCCGCCGAGGCGTACCGGATCACGGTGCGCCCCGGCCACGCCCTGATAGCCGCGGGCGGGCCGGCCGGTGCGCTGTGGGGCGCGCAGACCCTGCGGCAGCTGCTCGGCCCGGACGCCTTCCGCCGTTCCCCGCTTCGCGGCACCGGCTGGGTGCTGCCCGGCGCGGACATCGAGGACGCCCCCCGGTTCGGCTGGCGCGGTGCGCTGCTCGACGTCGCCCGGCACTTCCTGCCCAAGGCGGACGTGCTGCGCTTCGTCGACCTGCTGGCCGCGCACAAGCTCAACGTGCTGCACCTGCACCTGACCGACGACCAGGGCTGGCGGGTGGAGATCAAGCGCTACCCCGGCCTGACCGAGCGCGGCGCCTGGCGGGACCGCTCGATGGTCGGCTACCGGGCCGGCCAGCGCCGCGACGACCGCCCGCACGGCGGCTACTACACCCAGGACGACCTGCGCGAGATCGTCGCCTACGCGGCCGCGCGCGGCGTCACCGTCGTCCCGGAGGTCGACCTGCCCGGGCACACCCAGGCCGCCGTCGCGGCCTACCCCGAGCTGGGCAACACCGACGTGGTGGACACCTCGGCGCTCGGCGTCTGGACGGACTGGGGCGTCAGCCACAACGTGCTCAACGCCTCCGAGGACACCCTGCGCTTCTTCGAGGGCGTGCTGGAGGAGGTCCTGGAACTCTTCCCGTCCGAGTTCATCCACCTCGGCGGCGACGAGTGCCCCAAGGAGCAGTGGAAGGACAGCGCGGCCGCCCAGGCACGGATCCGCGAGCTCGGCCTGGCCAACGAGGACGAGCTGCAGAGCTTCGTGATCCGGCACTTCGACCGCTGGCTGGCCGAGCGCGGCCGACGGCTGATCGGCTGGGACGAGATCCTGGAGGGCGGGCTCGCCCCGGGCGCCGCCGTCTCCTCCTGGCGCGGGTTCGGCGGCGGGATCGCCGCGGCCAAGGCCGGGCACGACGTGGTGATGTGCCCCGAGCAGCACGTCTACTTCGACCACCGGCAGGCCGACGGCCCGGACGAGCCGATCCCGGTCGGCTTCGTGCGCACGCTGGAGGACGTGTACCGCTTCGAGCCGGTGCCCGGGCAGCTGGACGAGACCGCCGCCCGGCACGTGATCGGCACCCAGGCCAACCTGTGGAGCGAGTTCATGGACAGCGCCCGGGACATCGACTACCGGGCCTTCCCCCGGTTGGTGGCCTTCGCCGAGGTCGCCTGGTCCGACCTGCCCACCGATCCGGCCGAGCGCGACTACGCCGGCTTCCAGGACCGGCTGGAGACGCACCTGAAGGTGCTGGACGCGCTCGGCGTGGAGTACCGCCCGGCGGACGGCCCGCACCCCTGGCAGCGCTGGCCCGGGGTGGCCGGCCGACCGATCGAGGGCCCGCCGCCGGTGCGCTGAGCGCGACGGACTCGCCCCTGCGGGAACTTCTGAGTGGTCATCTGACGTCAAGAACAGATGAACATCTGCCCTGGTCCGGTTCGGACCGGGGCAGATACCGCCCGGTATCCGTCCCAATCGGGCAGTCCCGTTCACCTGCCCCGAAATGATCATCGAGCATTGTGTGCCAGAGTTGCCCAACCCGGCCCGATCGCCCGTACCCTACGGGCCAGGCCGGGCTGCTGACGCGGACACCACGGCCGAAGGCCGCGGGCGGCAGCCGATCGATGAGCAAGTGGAGCACGGTGGGACCCAGGTGAACCGGACGATCATGCTGCCGGCCTCCCTCGACGAGGCCGTCGACGCGCTGGCCGCCACCCCGGCCGCGGTACCGGTGGCCGGAGCCACCGACCTGATGGAAGCCGTCAACGCCGGACGGCTACGCCCCGCCGCCCTGGTCGGCCTCGGCCGGATCACCGAACTGCGCGGCTGGCGCTACGAGGACGGCGGCACCGCCGTCCTCGGCGCCGGACTCACCCACGCCCGGATGGACCGCCCCGACTTCGCCGCGCTCATCCCCGCGCTCGCGGACGCCGCGCGCACCGCCGGCCCGCCGCAGGTCCGCAACGTCGGCACCCTCGGCGGCAACATCGTCACCGCCGCCCCGGCCGGCGACACCCTCCCGGTGCTCACCGCCCTGGAGGCCAGCGTCACCCTCGCCCGGGCCGGCGCCAGCCGCGAGGTGCCGGTCAGTCACCTGCTCACCGGCCTCGACCCGGTGCGCCCCGGCGAACTCCTCACCTGGGTGCGCGTCCCGCTGCTGCACGCCCCGCAGGTCTTCCTCAAGGCCACCGGCCGCAGCGGCCCGGCCCGTGCCACCGCCTCCGTCGCTCTGGTCCTCGACCCCGCCCGGCGCGCCGTGCGCTGCGCGGTCGGCGCCGTCGCACCGGTGCCGCTGCGCCCGCTGGAGGCCGAGGCCTGGGTCGCCGGCTGCATCGACTGGGACGGCAGCCGGGAGATCGACCCGGCCGCGACCGCCGCCTTCGGCGAGTACGTGGCCACCGCCTGCGTCCCCGACGGCTACGGCGCCGAAGGCGCCTGGGAGGCCGTGACCGAGGGGCCGAGCGCGGCCGCCGTTCGGCTGCGGCGTACCGTATCGGTGCTGGCCCGACGGGCACTGGGAAGGGCGCTGAAGTGACCACAGACCCCATCGAGACCCTCGACGCCGACCCGCTCGGCCTCACCCCGCAGGTCAGCCGCGAGCTGCGCCCGTGCGCCTCGTACACCTTGCGGGTCAACGGTTTCGAACGGCCCGTCACCGACGCCTGGATCGGCGAGAGCCTGCTCTACGTGCTGCGCGAGCGGCTCGGCCTGGCCGGCGCCAAGGACGGCTGCGAGCAGGGCGAGTGCGGGGCCTGCTCGGTGCAGGTGGACGGCCAGCTGGTGGCCGGCTGCCTGGTGCCCGCCGCGCTGGCCGCCGACAGCGAGATCAACACCGTCGAGGGCCTGTCGGCCGCCGGCGGCGCGAGCGACGTCCAGCAGGCGCTGGCCGAGTCCGGCGCGGTGCAGTGCGGCTACTGCACCCCCGGCATGGCGATGGCGGTGCACGACCTGCTCCAGCGCAACCACCGCCCGACCGAGGTCGAGGCCCGCCAGGCGCTCTGCGGCAACCTCTGCCGCTGCACCGGCTACCGCGGCGTGCTGGCCGCCGTCCAGAGCATCGCCGACGCGCGCGCCGAGGACGTCGAGGAGGCGGAGGAGGCGGCCTCTCCGGCCGCCGCCCAGACCGCCGCCCCGGCCGCGGGACAGCCCGCGGGACAGCCCGCCAGGGATGGGGAAACGGCCGCCGGACCGGAGCCGGCCGCCGAACCGCCGGTCTACGCCGACGCCGACGCCTGGATCGAGCACGTCCCGCAGCCGCCCGCCGAGCAGCCCCCGGCCGGCACCGACCAGCCGTACGGCGACGGCCAGGGCGGCTACGACACCGGCGTGTACGACACCGCCGTCCTGACGCCGGTCCAGGGCATCCCCGCCCAGACCGCCGACGACCAGGTGTACTACCCGCCCCAGGGCTACCCCGAGCAGCCGTACCAGGGCACCCCCGCCCACGGCACCTACGTGCCCGGCGGCTACCCGCAGCACAACGGCTACGACGCCGGGTACGACGCCCCGGTCTACGAACCCACCCCCGCGCACGGCACGCCGCTGCCCGGGGCCGCCTTCGACGGCACGCCCCCGCACGGCACGCCGTACGTCGCCACGCCCCCGCACGGCGCTCCGGCCGGCGGCACCGCCCCGGCCGGCGTCCCGTACGGCGCCACCCCCGCCCACGGCATCCGGCTCACCGAGGACGACCACGCATCATGACGTCGCCTACCGACATCGGCGCAGCACTCCAGCAGGACGGCGGCGAGGGCGGCGCACCGGAGCCGTTCGGCCTGGGCAGCTCACCGCTGCGCAGCGACGCGTTGCCCAAGGCGCTCGGCATCTACCCGTACGCGGCCGACCTGTGGGCCGAGGGGCTGCTCTGGGGCGCGGTGCTGCGCTCGCCGCACCCGCACGCCCGGATCAGGGGCATCGACACCGCGGCCGCGCTCGCGCTGCCCGGCGTGCACGCCGTGGTCACCGCCGCCGACCTGCCGCCCGGCCCGGACGGCACCCCGGACGGCGCCCCGGCCGGCCCGATCGTCGCCGACCGGCCGGTGCTGGCCGCGGGCGTGGTGCGCCACCACGGCGAGCCGATCGCCGCGGTGGCCGCCGACCACCCGGACACCGCCCGGCTGGCGGTCGGTCTGATCGCGGTCGACTACGAGCCGCTGGAGGCCGTCACCGACCCCGAGCAGGCCTTCACCGCCCCGTCGCTGCACCCGGACGGCAACCTGTTCCGCCACCTGCCGCTGCGCACCGGGGACCCGGACGCGGCCGGCGAGATCATCATCGAGGGCCTCTACCAGGTCGGCCGTCAGGACCCGGCCCCGCTCGGCGCCGAGGCCGGGCTGGCCGTGCCGCGCCCGGACGGCGGCGTCGAACTGCACCTGTCCTCCACCGACCCGCACGGCGACCGCGACCGCACCGCCGCCTGCCTCGGCCTGGAGCCCGACCGGGTCCGACTGGTGGTCACCGGCGTGCCCGGGGCCACCACCGACCGCGAGGACCTCTCCTTCCAGGTCACCCTGGCGCTGCTGGCGCTGCGCACCGGCCGCCCGGTGAAGATGACCCTCACCCGCGAGGAGTCCTTCCACACCCACCCCTCGCGCCACCCCGCGCTGCTGCGCTACCGCCACCACGCCGACGCCGAGGGCACCCTGGTGAAGGTCGAGGCGCAGATCCTGCTGGACGGCGGCGCGTACGCGGACGTCTCCGCCGAGGCGCTGGCCGCCGCCACCGCGTTCTCGGTCGGCCCGTACGTCTGCCCGAACGTCTTCGTGGACGCCTGGGCGGTGCGCACCAACAACCCGCCGGCCGGGCGTATGCGCGGCGAGGGCGCGTTGCAGGCCTGCTTCGCCTACGAGTCGCAGCTGGACCAGCTGGCCGCCCGGATCGGCGTGGACCCGGTGGAGATCCGCCGCCGCAACGCGATGGCCACCGGCGACCCGATGCCCACCGGACAGGCCGTCACCTGCCCGGCGCCGGTCGGCGCGCTGCTGGAGGCCGTCGCGGCCGAGCCGCTGCCGGCCCTGCCGGTGGACGACCCGGACGCCGAGTGGCTGCTGCCGGGCGGGCCCGGTGGCGCCGGTGACCCGGCGGCGGTGCGGCGCGGGATCGGCTACGCCGTCGGCATGGTGCACATGCTCGGCGCCGAGGGCGAGGACGAGGTCTCCACCGCCACCGTGCGGGTCAGCGGCGACCACGCCACGGTGATCTGCGCGGCCGTCGACTCCGGACAGGGCTTCGCCACGCTGGCCCGGCAGATCGTGCAGACCGTGCTGGGCGTCAGCGAGGTGTACATCGCGCCGGCCGACAGCGACCAGTCCATCGCCGGTCCCTCCGCCCGCGGCCGGCACACCTGGGTCTCCGGCGGCGCCGTCGAGCGCGCCGCGCTGATGGTCCGCCACCAGCTGCTCCAGCCGATCGCCGCCAACTTCGGGATGTCGGTGGAACTGCTGCAGATCGCCGACGGCAAGATCACTTCGTACGACGGGGTGCTCGGCATGCCGGTCGCCGAGGCGTTGGAGGGCAAGGAGCTCTGGGCGACGGCCCAGTGCCGCCCGCACCCCACCGAGCCGCTGGACGAGTCCGGGCAGGGCGACGCCTTCGTGTCGATCGCGTTCTGCGCGATGCGCGCGGTGGTGGACGTGGACATCGAGCTGGGCGCCGTCCGGGTGGTCGAGATGACGGTCGCCCAGGACGTCGGCCGGGCGCTGAACCCGCGGCAGATCGAGGACCGGATCGAGGCGGGCGTGGCCCAGGGAGTCGGCCTGGCGCTGCTGGAGGACCTGCGCACGGAGGGCGGCGTGCTGCTGAACCCCTCGCTCACCGGCTACCGGCTGCCCACCGCGCTGGACACCCCGCAGGTGCGGATCGCCGCCCTGCTGGAGGAGCGGGATGTGGTCGCCACCTTCGGGGCCAAGGCGGTCAGCGCCGCCCCCGCGGTGGTCGCCCCGGCGGCCGTGGCCGCCGCCGTCCGGGCGGCCACCGGGCTGCCGGTCGGCCGGCTGCCGATCCGGCCGGAGGACGCGGTCGCGGTCTGACGGCGGGGGGCGGCGGCTTCGGCCGACCGCCCCGGAAATACCGGAAACGGGAATTGCCGGTCGACGGAATGTCGACCGGCAATTCCATTTCCGGCGAGGCCATGACGGGAATCGAACCCGTGTACACCGCTTTGCAGACGGTTCCCTAAGCCACTCGGGCACACGGCCAGTGAATTCATAGTGGCGGAATGCGCGGGGGCCGTCAACGGCGGAATGTAAATTCTGCATGGCGGCTTGTGCTACGGTCGGAACCAGGTGGTCGGTGCCCGGCCACCCCGGACGAGCGCGTCGTACCCGGTGACGACAAGACGGCGCAGTTCAGCGGCAATCCGGCCGCTGTGGACTGCGGAGGTAGGCCGTCATGGCATGGCTCGTCCTGATCATCTCGGGTGTCCTGGAGACCGTGTGGGCGGTGGCCCTGGAGTCGTCCAAGGGCTTTTCCCGACTCACCCCCAGCCTCGTCTTCGGTGTGGCCCTGCTGCTGAGCATGGGCGGCCTGGCGTACGCGATGCGCACCATTCCGATCGGTACCGGCTACGCGGTCTGGGTCGGCATCGGCGCGGTCGGCACCGCGCTCTACGGCATGGCCGTCCTGGGGGACGCGGTGACGGCGGCCCGGATCGGCTGCCTGTTGCTCATCGTCTCCGGCGTGGTCGGCCTGAAGGTGCTCCACTGACCGCCGCCTGAGCTTCCCCCTGACCCTGGTCCTAAGCCCTGCGGACTAGCTGATCACCGACTCGGGTCAGGGGTCATGAAGGCAGACGGCCCTTACGATGTTACGTATGACCACTGCCTCCCCCACCTCGGTCGACTCCGCCTCGATACCCTCCGAACCCGACCCCGGTGGCGGGGTCCTCAGCGGCCGCTACCGCGCTCTGACCCTGGGGATCGTGTCGGTGGTCCTGGTGATCGCCTTCGAGGCGACCGCCGTCAACACCGCGATGCCGACCGCGGCCCGCCAGCTGAACGGCATCGGGCTGTACGCCTTCGCCTTCTCCGGCTACTTCACCACCACGCTGTTCGCGCTGGTCGTCTCCGGACAGTGGTGCGACCGGCGCGGCCCGATGCAGCCGCTGTTCACCGGCATCGCGGTGTTCGGTGTGGGCCTGGTGGTGGCCGGGACGGCGCCGGGCATGTGGGTGTTCGTGGCCGGGCGGGCGATCCAGGGCCTGGGCGGCGGGCTGGTGATCGTCGCGCTGTACGTGGTGGTCGGCCGGGCCTTCCCGGAGCGGCTGCGGCCGGCGGTGTTCGCGGCCTTCTCCTCGGCCTGGGTGCTGCCCTCGATCATCGGGCCGCTGGTCTCCGGCGCGATCACCCAGCACCTCGGCTGGCGCTGGGTGTTCCTGGCCGTGCCGGTGCTGATCCTGCTGCCGCTGGCCGTGATGGGCCCCGCGCTGGCCCGCTCCGAGCGGGAGCACCCGGTGGCCAGGGGCGCGGACTTCGACCGCCGGCGCACCCTGCTGGCCGCGATGGCGGCGCTCGGTGCCGGCCTGCTGCAGTACGCGGGCGGGCGGCACGACCTGATCGGGCTGCTCCCCGGGGTCGTCGGGGCGGCGCTGCTGGTGCCGGCCGTCCTGGGGCTGCTGCCCCAGCGGACCCTGCGGGCCGGGCGGGGGCTGCCGGCGGTGATCCTGCTGCGCGGACTGGCGGCCGGGGCGTTCCTCGGGGCCGAGGCCTTCGTCCCGCTGATGATGACCACCGAGCGCGGCCTCTCGCCGACGATGTCGGGGCTCACCCTGACCAGCGGCGGGCTCACCTGGGCGCTGGGCTCGTGGCTGCAGGGGCGGCCGGGGGCCGAGCGCTACCGCGAGGCGATGATCCGGGGCGGGTTCGTGCTGACCGCGGTGGCGATCGCGGGCGCCGCGCTGGTGCTGGTTCCGGCGGTGCCGGCCTGGGTGGCGGCGGTGGCCTGGGGCGTCGGCGGCATCGGGATGGGACTGACGGTCGCGAGCGTCAGCGTGCTGATGATGAAGCTCTCCGCGCCGGAGGACGCCGGGGTGAACTCGGCGGCCCTGCAGATGAGCGACGCGCTGGGCAACGTCCTGCTGACGGGCCTGGCGGGGGTGATGTTCGCGGTGCTGGGCGGCGGCTCGCTCGCCGCCGCCCACGAGGGCGCCGGGGCCACCGCCTCATCCGGGGCCGCCGGCTCGCCCGTGGCGTTCGCGGTGATCCTGCTGGCCATGGCCGGCGTGGCGCTGCTGGGGGCGCTGCTCGCCGGCCGGGTCCGGGCCAGGTCCTGAGGGTCAGCCGGCAGCGGCGGCGGAGGGCACCGGCGGTGCCCCGGGGGTGCCGAGGAAGGCCTCCCAGCCGCCGGTCGGCGCCTGGCCCGGGGCGAGGCCCTGGAGCTTGCGCAGGACCGCCTGGTCCTGGGCGTCCAGCCAGTCCACCAGTTGGCGGAACGAGACCAGCCGGACCTCCGGCTTGTCCGCGATCGTCCGGAGCGCGTCCTCGACGGCGTTCATGTAGATGCCGCCGTTCCACTCCTCGAAGTGGTTGCCGATGACGTACGGCGCCCGGTTGCCGTTGTAGGTGCGGTCGAATCCCAGCAGGTAGGAGTCGCGGGCCTGGGCCTGGAAGCCCGGGTAGAGCGCCGGATCGGCCTTGGTGTTGGGGCCGCACTGGTTGTACATGATGTTGTAGTCCATCGACAGCACCTGGAAGGTGTGCCCGGGGAAGGGGATGGACTGCAGCGGGAGGTCCCAGAGCGCGCCGCCCTGGATCTTCTGCGGCCACACCTGGGTGCCGTTGCCGCTGCTGTCGTAGCGCCAGCCGCGCTTGACCGCGGTGGGCAGCAGGTTGCGCTGGCCCTCCAGGCAGGGCGTGCGGCTGCCGATCAGCTCCCTGCGGTAGTCGAAGGGCAGCGCCGGCAGGTCGGTGAAGCCGGTGTTGGTGCGCCAGTTCGTCACGAAGTCCATGGCCTGCTGGATCTCGCTGTCCCACTCCTCCGGGGACCACCTGCCGACGCCGGTGTCGCCGCAGAAGTGGCCGTTGAAGTGGGTGCCGATCTCGTGGCCCTCCAGCCAGGCCGCGTGCACGTTCTCCAGGGTGTCGTGGATGTGCTGGTCGGTGAGGTAGCCGATCTCGGAGGCGCCGACCTTGTGCTGCGGGGGGCGGTAGAGGTCCTTCTTGGACTCGGGCAGCAGGTAGAGGCCGCTGAGGAAGAAGGTCATCGAGGCGTTGTGCTCCTGCGCCAGCCGGCGGAAGCGGGCGAACAGGCCGTTGTCGAGTTCGCCGGCGCCGTCCCAGGAGAAGACCACGAACTGCGGTGGCCGTTCGCCGGCCTTGAGCCGCTCGGGGGTGGGCTGGTGGGGCTGGGCCCCGGTGTCGGAGGTGGAGCCGTCGCCGATCAGGACGGCCTGCTGCTCGGTGGCGTCGGTGGGGTCGGGACTCTGGTCGACGGCCGCGCTGCTGGGGGGAACGGCCGAACCGATCATCGGCTTGTCGGCGCTGTTGCTTCCGCAGCCGGTCGCCAGGGTGGCGGCGGAGGCCGCACCGGCGGCCAGCAGGGTGCGGCGTGAGAGAGCGGCCATGGTCACTCCGTTCATGAGGCGTTCGGCAGGCGTTCAGGCGTGCGGAAATCCGGTCGGACAAGTGGGGTGATAGAACCCGTGACCGGGTCAGCATGGCAGCCGGGCTCGAACGGTCGGCGAGGCGCCACCGGCGGTCGGCATCGATCGCCCGATTGACGCAACCGGACCGGCCCCCCGCGCCGTCGAAGCTCGTACCGAGGCGTTCCGGTGGCGCCGTCACCTGGGAAACGGCCGTCGCTTTCCGTCACCGGATGCCCACGGGGAGCGCGGATTCGGGCGGTTGCCCTGCCGATCGGGGGGTGTCATTACGCCCATCGTGTGGACGTGCTTTAAGGTCCGATCCGATTGAATTGTTTCCCAGGAAACTCCCAGGATCGGGAATCCGTCGGTAGAGGGGAGCGCCCGTGGGCGTCCAGCAGAGCAGGAGCCCGTGGCCGGGCACCCTGGCGGCCGGTGCCGCGCTGGTGCTCGGCGCCTGGCTGCTGCACGACGGCGGGCAGGGCGCGCTGCCGCCCGCCCCCGGCGGCACCCAGACGCTGTCCGGCTTCGCCCCGGTCTCCGTCGTCCCGCCGCTGGGCCCGTCCGACCCCACCCGCATCCGCATCCCGGCCGTCCGGCTGGACGCCCCGGTCACCGCGCTCGGGCTCGACCCCGACGGCCACCTCCAGGCCCCGCCGGAGGCGGACCGCAACCTGGCGGGCTGGTACCGCGGCGGGGCCAGCCCCGGGCAGCGCGGCACCGCCATCCTGGACGGGCACGTCGACAACAAGGCCGGCCCGGCCGTCTTCTACAACCTGGGGGCGCTCCGGCGCGGAGACCGGATCGAGATCGCCCGCGCGGACGGCGCCGTCGCCGTCTACCAGCTGTACGCCATCGAAGTGCACGACCGAAAGGACTTCCCGGACGACCGGGTCTACCGCCAGGCCGCCGACGCTCAGCTGCGGGTCATCACCTGCGGCGGCGCGTACAGCGCCGAGCACGGCTACGAGGGCAACGTCGTCGCCTACGGCTTCCTGGCCGACACCACCCGGCCGGGCAAAGCCGCATGACCACGCTGACCCTCGCCACCCGCTGGAACCCGATCGACTGGCCGCTCACCCACGGCCCGATCCCGTACGCCGTGCTCGCCGCGGGCTGGGGGTCGCTGGTCCTGCTCGCGTTCTCCCGCCACGAACGCTGGCGGGCGCCGCGCCTCTTCGGCGCCCTGATGCTGGCCGGAACGCTCACCGCCCTGGTGAAGCTCGGCGTCGACGGCTGGTGGCACCCCTTCCCGGAGGGAACCCCGGACTTCGTCCTGCGCTGGATAGCCGTCGCGCTGTTCGCGATATCCCTGGTCTGCTTCCGCGCGCCGCTGCTCGCCGTCCGCCGCCGGCTGCTGGCGACCGGCGCCGCCGTCCTGGTGCTGCTGATGGCCGCCTCGCAGGTCAACCGGGGCTTCGACCAGTACCCGACCGCCCGGGCCATGCTGGTGCCCGGGGTCCAGGCGCTGACCACGGGCAAGGTGGCCAGCACCGTCGCCGCCACGCCCGGCAAGCCCGTCGAGGAGCTCTGGCACGCGCCGCCCGGCCTGCCCGCGAAGGGCACCCTCTCCACGGTGACCATCCCCGGCACCAAGTCCGGCTTCACGGCCCGCGACGGGTACGTCTACCTGCCGCCCGCCTACCAGGCCAACCCCCGGCCGCTGCTGCCCGTCGTGGTGCTGCTGCCCGGCCAGCCCGGCGCCCCGGTGGACTGGATCACCTCCGGGGCCATCCAGGAGACCCTGGACGCCTTCGCCGCCGACCACCAGGGCCTCGCCCCGATCGTGGTGGTCGCCGACCCCACCGGCAGCCCGTTCACCAACACACTCTGCATGGACTCCCGGATCGCCAAGGCGCACACCTACCTGGCCGATGACGTCCCGGACTGGATCCACCACAACCTGCAGACCGCCACCGGCCGGGGCGCCTTCGCCATCGGCGGGCTCTCGCTCGGCGGCACCTGCTCGCTCCAGCTGGCCGTCAACGCGCCCGGGGTCTACGGCACCTTCCTGGACATCTCCGGCCAGGACGAGCCCACCCTGGGCGAACGCGGCGAGACCGTCGACAAGGCCTTCGGCGGCGACGAGGCCGCGTTCGACGCCGTCGACCCGGTGCACGTCATGGCCCGGCAGAAGTTCCCCGACACCGCAGGCATGTTCGTGGTCGGCGCCAACGACCCGGACTTCCGACCCATGCAGGAGAAGGCCTATGCGGCGGCACAGGCGGCCGGAATGAAGGTCGGCTACCAGACCATCCCCGGCTGGCACAGCTGGGTCGTGTTCCGCCAGGCCTTCGAACAGAACCTGGCCTGGCTCTCCCAGCAGACCGGGCTGATCCGGTGATCCGGCTCCCCGCGGCCCCCGCGCCGGCCAAGGAGCAGGAGTGGCCGTCGGACCGCGCGCCGGTCGCCGGGACGCCGGAGCCGCGCCCGCAGCGGGCCTGGCGGGCGACCCGCACGTTCGGCGTCTGGCTGCGCTCGGCGCCGCTCACCCTGGTGCTGCTGGCCGGGCTCTGGGCGCTCGGCGCGGCCACCGGCAGCCTGGCCCACGGGCCGTCCGAGCGGCTGCTCGACCGGGTCGGGGTCGGCGTGCCCACGCTCGCCGAGGGCCACTGGTGGACGCCGTTCACCTCGCTGTTCTGGTGCTCCGGCCTGGGCTCGTACGTCTTCACCAGCCTGCTGCTGGTCCTGGTCGGCCCGGCCGCCGAGCACCGGCTCGGGTGGCTGCGCACGCTCGCGGTGCTGGTCGGCGGACAGCTGGCGGGCACCCTGCTCGGCACCGGGCTGATCGCGGTCGGCTCCCGGGTCGGCGAGCAGTGGACCGTCTCGGTGGCCGACCAGACCTCGGTCGGCCCCGGCGTCGGCCTGTTCGCGCTGGCCGGGGTGCTCGGCTACCGGCTCACCGTGCTCTGGCGCCGCCGGCTGCACCTGCTGGTGCTGCTCGCCCCGCTGGTCATGACGCTGTACGTGGGCCACCTGCAGAGCGTCCAGCGGTGCGCCGCCGCGTTCGTCGGGCTGGGCGCCGGCGCGCTGCTCGCCCGGGGCGGGCTGCACCTGCGCACCCACCGCTCCTCGCACTCCGAGACCCGGGTGCTGGTGGCGCTCTGCCTGGTCGCCGCCGCCCTCGGGCCGCTGATCGCCTCGCTGTACGACAACGCCAGCGGGCCGTTCAACACCTTCTCCGAGCTGTACTTCTCGCACCGGCTCAGCCCGGAGGAGGTGGCCGACTTCTGCGCGCTGTCGGCGCACGACTGCGCCCGCGCGCACGCCGTCGAGCGGATCTTCGACACCCCGGGCCGGCTGATGGCCGCGCTGTTCCCGGCGCTGCTGCTGGTCCTGGCCGAGGGGCTGCGCCGGGGGCTGCGGTTCGCCTGGCGGATCACCGTCGCCACCGAACTGCTCTGGGCGGCGCTGCTGGGCTGGCTGTACCTCGACTCCGGCCCGGTCAGCGGCGACGTGGTCCAGTACTTCGTCGAGGCGCTGCTGCTGCCGCTGCTCACCCTCGGCCTGCTGCTGGCCACCCGGCAGCGCTTCCGGCTGCGGCTGGCCGGCCGGGCGGTGCTGCGGCTGGGCGCGCTGCTCGGCGGCGCCGCCCTGGCGGCCTCGGCCGCGTACGTGGGGCTCGGGCGCCTCGCGGCCGACCAGTTCGAGCCGGGGGCGAACATCCGCCGGCTGCTGCACGGGCTGCCCGCGCAGTTCCTGCCGCCCGCCTACAACGACCTGCTGCCGGACTACCCGATCGCGGTCGGCCCGGTGGCGCTGTTTCTGGAGACGTACTGCGGGCTGGCCTTCTGGGTCGTCGCGCTGACCACGCTGCTGCTGGCCTTCCGCCGGCCGGTGCTGCACACCGACGCGGAGGCGGCCGCCCGGGCCAGGGCGCTGCTCACCGCGTACGGCGGCGGGACGCTGTCCTTCATCACCACCTGGGACGGCAACCACTACTGGTTCGACGAGGAGGGCCGGGCGGCCGTCGCCTACCGGGTGCACAACACGGTGGCGCTGACCACCGGCGATCCGTTCGGCGCGCCGGAGGCCCGGGCCCGGGCGGTGGCCGGGTTCGCCCGGTTCTGCGACCAGCGCGGCTGGACCCCGTGCTTCTACAGCGTCTCCCCGCAGACCCGGGAGGCCGCCGCGCAGCTCGGCTGGCGCTCGGTGCAGGTCGCCGAGGACACCGTGGTGGCGCTGCCCGAGCTGGCCTTCACCGGCCGCAAGTGGCAGGACATCCGGACCGCGCTGAACAAGGCCGGCAAGCAGGGCATCACCGCCGAGTGGTGGTCCCACCACGAGGCGCCGCGCGCTCTGCGGGACCAGATCCGGGCGATCTCCGAGGAGTGGGTGTCCGAGAAGGGCCTGCCCGAGATGGGCTTCACGCTCGGCGGACTGGAGGAGCTGGACGACCCGGACGTGCGGGTGCTGATCGCGGTGGACGAGCAGCGCGTCGTGCACGGGCTGACCAGCTGGATGCCGGTGTACGAGAACGGCGTGCCGGTCGGCTGGACGCTGGACTTCATGCGCCGGCGCTCGGACGGCTTCCGCGGCGTCAACGAGTTCCTGATCGCCTCGGCCGCGCTGGGCTTCAAGGAGGAGGGCGCGCGCTTCCTGTCGCTGTCCGGCGCGCCGCTGGCCCGTTCCGGGCAGGACGAGGAGCCCTCCGGCCTGCAGCGGATGCTGGACTGGATGGGACGGGTGCTGGAGCCGGTGTACGGCTTCCGCTCGCTGCTCGCGTTCAAGGCGAAGTTCCAGCCGGAGTACCGGCCGATGTACATGGCCTACCCCGACCCCGCCGCGCTGCCGAGCATCACCAGGGCGATCGGCAAGGCGTACCTGCCGCACCTGACGCCGGCGCAGGGCGTCCGGCTGATGCGAAGGCTGTCGGGCTGAGGCGCCCCGGGCCCGGGTGACGGCCGGAAGCGCGGCGGCGCCCCCGGACGCCGGCCCCGCGCGCCGCTCAGCCGAGCAGCTCGGCGAGCGCGCGGTCGGCGTCCAGGTGCAGGTGCTCCTCGCCCTCGGGGACGAGCAGCCGGCTGCGCCACAGGAAGCGGCGCAGGTCGGTGGTGTCGAACTGGAGCAGCGCGGTGCCCTCCGGCGCCCGCAGCTCGACCATGGTGCGCCGGCCGACCGCGGGCCGGACGTGGACGTCGCCGACGCCGGCCGGCAGCTCCAGGCCGGCCGAGAGCAGCTGGCGGGCGAAGACCCAGACGATGTCGTCGGCGCCGTCCGAGCCCGCGCCGCCGTCGGCCGGCTCGTCCAGCGAGAACTCGGCGGGGAAGGCCATCCGGACGGCGAGCGGGTCCTCCGGCAGGTAGCTCAGGAGCACCCGCAGCCGGACGGAGCGGTGGAGCGAGAGGATCAGACGGGCCTGGACGGTCTCTTCGGCGGCGGTGTGCACGGCGAGTCCCTTCGGGTCGGTGTGAGGCCGAGCGACAAGGGGGAGGGTTGGGGCGGCCTCACCCTGGTGAGAGTCCCGGGGCCGGCCATGATTACTCGGTTTCGGAACTGATCGGATGTGATCCGGGTCACGTCGATTTCCGGCCGCCCGGCCCCGGCGCGTCGCCTCGCCTGGCCGCCCCGACGGCGCCGGGCCGGTACGCTGGGCGGGTTGTCCGATCGCCGCCCTTCCGCGGGCCGGGGCTGAGAAACCGCCCCTGACCTGCGATGATCCCCCCTCGGAGACCGTGAGTACTGCCGCCGCCTCCTCGATGCCGCTGTTCTCCGACGTGCCGGAGCCGCAGGCGCCCGCCCGGGGCGCCGGACCCACCGCGTCCGCCGCCTCGCACCACCTCTCGCCGGCCTTCCCCGGCCGCGCCCCCTGGGGCACCGCGGGCAAGCTGCGGGCCTGGCAGCAGGGCGCGCTGGACAGGTACATCGAGACGCAGCCGCGCGACTTCCTCGCGGTCGCCACCCCGGGCGCCGGTAAGACCACCTTCGCGCTCACCCTGGCCTCGTACCTGCTGCACAACCACCTGGTGCAGCAGGTGACCGTCGTCGCGCCGACCGAGCACCTGAAGAAGCAGTGGGCCGAGGCCGCCGCACGCATAGGCATCCGGCTCGATCCGGCCTACTCCTCCGGCCCGCTCTCCCGGGACTACCACGGCATCGTGGTCACCTACGCGGGCGTCGGGGTCAACCCGATGCTGCACCGCAACCGGACCGAGGGGCGCAAGACCCTCGTGATCATGGACGAGATCCACCACGCCGGCGACTCCAAGTCCTGGGGCGAGGCCTGCTTCGAGGCCTTCGAGCCGGCCACCCGCCGGCTGGCGCTGACCGGGACGCCGTTCCGCTCCGACACCAACCCGATCCCGTTCGTCCAGTACGAGGCCGGCGGCGACGGCATCCGCAAGTCCGTCGCCGACTACACCTACGGCTACGGGCACGCGCTCGCCGACCACGT
Organism: Kitasatospora sp. NPDC094016; assembly: GCF_040304045.1. Lineage (NCBI taxonomy): Bacteria > Bacillati > Actinomycetota > Actinomycetes > Kitasatosporales > Streptomycetaceae > Kitasatospora > Kitasatospora sp. NPDC094016. The sequence goes on from NZ_JBEOUK010000022.1 coordinate 60,885, forward strand.
CGTCCGCCCGGTGATCTTCCTCAGCTACAGCGGCAACATGCGCTGGCGCACCAAGTCCGGTGACGAGCTGGAGGCCCGGCTCGGCGAGCCGATGACCAAGGACCTGATCGCCCAGGCCTGGCGCACCGCGCTGGCCCCGCAGGGCGAGTGGATCCCGTCCGTGCTGCAGGCCGCCGACCGGCGGCTGTCCGAGGTCCGCAAGGCGATCCCGGACGCCGGCGGGCTGGTCATCGCCACCGACCAGAACACCGCGCGGGCCTACGCCAAGATCCTGCGCGAGATCTCCGGCGAGAAGGCCACCGTGGTGCTCTCCGACGAGACCGAGGCCTCCCAGCGGATCTCCGACTACGCGGCCGGGGACTCGCGCTGGATGGTCGCGGTCCGGATGGTGTCCGAAGGCGTCGACGTGCCCCGGCTGTGCGTCGGGGTGTACGCCACCTCGATCTCCACCCCGCTGTTCTTCGCCCAGGCCGTCGGCCGCTTCGTGCGAGCCCGCAAGCGCGGCGAGACCGCCTCGGTGTTCCTGCCCACCATCCCGACGCTGCTCGGCTTCGCCAACGAGATGGAGGTCCAGCGCGACCACGTGCTGGACCGGCCGAAGAAGGAGGGCGAGGGCCTCTTCGACGAGGAGGACCGGCTGCTCGCCGAGGCCGAGCGGGCCAACGACGGGCCGGACGGCGCCGGCGGCGACGAGTTCTCCTACGAGGCGATCGGCTCCGACGCGGTCTTCGACCGGGTGCTGTACAACTCCATGGAGTTCGGCATGCAGGCCCACCCGGGGAGCGAGGAGGAGGACGACTACCTCGGCATCCCGGGCCTGCTGGAGCCGGACCAGGTGCAGATGCTGCTGCAGAAGCGCCAGCACCGGCAGATCCAGCGCAGCAAGGGCAAGCCCGCCGAGGAGGCCGACCTGCTGGAGCTGCCGGCCGAGCAGCGGCCGGTCGTCACCCATCAGGAACTCCGGGAGCTGCGCAAGGAGCTGAACGCGCTGGTGGCCGCCTGGCACCACCGCACCGACCAGCCGCACGGCACCGTCCACAACGAGCTGCGCCGCCAGTGCGGCGGCCCGCTGACCGCGCAGGCCACCGCCAACCAGCTGAAGGCGCGGATCGCCAAGATCCGCGAGTGGGCGAAGTAGCCGCGGAACCAGGAGAGGGAACGGTACGGCGCGCGGGAGCGCGCCGGCCGCCCCGCTCCCGCGTGTCCGGACTCCGGAGCGCGGCCGGACCCACGCGCTGACGGGCCCGGAGAAATGCGGGCATTTGTCCCGATTTCTTCGCGCTGTTGAAGTCGATCACGCCCGAATTTTGGACAACCACTTCCGTCACGACATTTCCTTCACTACCTTTCCCCCACGCTCTTCCACCGGGCAACCCCCACAGGACGGGCGCCGCAGGACCGCACGCACGTCAAGGACGACACCGCGAGCGGTCCGAGCGCGGCCACCCCACCTGCGCGCGACACCGAACCCGGTCCGGCGCCGCCTGCCCCCGCGAGCGCCGCGGAAAGGATGCCCGTCGTGACTGCCGAGACCTCCCAGACCCTGGACCGTGGCGTCCGGGTCCTCAAACTCCTCGCCGACTCCGAGCGCGGGCTCACCGTCACCGAGCTGGCCGCCCGACTGGCCGTCAACCGCACCGTCGTCTACCGGCTGCTGGCCACCCTGGAACAGCACGGCCTGGTCCGCCGGGACATCGGCGGCCGCGCCCGGGTCGGCCTGGGCGTCCTGCGCCTGGCCCACCGGGTGCACCCGCTGCTGCGCGAGGCCGCGCTGCCGGCCCTGCGCAGCCTGGCCGAGGACCTCGGCGCCACCGCCCACCTCACCCTGGTGGACGGCAACGAGGCGCTGGCCGTCGCCGTGGTCGAGCCGAGCTGGACCGACTTCCACGTCGCCTACCGCACCGGGCTGCGCCACCCGCTCGGCGAGAGCGCCGCCGGCCGGGCCATCCTGGAGGCGCGCACCTTCCCCAGCCAGCGCCGGCCGGAGCAGGGCTTCGTCATCACCCGTGCGGAGGAGCAGTCCGGGGCCTGCGGCGCGGCCGCCGCGCTGATCGGACTGAGCGGCATCGAGGGCAGCGTCGGCGTGGTGATGCTGAACGGGCTGGTCCCCGAGCGGGTCGGCCCCCGGGTGGTGGAGGCGGCGACCGAGGTGGCCGACGCGCTGCGGTAGGCCGGTACGGGCCCCGGTGTGTTTGGATTCCCCTTGTGTCCGACACCAAGCTGCCCAAGGCCCTCACCTCCCCGCGGACCCGCGCGCTCACGCTCTGCGGGGTGCTGGTCGCCGCGCTGTTCGGCGTGGCCGCCTTCGTCCCGCTGCCGTACACGCTGACCTGGCCGGGCCTGACCGCGGACACCCTCGGCACGTACAAGGACAAGCCGGTCCTCACCGTGACCGGGGCGCCGCTGCGCACCACCGAGGGCGAGCTGCGGATGGTCACCATCTCGGCCACCAACCCGGGGGAGAAGACCACCTTCTGGCGCGCGCTCCAGGCCTGGTTCGACCAGGGCGAGGCGGTACGCCCGACCGACACGGTCTACCAGCCGGGCAACCCGGCCAAGGCCGAGGAGCAGACCGCCCAGCAGATGGCCGAGTCGCAGGACAGCGCCACCGCCGCCGCGCTCGGCTACCTCCACCTCTCGCCGGACCAGGTCAAGGTGAAGGTCGACCTGGGTGACGTCGGCGGCCCGAGCGCCGGGCAGATGCTGGCGCTGGGCATCATCGACAAGCTCGCCGGCGACGGCAAGGGCGGCGACCTCACCGGCGGGCTCACGATCGCGGGCACCGGCACCATCGACGACCACGGAGTCGTCGGCGCGGTCGGCGGCGTCCCGCTCAAGACCCAGGCGGCCGCCCGGGACGGCGCGACGGTGTTCCTGCTGCCCAAGGACGAGTGCACGGACGCCAAGGTCAACACGCCCAAGACACTGCGCCTGGTGCCGGTCGGCACGCTCGGCGAGGCGGTCTCGGCACTGGAGGCGCTGAAGAGCGGCGGCAGCGTCCCCAGCTGCTGACCGGGACGCGGCCGCTGCCGTCGGGCGTGGGCCCTACTCGGCGGCGGCCTGGTCCACCAGCGGCAGGATGCGGTACGGCACCGGGTTCTCCAGCGCGATCGCGGTGGCCGAGCGGACGATCCCGTCGAAGCCCACCACCCGGTCGATCACCCGTTGCAGATCGGCGTTGGAACGGGCCACGATCCGCACCATCATGTCCCCGGCCCCGGTGATGGTGTGCAGTTCCAGCACCTCCGGCACGTTCGCCAGGTGCGTCCGGACGTCGGCGCCCTGGCCCTGCGAGATCTCCAGAGTGGCGAAGGCCGTCACCGGGTAGCCGAGCGCCGCCGGGTCGACCTCCGGGCCGAAGCCGCCGATCACCCCCTTGGCCTGCAACCGGTCCAGCCGGGCCTGCACGGTGCCCCGGGCGACCTGGAGCCGGCGCGAGCACTCCAGCACCCCGATCCGGGGCTCCTCGGCGAGCAGCCGGATCAGCCGGCCGTCCAGCGCGTCGATCGAGTCGTTCCCGCCGCCCGTCCCGGGGGCGGCCGAAGCACCCGGCGGGGCGGGGGAGTTGGGCGAGCCGGGGGAGCTCGGGGACTGGGCGGGGGGCATCGCGGCTCCGTCCTCCGGTGGGCATTCTGTACAGCGGCGCCGCCGATTCTCCCGCCCCGGCGCGCAGCTTGACCAGGAGGAAACGGAACAGTTGCGCGCCGGTCGGCTCGGCGCCACCCTCCAGCCACAACGCCGTGCGCCGGGCCCCACCCCGGCGCACGGTCGCACCCGCCGTGGTCCGCACACCTACCGGGAGGGCCGTCATGACCGACACCGCCGCCGAACCCGTCCTGCTCACCGCAGGGCCCGGAGAGTCCGACCCCCTCCCGATGGGCCGCGCCGACGCGGTGGTCTTCGCGGTCGGCGACGCCGAGCGGGCCGCCCGCCGCTACACCGCCGCGCTCGGACTGCGCTGTACCGCGTACGCCGGGCCGGAGACCGGTGAGCCGGAGACGGTCTCGTACGTGCTGGACGCGCCCGGGACCAGGATCGTGCTCACCTCGTTGGTCCAGGTGATCGGCCCGCGCGGCCGGGAGCTGGCCGCGCACCTGGCCCGGCACGGCGACGGGGTGCTGGACCTCGCGGTGAGCGTGCCGGACGTCTTCTACGCCTACGACTACGCGGTGGACCGGGGCGCCCTGTCGCTGGCCGAGCCGTACGAGGCGCGGGACCGCTTCGGTGCGGTGGTGCTCGCGACGATCGGGGTGCCGGGCGGGACCAGGCACACCCTGGTCGACCGGTCCGGCTACGCCGGGCCGTACCTGCCGGGCTACCTGCCGTTCGAGACCTGGTGACGGGGGCTCAGCGGACGGCCGTCTCGACCACCGGCGGGTGGCCGTTCCAGTAGACGAAGACCGAGTTGGCCTGCTCGCCCTTGGTGAAGTCCACCCGCATCCACTGGTCGCCGTTCCACACCTGCATCTGCCAGCCCGGGTCGGGGGTGGCGGAGACCAGCGAGGCCTTGTCGGGGCGGATGTCCAGGGCGACCTTGCCGCCCGGCACCGGGTAGCTCTTCACGGAGGACACCGCCGTGGTGGTGGCGGGGGTGGGGCGGCGGGTGGCCGGCGGGGAGGCGGCGGCGAGGGTGGTGGCGGGGGCCGGCCCGCGCGTCGTCGTGGCGGTGGTCGGGGAGGCGGGCGGTGGGGTCGGGGCTCCGGTCGGGGTGGCCGACCGCGGCTGGTCGGGGGTGACGGTCGCGGTGTGCGGCGTGCCGTCGGCTCTCGGCGAGGGCAGCGGCAGGGCCGTGGGCTGCTCGAACGCGGCGCCGGTCAGCACCGCGTGCACGCCGAGCCAGGACAGCGCCACCGCCGCCCCGGTGGCCGCCGCCCAGGCGCCGAGCTGTACCAGTCCGTTCCGCATCGTCCGCTCATCCTGCCGTATTCCGGGCCCGCGCAGCCGGGCAGCCCCGTTATTAGTCAGGGGAGTTGCACAATGTCCGGAGGCCGCCCCGAGGCCACCCCGAGGTACAGACCACTGCCCGTCGATGCCGTACCGTGCAGGGCCATGGCAACAGTGCTCGTGGTCGAGGACGACCCTTTCGTACGCTCCGCCCTCATCCGGCACCTGACCGACACCGGTCACGCGGTCCGCAGCGTGGGCACGGCACTCGAGGCGCTGCGGGAGGTCGCCCAGGTCGGCTGTGACCTGGTGATCCTCGACCTGGGCCTGCCGGACCTGGACGGCAGCGAGGCACTCAAGATGATCCGGGGCCTGACCAATGTGCCGGTGATCATCTCGACCGCCCGCGACGACGAGGCCGAGATCGTCCGGCTGCTCAACGACGGCGCCGACGACTACCTGGTGAAACCTTTCTCCGGGGAACACCTCAGCGCCCGGATGGCCGCCGTGCTGCGCCGGCTCGGCGGCGGCGCCGCCCCCGTCGCCCAGGTACTGCGGGTCGGCGGCCTCGCCATCGACCTCCAGCGCCGCGAGGCCTCGCTGGACGGGCGGCTGCTCGACCTGACCCGCCGTGAGTTCGACCTGCTGGCCTTCCTGGCCGGGCGCCCCGGCGTGGTGGTGCCGCGCAAGGAGATCCTGGCCGAGGTCTGGCAGCAGACCTACGGCGGCGACCAGACCATCGACGTCCACCTGTCCTGGCTGCGCCGCAAGCTCGGCGAGACCGCCTCCAGCCCCCGCTACCTGCACACCGTCCGGGGAGTCGGGGTCCGGCTGGAGGCCGCCGGGGGACTGGCGGAGCACCGGACATGAGGAGGTTCGGGCGCTCGCTGCGCTGGGCCCTGATCAAGGCCGCCGTCGCCGGGACCACCATGGTCGCGCTGGCCTTCCTCATCCCGCTCGGCCTGATGGTCCAGCAGACCGCCCGGGACCACGCCTTCACCGCCGCCGAGCGGCAGGCCGCCGCGCTCGGCCCGGCCCTCGCCATCACCACCGACCAGATCGCCATCGACCGCGCCCTGGCCAGCACCGACGCCGGCGGGCAGGGCCGGATGGCGGTCCACCTGCCCGCCCCGGCCGCCCCGGACGCGCTCCCCGGCGCGGGCGGCCCCGGCGGGCCCACCATCGGCGAGGCCCGGGCCGCCGCCGGCGACGTGTCCACCGCCGGAGGCCAGGGCCGCTCCTTCACCGTCGAGGTGCCCGGCGGCTACGCGCTGCTCCAGCCGGTCGCGGTGGACACCGGGCGCACCGCCGTGGTCGAGGTGTTCGTCGCCGACGGCGACCTCACCCGCGGCGTCTCCACCGCCTGGCTGGTGCTCTCGGGCGTCGCGCTCGGCCTGGTCGCCATCTCGGTCCTGGTCGCCGACCGGATGGGCGGCCGGATCGTGGCCTCCGCCCGGCGGCTCGCCGGCGCCGCCCGCTCGCTCGGCGCCGGCAACCTCGCCGTACGGGTCCCCGTGGACGGCAAGCAGGCCGCCGGCAGCCCCGAGGAACTGCGCGAGGCCGCCCACGCGTTCAACACCATGGCCGACCGGGTGGTCCAACTCCTCGCCGCCGAACGGGAACTGGCCGCCGACCTGTCCCACCGGCTGCGCACCCCGCTGACCGTGCTGCGGCTCAACGCCGCCTCGCTCGGCGAGGGCGACGCCGCCGACGCCACCCGGCACGCGGTCTCCCAACTGGAGCGCGAGGTCGACCAGATCATCCGCTCGGCCCGCCGCGACCCCGAGGACGCGCCCGCCGTCGCGGTCGGCTGCGACGTCGCCGAGGTGATCCGCGAACGGGTCGGCTTCTGGTCCGCGCTGGCCGAGGACGAGGGGCGCCGCTGGCAACTGGCCGGCGCCGACCAGGTGACGCCCGTCCCGGTCCAACGCGCCGACCTGGCCGCCACCGTCGACGCGCTGCTCGGCAACGTCTTCCGGCACACCGCCGTCGGCACCGCCTTCTCGGTGGACGTGCTCGCCACCGAGACCTCGGTGATCGTCCTGGTCGGCGACGCCGGTCCCGGCTTCAGCGACCCGGCCGCCGCCCTCAAGCGCGGCGAGGGCCACGGCGGCGAGGGTTCCACCGGCCTCGGCCTCGACATCGTCCGCAAACTCGCCGAATCCACCGGCGGCGACCTGGCGCTCGGCCGCTCCGCCGTGCTCGGCGGCGCCGAGATCCGGCTGCGGCTGCGGACCCGCCCGGACGGCACCCCCGCGCGGGCGGGGCGGCGGCGCAGCCGGGGCGCGCTGTTCCAGAAGTGACCGCTTCCCCGGCTGTTTCCCCGACCGCTTCCCCCGGCTGTTTCCCCGGCTGTTCCCGCGGCCGTTCGCTCGGCCGCTCCCTTGGCTGTTCTCTCGGTCTCGGCCGAAGCCCGGGGAACCGTGGCGGCCGGTCTTCGTGCGCGCCTGACTCCCTGTCGGCTTCGGGATCTTCCTTAAGCGCGTCCTAAGGGAGTTCTTCCCCTCGCTCAGCCCCCCGGTTCGGCCCCCCGGCCGCCGCTAGCGTCGGTCGCGCCGGTCACCCGACCGAGCCGGGCCGGCCGCCCGGACGTCCGCACGCACCCGCGCCCGGACCGCGGCCGACCGACGGCACCCCGGAGGTAACGCGCCATGACCACCCAGCCCAACCGCCGCCCAGGCCGCCGCAGGCGCAGCCGCAAGGGCGCGATCGTCGGGGCCTCGGCGGTCGCCGCCGCCCTGGTCGCGGGCGGTGTCGTCGTCCTCGCCTCCTCGGCCAGCGCCGCCTCGCTCGGCGCCGTCTACAGCCGGACCAGCAGCTGGGACTCCGGCTACACCGGCCAGTACCTGGTCACCAATCCGGACAGCGGCCCGATCGAGGACTGGACGCTCAGCTTCGACCTCCCGGCCGGGGCGAAGATCGACTCGCTGTGGAACGCCACCTTCACCGCCGCCGGCCAGCACGTCACCGTCAGGCCGGAGGCGTGGAGCAAGCGGCTGGAGCCCGGCAAGAGCGTGGTGGTCGGCTTCGTCGCCCAGGGCGCCGGCGCCGCGCAGGCCGAGCCCGGCAACTGCCTGATCAACAACACCTCCTGCAAGGCCGGTGACGGCACCGCGCCCACCCCCTCGGGCCGCCCCACCACCACCGCGCCGACCAGTCCGGTACCGACCGGCCCCGTGTCGACCGGTTCGGTGCCGACCAGCTCGGTGTCGACCACTCCCCGGCCGACCGGGACCGGCACCGCGGCCCCCTCCCCCACGGGGACCGCGAGTGCCACCCCCTCGGCGAAGCCGACCACCCCGGCTCCGGCCCCCACCCCGACCGCCACCCCCACGGCGACCGGTGTGCCCGTACCCCCGGCCGGCGCCGGGGCCGGCTTCGCCCCGTATGTCGACACCTCGCTCTACCCGCCGTACGACCTGGTCGCCACCGCCAAGGCCACCGGGGTCAAGAACTACACCCTCGCCTTCGTGGTGTCCGGCGGCGGCTGCCAGCCCAAGTGGGGCGGCGTCAGCGACCTGTCCGCCGACGCGGTGGCCGCCCAGATCGGCGCCCTGCGGGCGATCGGCGGCGACGTCCGGGTCTCCTTCGGCGGCGCCAACGGCAGCGAGCTCGCCCTCGTCTGCGGCTCCACCGCCGACCTGGCCGCCGTCTACCAGAAGACCGTCGACGCCTACGGCCTGACCAGGCTCGACTTCGACGTCGAGGGCGGCGCGATCGCCAACGCCGCCGCCAACACCCGCCGCGCCCAGGCCATCGCCCAGCTGCAGAAGAACGCCGCCGCCAGGGGCAAGGCGCTCGACGTCTCCTTCACGCTGCCCGCGCTGCCCTCCGGCCTGACCCAGGAGGGCGTCGACCTGGTCGCCGACGCGAAGAAGAACGGCGTCGCGATCGGCGCGGTCAACATCATGGCCATGGACTTCGGCGACGGCGTCGCCCCGAACCCGCAGGGCCAGATGGGCAAGTACGCGATCGCCGCGGCCACCGCCACCCAGGCCCAGGTCAAGAGCGTGCTCGGACTGGACGACGCGGCCGCCTGGCGCAAGGTCGCCGTCACCCCGATGATCGGCGTCAACGATGTCGCCAGCGAGGTCTTCACCGTCGCCGACGCCAAGCAGCTCGCCGACTTCGCGGCGTCCAGGCACCTCGCCTGGCTGGCCATGTGGTCCGGCACCCGCGACAAGGCCTGCGACGGCGGGGCCAAGGCCTACGCCGATGCCAGCTGCAGCAGCATCGTCCAGCAGCCGCTGGACTTCACCCGGGCCCTCGGCGCCTACACGGGCTGAGGTGCGGGGCCGCTGAGCCCCTGGGGCTCAGGGCCTCGCAGCCCTTCCCCCGGCGGCCCCGGCCGTCCGTGCTCCGCCCGCAACGGAGTACGGCCGGCCGGGGCCCGCTCGTCACGCTGTGTGACTGGTCGTGCCCAGGCCCGGTCGGTCCGCATCCGGTATCGTCGGCGATTGGTCGAGTGGTGGACGGAGTGGACTGGTGACAGCGGTGCAAGACGAGCGCAGCCCGGTGCGGACCGCACCCGACCCCGCGCCCGCCCCCCTGTCGGACCGGCTTCGGACCGCGCTCGGCGCCCCCGTCCGCGCGTTGCGCGAGGCCCCCCGCCGACCGCTGCTGGCCGCCTCGGCCGTGGCGCTCCTGTCCCTGGTCGTGTACGCGGTGGTCCGCCACTTCGTGAACACCTCGATGGTCGACATGATCGTCTACCGGGCCGAGGGCGCCGCCGTGGCCAACGGCACCGACCTGTACGCACTGCGCGTCACCGAGTGGAACCTGCCCGCGACCTACCCCCCGTTCGCGGCCATGCTGTTCGTGCCCACCACCTGGTTCCCGATCCCGTTCCTCCGGGTGGCGATCACTCTCGGCAACCTCGGGCTGCTCGCCCTGCTGACCCACCTGTCCTTCAAGCTGGTCGGCTGGCCGCGCCGTGAACTGCGGCCGATCGGCGTCATCCTGGTCACCGGCCTCGGCGTCTGGCTCGAACCCGTCTTCACCACGCTCCGGTACGGCCAGATCAACCTCGCGCTCGCCTGCCTGATCCTCTGGGACCTCACCCGTTCGGACGCCCGCCGCAGCAAGGGCATGGCGATCGGCATCGCCGCCGGCCTCAAGCTCACCCCCGGCCTGTTCGCCGTCTACCTGCTGATCACCGGCCGGGTCCGGGCCGCCTTCGTGGCCGGCCTCACCTTCCTCGCCACCTTCCTGATCGGCGCCGTCGCCCTGCCCGACGCCACCTGGGGCTTCTGGACCAAGTACCTCTACGACTCCTCCCGGGTCGGCAAGACCGAGATCGTCGACAACCAGTCGCTGCGCGGCGCCCTCGCCCGGCTGCTGCACACCGCCGACCCCGGCACCCTCGCCACCCTCGCGGCCGGCCTGGTCGCGGTGGCCGGCCTCGCCGTCGCCGCCTGGGCCCACCGCAGCGCCCGCTGGCTGCCCCGGGCCGAGGCCTGGGGCGTCTGCTGCGCGGCCGTCACCGCCGTGCTGATCTCACCGATCAGCTGGACCCACCACTGGGTCTGGTGCGTGCCGGTGCTCGTCCTGCTCGCCACCGAGGCCTCCGTCGAGCACGCCCGCCCGGTCGGCGTCCGCCGGCTGCGTTGGCGGGCCGCCTTCTGGGCGACGCTGGTCGCCTTCCTCTCCTTCGCGATGTGGGCCGCCAAGCCGCTAGGCCCGGCCGTCCTCCACATGGGGCCGCTGCGCCAGCTGCCGACCTCGGTCTATCCATGGGTCGGGCTCTGCTTCCTGCTCGCCGCCGCCATCCGGATAAGGGCCAGGCGACGCTCCGCCGGCGCACCGTTGGTCCGGCTGCCGGGACAGCGCGACGGCGGTGGCCCGGACGCCACCCGCGGCCGTCAGCAGGCCCCCGCGGCCCGCTGAGCCGGCGGGGGCGCGGCTCCCGTCGCGTCGCGCGGTCCCGGCCGGGCGGGTGGCCGAGGCCGTGTGCCCGTTCGCGGTCGTGCGCGTGCCGGTGGTCGTGTGCGCGCTGGTGGTTGGGCGCGTGCTGGTCGGGCGCGTGCTCACGCAAGCAGGTCCGCGAGCGAGCCGTCCATGTCCAGCGCGGCCATCTCGCTGCCCGGCGGGACCAGCCGGTGGGCCCGCTCCAGCCAGGCCGCGACGACCGGCAGCGGCGCCTCCAGCAGGGCGTCGCCGGCCGGGGAGCTCAGCGCCAGGCAGAGCACGCTCCGCCGGCCCGAGCGGGTCGGCCAGATCCGCACGTCGCCCTGGCCGCACGGCCGGAAGGTGCCCTCGACCAGCAGCTCGCGGGCGAACACCCAGGTCACCGGGGAGCCGGTGTCCAGGTGGAAGGTGATGTGCACCGCGTACGGGTCGTGGCTGCCGTAGGACAGCCGGGCCGGGACGGGGACGCTGTGCTCGGGGGAGAGCACCAGGTTCAGCTCCAGTTCGTGCTCGACCACGCTGGTGGGGCGCTCCATGATCGTCTTCCTCTCTGCCTCGGGTTCCTGCCCGGTTCCGGGCCCGGTGACCTTTGAGAGGGCGGTCCACACCGGCTCTTACACACGTTTCCGGGATTTCTTCGGGAAGTTCGAGGAGGGGCGGCGTGACGAGACGAGGCGGGCGGGACGAGGGGTGGCGAGACGAGGGGTGGTGACCGGTGGGGTGCGCGGCGCGCGGACGCCCGCCGCGCGCCGGGACGGATCGGCCGCCTTTACCCCGGAGGGCCCTCCGCTGTCCGGTGATTGACCAACTTTCCGTCGGCACCGCGACGAGGCACTACCCTTTGTGACTGTCCGGCGACTGTCCGCCTACCAGCGGTGCCCCCACCCACGCGCGCCGGGCGGCTCGCGGGTGCGCCGGGCGGGCGTGCCGTGTCGGCCCCGCCAGGACCCGCCAGGAGAGAAGACCCCCATGACGGACCGCCCCTTCGCCGGCGCCGGCGACTCGGCCGTCGGACCCGAGCCGGGCTACTACCCCGACCCCTCCATCCCCGGCTTCGTCCGGTACTGGGGCGGCTCGGCCTGGGTGCCGGGCACCAGCCGGCTCGCACCCGCCGAGGGCGAGGTGCTGGATCCGCCCCGGTTCGCGTCCCGGCGGCCCGCCGCCGGCGCGGCGGGGACGGCGCGGGCGGTGCCGCCACCGGCGGTGCCGGAGGCGGCCGTTCCGGAGACGGCGGTCCCGGAGGAGGCGGTCCCGGAGCCGTCCTGGGGCCGGACCGCGCGCGGCGGGGCCGGGGGCGGGGACACCGGGCCGGTGTACTTCGACCAGACCACGGGCGGGGCGAAGTTCGTCCTCGGGTCGCGGGCGGCGGAGGTGATCGGCGGGCCGGTGTTCCGGACGGTCGGGGAGCCGGAGGCGTCCGAGAACCCTGAGACGCCCGGACTGGAGATGGCAGCGGTTGAGGTGCCGGTCTTCGGTGAGGCGATCCTGGACGAAGCGGTCCTTGGCGAGCCGGTGGTCGGGGTTTCGGCGGTCGGGGTTTCGGCGGTCGGGGGTGCGGCAGGCCAGGGCGAGGCGGAGGAGCCCGGCTGGCAGGTCGTTCCGCGGGCGCAGCGGGGGCTGATGGAGGCGGGAGACGAGCCGAACCGGGTCTCCTGGGGGGTGCTTTCGGGGGCGCCCGACGGGGAAGAGGGGCGCGCGAGGGAGGTCCGCGCTTCGGTTGCTGTTCCGGTCCGGCCTTCGGTCGGGGTGGAGGTGGCCGCCGCCTCCGGAGCGCCCGCGACCGTCCCGGCGGCGGTGGCGGTGCGGGAGGCGCCGTCGTCCGTCGCGTCGTCCGTCGCGGCGTCTGTCCCGGCGGCTGTGCGCGGGGCCGGGCGCGCCGTCGAGCCCGCGTCCGAGCCCGTCGTACCGGCCCCGGCCCCGGCTCCGGTCGCCGCCGGAGTGGTTCCGGTCCGGGCCCAGGGCCGACCCCCCGCGCCTGCCGCGCCCGCCGGGTCGCTGCCGGTCGTACGCCCGGCCCGGGAGGCCGTCGCGCGGCGAGGGCACGCCCCGACGGCGCCTGCGCCCACCGTGCCCGCCTCCGCGACGCCCGCCGGACTCGGACGTCGGCTGGCCGCGCGCGCCGTGGACACCGTCGTACTCCTCGTGGTCGCCGTCGCCGCCGGAATCCCGCTCGGCCGCTCGGCGTCCGAGCATCTCCAGCAGAAGCTCGACCAGGCCCGGATGGCCAGTTCCCTCACCCGGCGCCAGGTCCAGGTCTGGCTGGTGGACGACGTGGTGCTGGGCAAGGTCGCGGTCCTGCTCGGCATCCTGCTCTTCGTCAGCCTGCTCTACGAGGTGCTGCCGACCGCCCGGACCGGCCAGACCTTCGGCAAGCGGCTGGCCCGGATCCGGGTGGCGGACGCCGCCGCCCCCGCCGCCCGGACCAGGCTGAGCCTCGGCCGCTCGCTGCTCCGATGGGCCGTGAGGCAGCTCGGCCTGCTGCTGCTCGTCGGCCTGGTCTGGCCCGTGTTCGACCGCCCGGCCCGGCGTGGCTGGCAGGACCGGGCCGCCCGCACCCGGGTGGTCCGCGGCTGAGGCCTCCCGGTGTGGCGGCCGGCGCCCGGCGCGGAGGCGTCATCCGGAGTGGAGGCGCCGTCCGGCCCTGGCTGCAAAACGGACAGAATGTCCCAAACGGCGGGAATGTGTGATGTTCTACTCGACGGATGAGCACTCACGACCCCTCAGGCTCCCAGCCGGAGGGGGGCGGTCAGCCCTCCTTCGACAAGCAGCCCCCGCAGCCGGGCGGCGGCACGCCGGAAGACCGGCCGTCGGACCCGAACCCGCCGTCGGACCCGAACCCGCCGTCCGCCCCGCCGCCCGCCGGCGGCCCGTCCGACGGCACCTCCGGCACCCCGTCCGGCGGCCCTGGCGCGTACGGCGGCACCTACGGCGGCCCGACCGGCGGTCAGAGCCCGCCCGGCGGCAGCCCCTACGGCCAGAACCCCTACGACCAGCCCCCGCCCGGCTACGGCCCCACCGGCTACGGAACCCCCGGCGCCGGGCCCGTCCCCGGCATGCCGCCGATCGGCAGCTGGCCCAGGCGCATCATCGCCCGACTGATCGACTACCTCCTCGTCCAGGCCGTCGCCGTGATCGTGGTGGCCCCCTTCGCCGACTTCAGCAACCGCTCCGGCGAGGTCGGCGCGTTCTGGCTCGGCTGCGGCATCTACCTCCTCTACGAGGGCGTGATGCTCGGCCGGGACGGCCAGACCCTCGGCAAGAAGGCGATGCACGTCCGCGTCGCCATGCTGATCGACGGCAACAAGCCCACCCAGAGCGCCGCCTGGACCCGCGCGGCCGTCTACATCCTCCCCGCCGTGATCTGCTGCGCCGCCTTCTGGTGGATCATCGACGGGATGTTCGGCGTCTTCGACAAGCCCTACCGGCAGTGCATCCACGACAAGGCCGCGAAGACCGTGGTGGTGACCACCGACTGACCGGACGAGCGGGCTGCGACGCCCGGCGGCGGACTGGCGTTGCTAGCGCTGCCGGGCGTACTCGTGTCCGGCCGGGGTCGGGGAGGCCGCTCCCGCCCTCGCCGCAGACCGGCCGGACACGGCGATCGACAACACCGTCACCACGATGCCGAGCGCCAGCGCGAACCCCTCCAGCACCGCGACCTCCAGGACGCCCGAGGCGCCCGAGACGGCCAGCAGCGCCACGGTGGCGACGACGACGGTGAACGAGCCGAGGCAGTACTGGGCAGCGGACGGACGAGGCATGGCGGGGGGTCCTTCGCACGTCGGGGGGAACGAGCGGGAATGGCGCCGGTCCCAGAAGTGCTGCCCGGCAAGGGAGTTCGGTAAGTCCAGGCTAACCCGCCGGGCCGGGAGCACGGGGGGCGCACAGGCTCACCTCGGGGTCGTCCGCCCCTCGGTACGGTGAACCCGACCGCGCCCGCCCCACCCACCCGGGGGAACACCCGTGCCCATCCCCGCCGACTGGCCCACCACCGAAGCCCAGGCACTCGCCGAACAGGAACGCCTGCGCCCCCTCGTCCAGACCCACGACACCGACGACACCGATGACCTCGACGGTTCCGGTTCCGGTTCCGGTTCCGCTTCCGCTTCCGGCGCCGGCGGCGGGGTCGGGCGGCTCATCGCCGGCGTAGACGTCGCCTACGACGACGAACACGACCTCGTCGCCGCCGCAGCCGTCCTCCTCGACCACGACACCCTCACCGTCGTCGAACAGTCCACCGCCGTCGGCCGCATCCCCTTCCCCTACACCCCTGGACTGCTCGCCTTCCGCGAACTCCCCGCCGTCCTCGACGCCCTCGCCGCCCTCACCCGCACCCCCGACACCGTCGTCTGCGACGGCTACGGCCTCGCCCACCCCCGCCGCCTCGGCCTCGCCAGCCACCTCGGCGTCCTCACCGGCCTGCGCACCCTCGGCGTCGCCAAAACCCCCTTCACCTTCCACCACCACGACCCCGACACCCCCCGCGGCTCCACCACCCCGCTCACCGACCCCGCCACCGGCGAAGAAGTCGGCCGCGCCCTCCGCACCCGGCCCGGCGTCAAACCCGTCTACGTCTCCGTCGGCCACCGCATCAGCCTCGACACCGCAGTCCGCACCACCCTCCAACTCGCCCCCCACTACCGGCTCCCCGAAACCACCCGGCGCGCCGACTCCCTCTGCCGCCGCGCCCTCGCCGACGCCCTCCACGCGGGGACGCCTGCGAACTGACCAGGTACCAGGCGGAATTCGGGCCCCGTGTGTTAGACATGAGACACCGGGGCCCAACCCCGGCAGCGACCCACGGCCGCACGGGGGAGGCGCCGAAGTGGCAACAGGAACCGGCACGACCGGAGGCGCCGGCCGGGGCTACCGCGTCGAGGTCGAACAACTCCGCGCCTTCGCCGCCCAAGTCCGGCTCCTCCTCGCCGAATTCCAGCACCACGCCGACGGCACCGGCACCCACGGGCGCAGCGGCATCGGCAAGACCGCCTTCGGCACCTTCGCCGAAGCCACCGAGATCCACAACCGCTACAACACCATGCGCGACGGCCTGCGCGACGTCCTCGACCAACTCCAACAAGCCGTCGACGAAGCCCAGAAGAACGCCGAACTCACCGCCACCACCTACGAGGAACACGACCGGCACACCGCGAAGAAACTCGAACTCGGCGACGACGGCTGGTCCGTCGCCAACCCCTCCGCCGGCGGCAAGGCCGCCTACGAGCGCACCGCCGCCCCACCCGCCCCCTGACCCCCGGCCACCACCGGCCGAGCCCGAACGGAGGCGAACCCCCCATGGCCTACACCGACTTCACCACCTACAGCCACGCCCAACTCCGCACCATGGCCCAAGCCCTCAACCCCGGCGAAGTCATGGCCGCCGGCGACCCCTGGCGCCATGCCGCCGACACCCTCAAGGCCATCCGCGCCACCCTCACCCGCGCCAGCACCGAAGCCGCCGTCACCTGGGAAGGCGCCACCAGCGACGCCTTCCACACCCGCATGCTCCACCTCGCCGACAGCATCAACAACGCCGCCTCCTACGCCAACGACGCGGCCAACACCCTCCACAACATGTCCGAGGCCATCGCCAAGGCCAAACGCGACATGCCCGAGGAACCCAGCACCTGGGAAAAGGTCAAGGACACCGTCGGCGACGGCGTCTCCTCCGTCTTCGGCGGCGACGACGAACACATCCCCGTCGCCGACCGCCGAAAAGCCGAAGCCGCCACCGTCATGCAAACCCTCGCCATGCACTACCGCATCGCCACCCCCACCCTGAAGCCGCCACCGAACCTGCCAACGCTGCAGCAGTCGGGTGAGACACGCGACGTGACACCACAGGACGATCCGGCCGGGGTGGCGGTGGTGGCGAGCGCGATGATGTCGGGAACGTCGATCGGCGTCGTGGGAACATCAGGGCGGGTGACGACCAGCCCACCACCACAGGGTCCGAATTCCTCCGGACCGGCGATGCCAGCCCGCTCCACGCCGAGGAGTGCGTCTGTTCCGACCGATTCGGGGATCAAGGGCGGCGCGGCGCAGACTCCGCCGAAGCCCCTGGGCTCGGTGACCTACGGCCCGGGTGCGGGCATCGCCGACACGCCGGCGGTCGTCCCCAACAGGACTGAGGTCACCACCGCGCTCCCGGGAACTCACGTGTCCGGGGCGGGCGTTGTACCGCTTGGTGGCGCTGCGGGCGGCCTCCCGGGAAGCAGCGGCGGGCAGGGGATCTCCAATCCCGCAGGCCCGGCGGCTGGTCTACCGGTCGGCCCCGGCATCGGCCAGGCCAAGGTCGGATTCGGCGGTCGGGAACTCCCGGGCAGTGACAATCCGGCGGGCGGCCGTGGACCGGGTGGGGGAATCGGAGGTCGAGGTGGCTCCGGTGCCCGGCCGATGGGTGGGTCTACAGGCCGACCTGGTGGGATCGTCGGTGGGACCGCAGGGCCGGTCGAGGGAATGCGCGGCAAGCAGGCGTTCACGGAAGGCGGTTCCGGCCTGGGAGTCCGGAACCGGCCCAGGGGCGAACCCGGTGCCGGCGGCTCTGGCGGTATGGCCCCTGGCCCGCCGCTCACCGGCGCGCAACGGCATGAGAAGGACCGGGAGAAGGGCCGTCGGAGGCCCGACTACCTCGTTGAGGACGAGGAGACCTGGGCGTCGGACAAGCCGGCCAATCCGAACGTGGTGGAATGAGCCCGGTCCTGAAGCGGACGGGTGATCTGATCGCGTCCCGTAGATCGGTGATCTGCGGGGCGCCTCGCTGAGTGGGGTGACCAGGCTTGACGAGCCACCGGTTGGCGCGTGGTACAGCGGTCCTTGCCGCCGGGGCATTGATCTGGAGTGTCGCGGCACCGACGGCATCGGCGGATCAGATCAGAGACAAGCAGTGGGCTCTGAAGGCCTTCGAGGCCGAGACGAAAGTCTGGACTGTCAACCAGGGCGAGGGCGTGATCGTCGGAGTGGTCGACAGTGGGGTCAACCCGGACCACCAGGACCTCACCGGACAGGTGCTTGCGGGGGGTGACTTCTCCGGTACGAACACGGACGGTCGTACCGACGGCGACGGCCATGGCACCGGGATGGCGAGCCTGATCGCAGGGCACGGGCACGGTGCACAATCGGGGGTCATGGGCCTGGCGCCGAAGGCGAAGATCCTGCCGGTGAAGGTGCGGACCGACGGCGGGAATCAGGATGTCCAGCAGAACGGCCTCGCCGAGGCGATCCGCTTTGCCGTGGACCACGGTGCGAAGGTCGTCAACATGTCGGTCGGGGGGACGTCGAGGTTCGACTCCCCGGCACGTGAAGCCGTCAACTACGCGGTCTCCAAGGACGTCGTGCTGGTCGCCGCCACCGGGAACAACGGCGACAGCCTGAGCGGTGTCCAGTACCCGGCGGCCTTTCCCGGAGTGGTGGCGGTGGCGGCTGTGGACTCCACGGGCAGAGTTTGGGACCGCTCGACGCCGGGTGCCGAGACGACACTCGCCGCGCCCGGTGTGGAGATCTACCAGGCCACGGCCAAGTCCTCGTCGAGCTACGGCGTGGGCAACGGCACCTCGGATGCCACCGCCTACGTCTCCGCCACCGCCGCGTTGATCCGGGCGAAGTATCCGGAGCTTTCGGCGGGGCAGGTGATCAATCGGATGATCAGGACTGCCACGCCGCCGCAGGACGGGTCGGCGGTGCCGGGGAGCAGGTACGGCTTCGGGGTGCTGGCGCCGGCGAAGGCGTTGGCGGCCGATCCGGTGGTGGACGGCGGGTCTCGGGAGAATCCGTTGGTGGGGCGGGCGGAGTCGCAGGGGGCTGCGGGGGACAGGGTGACGGAGTCGCCGGGTGGCGATGCCGTGGTGCCTGCGGCTGGGGCCGGTGGGGCTGGTGGGGGCGGCTGGTTCGGGGTCGGGGTTGCGGTGGGGGTGGCGTTGTGGGGGGTGCTGGTCGGCGGGGTGGTGGCGGTTGTGGTGTGGGTGGTGCGGGTGCGGCGGCGCAGGGGTGCGGGCGGCTGAGGGCTGCGGGCGGGGTGGCAGCATTTTGGCGGCGGTTGGCGTCCTTGCCGCTGGTGGGGCGGGTGGTGGGGTGGCCATGCTGGGGCCATGAGTGCTTCTGAGCGTGGCGCGGATCCGGTGGGTGTGGTCGTTCCGGACGGCAAGGACTGGACGTGGGTGTTGGAACGCCCGTGTCCGGATTGTGGGCTGGATGTTGCGGCGGTGGTGCGGGAGGACGTCGCCGGGATGGTCCGGGCCAATGCGGAGGCCTGGGTGGCGTTGTTGGCCGGGGCCGAGGAGGGTCTGCGTCGGCGGCCGCGGCCGGGGGTGTGGTCGGGGCTGGAGTACGCGTGCCATGTCCGGGACGTGTTCCGGCTGTTCCGGGTCCGGTTGGATCTGATGCTGGCCGAGGCCGACCCGCTGTTCCCGAACTGGGACCAGGACGAGACGGCGGTTGCCGAGCGGTACGGGGAGCAGGTGCCGGCGGTGGTGGCCGGGGAGCTGGCGGCGGACGCGGAGGCGCTGGCGGTGGCGTTCGGGCGGGTGGCGGGCGAGCAGTGGGGCCGGACCGGGGGGCGTAGTGACGGGGCGCGGTTCACGGTGGAGTCGTTCGCCCGTTATCTGATCCACGACCCGGTGCATCACTTGTTCGACGTGACGGGTGAGCGGGTCTGAGGGGGCTCACCAGCCGGAGGCCTCCCACAGCATGGTGCGCCGGAGCCGGCCGGCGACGCTGGCGGTGTCGGTGCCGATGACGTCGGCGATCTCGGGGGCGGCGAGGCCGACGACGTAGTGCAGGATCGCCAGGTCGTCGTCGGCGGGGTGGCGGTCCGGTGCGGCGGGCACGTGCCGGGTGTGGTCGGCGACGGTGCTGCGCAGGATCTGCCAGGCGTTCGCGGTGGGGTTGGAGCTGCCGAGCAACTCGCGCCATTGGACGGCGATTTCGGCGAACGCCTGTTGGACGGCGATGGCCGCGCTGCTGTGCTCGGTCAGCCACACCCGGGCGTAGCTGAGGTACCGGGGGCGGTGGAGTTCGCAGAAGGCGGCGAACTCCAGTGGTACGTCCTCCGGTTCACCGGGCCTCGGGGGCGGCTCGGCGGAACTCGCGTGACGATTGGTCATCTCGGCTTCTCGGAAAGGGAGATGGGTGGCTGACGGTCGATCATCTGCGCTCACTCTACGATATGCCCTCGGTGCGCTGGGTTACCAATCGGATTGAATGCCCGGAACCCGCCGCCGCTCGGCCGGTTCCGGTGTCGACCGGTGGGGCGCGGTGGTGCGGCGGTGGTGGGGCGGCCGGGCGGAGGATCGGTGGGGGAGGGTGGCGCAGTGGTGCGGGGGGTGCGGTTGCGAGCGCGTCGCGGCTGGTCAGGGGGTGCAGAAGGGCCGTGGTTGCAAGACGGTTGATGTGCCACCGTAGGGCTTATGGAGGCTGGCGTCCACGCCCACGGCGCGAAGCTGCGGCCGCACAACCATCCGCGCAACCACACCTTCGGTCGCGCCCGCACCGGCGTGGCGTGACGGGCCGAGTGGGCCTCGCCGTGCATGTCTCCACCGGGGGGCGCGCAGCCCGGGTGCGGGCGGTGGGTGCGAGGCGGGCGTGGTGGCGTGGCGGCAGGGGTGGCGGGTGGGCGGTGCGCTCGCCGTGGCGGCGGCGCACCGGGCGGCCGAGGGGGCGGAGCAGGCGCTGATCCGGGCTGTCCCGCGCCTGCTGGCCGCCACCGTTAACGTCGCCCACGCCTCGGCGGCCTGGGGCCGTCCGGCCCGGGGGCCGAGGCGCGGGTGGGGTGGTCTGCCGTCAGGACTGCGGTCGGGCCTCCGTCGGGGAGAGGCGGTCGTCGACGGCGCTGCTCCGTTCGACCTGGGCGGGGAAGGACTCGATGGCCCGCCGCCGGGCGAGTTGGGCGGCGCCGGCGGCTGCGGCTGCGGCCGCAGCGGCGGCCCCGGTGGCGGCTTCCTCGCGTTCGCACCGGTGTGCGGCGCCGGTGGTGTGCCCGGCGGTGGCGGGGTGCGCGGCGCCGGTGGGGTGTCCGGTGGCGGGGTGTCCGCCGGCGGTTCGTCGGCGGCGGCCGAGCGCGGTGCGGGCGGCGTGTTCCTCGGCCGCCTGTCTCGCGGCCAGGTAGGCCTGGACGGCGGCCATGCCGTAGACCGGCTGGATGAGCTGGTGGCCTTTGAAGAAGGGTCTGGCCGGGGCGAACCCGGCGGCGACCACGAGGTCGCGGATCTCGGCTATCTCGGCCTCGCTGCGGGCGGTGAAGCGGACCTCCCAGCCCTTCTTGTACGTATGGCCCTGTTCGCCGCTGCGGCGGGCCGGGTCCGGGCGGCGGACGTATCCGGGCAGACGGCCAAGGCGGAGCTGGGCCGCGCGGAGGCCGGCGGTCTCGTCACGTGACATGACGCAAGCCTAGGCAATTCCCGGGGCGGGTTTGACGCCTGATGGGTCTCCCGGCGTATGCCTTTGGTCACTCTGGGTCAGGCGGCCTGGTGGGCGATCGATTTCGATCAGATATGACAACCTGACGACCGTCAATTACTCCGATTGAGTGAGGGTATGGGGACTTTAGTGCGAGCTGATCCCGGTTTCGCGACGGTTGGGTAACAGTGCGTCAGGTGGCCGGTGGCGGGTCGGAGCGGTTGGGGATGGTGTCCGCATGAGCTACCGGATTCCCACGCCGCCGCCGTCCCTGGAGGAGCTGGCGAAGCGTCAACAGAACGTCGTCACCGCGAGCCAGTTGCGCGCCCGGGGCGTGCCGGCCCGGGTCATCACCGAGCACTGCCGTCGCGGCGGGCCCTGGCGGCGGCTGCTGCCCCGGGTGTACCTGCTGCAGTCCGACGGGCCGACCCCGGAGCAGCGGATGTGGGCCGCGCTGCTGTACGCGGCGCAGAACGGTCGCGAGGAGGGCCGCCGCGAGGGTGCGGTGATCACCGGTGCGGCCGCGCTCGCGCTGTACGGCTTCGCCGCCGTGCCCCGGCTGCCGGCGGTGACCGGGGTGGACGTCCTGGTGCCCCGCCAGCGCCGGTTGAAGGACGCCGGGGAGGTGCGGATCCGGCGCACCGAACGGGAGTTGGTGGCACGCTCGGTGCACGGCCTGGCCTGCGCGCCGGTCGCCCGGGCGGTCGCGGACGCGCTGTGCGAGTGGACCGCGGAGGAGGGTGGCACCCCGGTGCCGGTCCGGGAGGTGCTGCGCGAGGCCGTCTCGCGGCCCGACGGCCCGTGCACCGTGCGGGAGTTGGCGACCGAGCTGACCGATTCCGGGCTGACCGGCGAGCCCCGGGTGCGCGCCGCCCTGGACGAACTGCTGGCCGGTGAGCGGGACTTCGTCCTGGAGCGGGTCGGCGAACTGGTGGACGAGTGTCTGCTGCCCGTCCCGCTGGTCGGCCCCGAGCTGCGGATGCGCGGCGGCACGTACATCGCCGTCCCGGACCTCTACTGGCCGGAGCAGGGCGTCGCCGTGGAGGTGGACTCGGACCTGCGCTGCGTCAGCGAGGGCGAGGCCGCCTGGGTGCGCGGCGGCCAGCACCGGATGGAGTACCTGGGGATCCGGGTGGTGTACGTCTCCGGCGCCCGGCTCGCGGCCGACCGGGACGCGGTCGGCGCCGAACTGCGCGAGGCCCACCGGGTGGGCGGTTCGGACGTGGTGGAGTTGATGGTCGGTTAGCTCCGGGCCGGATCCGCCCGCACCCGGAGCCGGGACTGCACCCGAGCCGCACCCGGAGCCGGGGCCGCTCCCGAACCGGAGCCGGAGCCGGAGCCGGGACTGTACCCGAGCCGGAGCCGGGGCTACGCCCGAACCATCGGGGATCCCACCAACTCGACCCCGGCGGCCCGCAGTTCGGCGAGCGCGGCGGTGGTGGTCGCCGGCGCGACCCCGGCGGTGAGGTCGAGCAGGACGCGGGTGGTGAAGCCGGCCCGGGCGGCGTCCAGGGCGGTGGCCCGGACGCAGTGGTCGGTGGCGATGCCGACCACGTCGATCTCGTCGACCTGCCGTTCGCGCAGCCACTCCACCAGGCCGCGGTTGTTCTCGTCCAGCCCCTCGAAACCGCTGTACGCCGCCGAGTAGGCGCCCTTGTCGAAGACCGCCTCGACCGCGCCGGAGATGACGGACGGGGCGAAGTTGGGGTGGAAACCCACGCCCTCGGTGCCGGCCACGCAGTGCACCGGCCAGCTGGTGACGTAGTCGGGCTCGGTGGAGAAGTGGTCGCCCGGGTCGATGTGGTGGTCGCGGGTGGCGAGGATGTGCTGGTAGCCGGGGGAGGACTCGGCGATCAGGTCGGTGATGGCGGCGGCCACCTCGGCGCCGCCGGCGACGGCCAGACTGCCGCCCTCGCAGAAGTCGTTCTGCACGTCGACGACGATCAGTGCCCGGTGCATGGCTCGCATCCTCGGATGTGGGGGGCGGCCGTGGCGGCGCCCTGGTGGGGGGAGCCCTCGGGAGTACTCGGCCCGCGGCGGGGCTCGGGGGTTCTCGGGAAGCTCCGGGGGAACTCTACGGCTGACTCTAGGGAGTGGCGTGCGGGGGCGGAAGGCCTGGGGCGGACCCCGGACCGGCGCCCGGCGCGAACCGGCGAACCGCGGCGGCCCCGCGAACCGGCGGACCGGTGAACCGCGGCGAACCGGCGGACCGGCGGACGGCCCCGGGGCCGGCTCCCGGTCCGCGCCGGTCGGCCGGGGCGGGGTCAGAGCACGAGCTCGGTCGGCAGCACCGGGTCGCCCTTGGAGAGCTGGGTGGCCGACAGCGGCAGTGCGGCCCGGGCCCGGATGTGCCGGTCGCGCGCGGCGGTGAGCGGTTCGCGGCCGACGGCCCGGCCGGCCCGTACCAGCGGCACCTGCATCAGGTGCGGCTCCAGGTCGGCGGGGACCGCTCCGGTGCCGACCACCTCGGCTTCGGCGACGCCGTCGGCGTCGGGTCGGCGGGCGGCCCACTTGCGGCCGCCGATGCTGGTCTTGCCGCCGGCCGCGCGCTTGGCCACCGGCACCAGCGGCCCGTCCGTGCTCTCGGCGCGGGCGACCAGCTTGTAGACCATCGCGCAGGTCGGGTGGCCGCTGCCGGTGACCAGGCTGGTGCCGACGCCGTAGCCGTCCACCGGGGCGGCGGCGAGCGCGGCGATGGCGTACTCGTCGAGGTCGGAGGTGACGATGATCCGGGTCTTCGTGGCGCCGAGGTCGTCCAACTGGCGGCGGACCCGGTGGGCCAGCAGGGTGAGGTCGCCGGAGTCGATCCGGACGGCGCCCAGTTCGGGGCCGGCCACCTCGACGGCGGTGCGGACGGCCTCGCGCAGGTCGAAGGTGTCGACCAGCAGTGTGGTGCCCTTGCCCATGGAGGCGATCTGCGCGCGGAAGGCGTCCCGCTCGCTGTCGTGGACGAGGGTGAAGGCGTGGGCGGCGGTGCCGGTGGTCGGGATGCCGTGGGTGAAGCCGGCCTCCAGGTCGGAGGTGGCGGCGAAGCCGGCCACGTACGCGGCCCGGGCGGCGGCGACGGCGGCCTGCTCGTGGGCGCGCCGGGCGCCCATCTCGATCACCGGGCGGCCGCCGGCGGAGGCGGTCATCCGGGAGGCGGCGGCCGCGATCGCGGAGTCGTGGTTGAGGATCGAGAGGATCACCGTCTCCAGGATCACCGCCTCGGCGAAGCTGCCCTCGACGGTGAGCAGCGGCGAGCCGGGGAAGTAGACCTCGCCCTCGGGGTAGCCGTGGATGTCGCCGGCGAAGCGGTAGTCGGCGAGGTAGCGCAGGGTTTCGTCGTCGACCACGTCCTGGCCGGCCAGCCAGTCGAGCTGCGGGGTGGTGAAGCGGAAGTCCTCGATGGCGTCGAGCACCCGGCCGGTGCCGGCCATGACGCCGTAGCGGCGGCCGCTGGGCAGGCGACGGGTGAACACCTCGAACACGGAGCGGCGGTGCGCGGCCCCGCTGCGCAGGGCGGCCTGCAGCATGGTGAGCTCGTAGCGGTCGGTGAGGAGCGCGGTCGAACCGGCCGCGCGCACTGAAGTGGCGTCCATGCGGATGATGCTACTACCACTTAGCGTCAGAGTGACGATTTCTCGTGCTGCGAGCCGGGCCGGAATCGCCCGGGGGTCCCCCGGATGGCAGCATGGGGCTGAAGAGGCGTGGACGGACTGCGCAGCGAGGAGGACCCGGCGGTGAGTGTCGCGCCCGTGGAGATCGAGCGCCCGGAGGTCGAAGGACTACCGGTGGTGGAGCCGGACACGCCCTGGGTGACCATCGTGCACAACGACCCGGTGAACCTGATGAGCTACGTCCAGTACGTCTTCCAGGCCTACTTCGGCTACCCGAAGGACAAGGCCAGGAAGCTGATGATGGAGGTGCACACCAAGGGTCGGACGGTGGTCTCCAGCGGCTCCCGCGAGGAGATGGAACGCGACGTCCAGGCGATGCACGGCTACGGCCTCTGGGCGACGCTGCAGCACGACTGACCGCGGCACGACTGACCGCTGGCCGCGGCACGACTGGCCGCAGTGCGACCGGCGCAGTGCGGACCGCGGCGCGACCGGCCGCGGAGCCGGTACCCCACCCGAGACGACGAAGACGGGCTGACCGATAGACATGGCTGGGTTGTTCGAGAGTGCCGGCGGCGGGAGTGCGGCGATCGCGCTGGACGAGGTGGAGGCCTCCATCCTGCGCTCCCTGGAGGTGGGGATCCTGCAGCTGATCGGGCCCGGCCCGGGCGGGGACGGCGGCGATCCGCTGGCCGCGCTGTTCGCCGAGGGCCCGACCGAGGCGCCGGCCAACCCGATGCTCGCCCGGCTCTTCCCGGACGCCTACGGCGACCCGGCCGGGCCGGAGGACCAGGAGAGCCGGGCCGCCTCGGGCGAGTTCCGCCGCTACACCGAGGTGGACCTGCGGACCCGCAAGCGCGAGGACGCCCTGCATGTCGTCCGGATGCTCGACCGGCTCGGCGGTGAGGGCGGGGTGGTCAAGCTGGACCCCGCCGACGGCCTGCGCTGGCTGGGCGCGCTCAACGACCTGCGGCTGACCCTGGGCGTCCAGCTGGAGGTCAGCGAGGACGACGAGGAGCTCTACGAGCTGCCGGACGAGGACGACCGCAAGCCGCTGGTGATGGCGTACGTCTGGCTGGGGGCGCTCCAGGAGACGCTCCTGGAGGCGATCGCGGACTGATCCTGCCCGCTTCCGGGCAAGCCCCGGTCGATTCGTCCAATATGTGGACGGATGGCCGGGGCATTTCTCTTCAAATCGGGCAAACCCTAGCAGGTCATGCTCAAATAACGCTCAGATGAACACCGCTATCCGAACCCTGCGTGGTACGACTTCTCCACCCCACGAGACCCACCCAGGACGGTGCACCATGGCCGAGCAGCTGTACGACGACGTGGTCGACGCGAAACC
Organism: Kitasatospora sp. NPDC094016; assembly: GCF_040304045.1. Taxonomy (NCBI): domain Bacteria; kingdom Bacillati; phylum Actinomycetota; class Actinomycetes; order Kitasatosporales; family Streptomycetaceae; genus Kitasatospora; species Kitasatospora sp. NPDC094016. The sequence continues at coordinate 87,015 of NZ_JBEOUK010000022.1, forward strand.
GGACGAGGAGGGTTATCACCGGGGGCTGGGAAGCCGCCAGATCCAGATGATCGCGATCGGCGGTGCCATCGGCACCGGCCTCTTCCTCGGGGCGGGCACCGCGATCTTCCGGTCCGGCCCGAGCCTGATCCTCTCCTACGCCGTCGCCGGCGTGGCGATCTTCGTGATCATGCGCGCCCTCGGCGAACTCCTCACCTACCGCCCGGTCTCCGGCAGCTTCGCCGAGTACGCACGCGAGTTCCTCGGCCCCTTCGCCGGCTACGTGACCGGCTGGACGTACTGGCTGTTCTGGGTGGTGACCGGCATGGCGGAGACCACCGCCGCCGCCGTGTACGTGAGGTTCTGGGCGCCCGACATCCCGCAGTGGGCCAGTGCGCTGACCTTCCTGGTGATCCTCTACGCGGCCAACCTGATCTCCGTGAAGCTGTTCGGCGAGATCGAGTTCTGGTTCTCGATGGTCAAGGTCACCGCCATCATCGGCATGATCCTGATCGGCATCGGGGTGCTCACCCTCGGCTTCAGCAAGGCCGGTGACACCGCGTCGATCACCCACCTGTGGCAGGACGGCGGCTTCTTCCCCAAGGGCATCGGCGCCACCGTGATGACGCTGCAGATCGTCATGTTCGCCTACCTGGGCGTCGAACTCGTCGGCGTCACCGCCGGGGAGAGCGAGAACCCCGAGAAGACCCTGCCGCGCGCCATCAACACCCTGCCCTGGCGCATCATGCTGTTCTACATCGGCGCGCTGGTGATCATCCTCTCGCTCGTGCCGTGGACCGAGTTCCAGCCCGGCGTCAGCCCGTTCGTGGCCGCCTTCGGCAAGATCGGCATCCCGGCCGCGGCCGGCATCATCAACTTCGTGGTGCTCACCGCCGCGCTCTCCTCCTGCAACTCCGGCATGTACTCCACCGGCCGGATGCTGCGCGACCTCGCCCTGCGCGGCCAGGCCCCGGGGCAGCTCACCAAGCTCAACTCCCACCGCACCCCGGCCTTCGCGATCACCCTCTCCTGCCTGCTGATGGGCGTCGGCGTGGTGCTCAACCGCCTCGTCCCGGCCAAGGCGTTCGAGTACATCACCTCCGTCGCCACCGTCTGCGGCCTGTGGACCTGGGCGATGATCCTGATCTGCCAGATCCGCTACCGCAAGGCCTGGCGGGCCGGCCACCTGCCGCCGCCCACCTTCAAGGCGCCCGGCGGTCCCTGGATCAGCTGGACCGCGCTCGCCTTCCTCGCCCTGGTCGTGGTGCTGATCGCGTTCGACCCGGTCAACCGGATCTCGCTGTACGTCTTCCCGGGCTGGGCCGTCCTGCTGGTGGTCGGCTACCAGGTGCTCAAGCGCCGCAACCCGAGGGCCGCCCACGGCGTCGCCCACGACCACCTGCACGTGCGCGACGGCGGCTGAACCGCCTGGGCCGGGCCGCCGCGCCCAGGTGGCGGACACCCGGTGACCGCGCTCCGGACGCCCCGGCGGACACCCGCCGGGGCGTGGCTATCCTGACCGCATGCTGACCATCACCCGAGAGATCCGCGACCGGATCGTGGCCCACGCCCGCGCCGACCACCCGGACGAGGCCTGCGGCGTGGTCGCCGGACCGGCCGGCAGCGGACGGCCCGAGCGGTTCATCCCGATGCTCAACGCGGCCCGCTCGCCCACCTTCTACGAGTTCGACTCGGGCGACCTGCTCAAGCTCTACCGCGAGATGGACGACCGCGACGAGGAGCCGGTGATCGTCTACCACTCGCACACCGCCACCGAGGCCTACCCCTCGCGCACCGACGTGAGCTACGCCTCCGAGCCGTTCGCCCACTACGTCCTGGTCTCCACCGCCGACGGCAACGGCGAGGACGACCCGTTCCAGTTCCGCTCGTTCCGCATCGTGGACGGCGAGATCACAGAGGAAGACGTCCAGGTCGTCGAGGCCCACCCGGCCTGACCAGCACCCACCTGGGCGCGGCCCGCCGACCGCCCGCGAGCGGTCGGCGGGCCCGTGTCGTCTCAGCCCGAGAAACAGGAACATCCGGATCCCGAGACGGGCATGGAGGAGCGGGCCGGGGAATCTATACGATGAGCCCATGCGTTCCGTCGATGTGAGCAACCAGGCCCCGGGCACCCGCCTCGTGGCGCGCCTGCACGTCGACCTGTGCCGGCTCGCCAGTGCGATCTGTCCCGGCACGCCCGCGCGCTCGCGCTGAGCCGCCCCGCCCCACCCGGGCCCACCGCCTGCCGGCGACGCCGAGCCCCGGGACCACCCTCCCCGCCGCGCCCGCCGCGGCCCACCCGCCTCACGACTCGCACAGGAGCGCACCCATGGCCATCGAGGTCCGCATCCCGACCATCCTCCGCACCTACACCGACGGCGCCAAGGCCGTCGAAGGCACCGGCAGCAACCTCGGGGAACTCTTCACCGACCTCGACGCCCGCCACCCGGGCATCGCCGCCCGCCTGGTCGAGGGCGGCGAGCTGCGCCGCTTCGTCAACGTCTACCTGAACGACGAGGACGTCCGCTTCCTGGAGGGCATCTCCACCGCCCTCGCCGACGGCGACAGCGTCACCATCCTGCCCGCCGTGGCCGGCGGAGCCCGCTGACCTCCCGCCCCCGCCGCCCGCCCGCGGCGGGCGGCGGGGGCGCCCTTCCGCACCCCCACCGCCGTGGCCGGAGGCCTCCCTTGCGTTACGACAGCCCGCTCGAAGCCGTCGGCAACACCCCGCTGGTCCGCCTGCCGCGGCTGTCCGCCGCCGTCCCCGGCAACACCGACGGGCAGGTGACGCTCTGGGCCAAGCTGGAGGACCGCAACCCCACCGGCTCGATCAAGGACCGCCCGGCGCTGCACATGATCGAGCGCGCCGAGGCCGACGGCCGGCTCACCCCCGGCTGCACCATCCTGGAACCCACCAGCGGCAACACCGGCATCTCGCTCGCCATGGCCGCCAAGCTCAAGGGCTACCGGATGGTCTGCGTGATGCCCGAGAACACCAGCGAGGAACGGCGCGAACTGCTCCGCATGTGGGGCGCCGAGATCATCCCCTCGCCGGCCGCCGGCGGCTCCAACACCGCCGTCCGGATCGCCAAGGAGATCGCCGCCGAGCACCCGGACTGGGTCATGCTCTACCAGTACGGCAACCCCGACAACGCGGGCGCCCACTACGCCACCACCGGCCCCGAGATCCTCGCCGACCTGCCGACCGTCACCCACTTCGTGGCCGGCCTCGGCACCACCGGCACCCTGATGGGCGTCGGCCGCTACCTGCGCGAGAAGGTCCCCGGCGTGCGGATCGTCGCCGCCGAACCCCGCTACGACGACCTGGTGTACGGGCTGCGCAACCTCGACGAGGGCTTCGTCCCCGAGCTGTATGACGCCGCGGTGCTCACCACCCGCTTCTCGGTCGGCTCCGCGGACGCCGTCCGCCGCACCCGCGAACTCCTCCAGCAGGAGGGCATCTTCGCGGGCGTCTCGACCGGCGCGATCCTGCACGCCGCGATCGGCGTCGGCCGCAAGGCCGCGGCGGCCGGGGAGCGGGCCGACATCGTCTTCGTGGTCGCCGACGGCGGCTGGAAGTACCTGTCCACCGGCATCTACACCGCGGAGACCACCGAGGCGGCCGTCGAGGCGCTGCAGGGGCAGCTCTGGGCCTGAGAAGCCCTGGCGGTGCCGGACGGCCGGCTTCAGACCTGAGGCCCTAGCCGCGTTGCAGGGCCTGCTGCGCGCGGGACCAGACCTGCCGGTCCACCGTGCCGGCCCGGCGGCGGAAGGCCGACAGCGGCACCTCGCGTAGCTCGTCGGTCTCCAGCCAGCTGGTGCGGCCCTGCCGGTCGCCCACCGAGGCGGGCGGCAGCGGCAGCACGCCCGGGCGTTCGGCGTGGTGCTTGCTGGTGATCTTCGCGACGGTGGCGGTGCGGCCGTGCACCCGCAGTACCAGGCACGGGCGGTCCTTCGACCCCGGGCCGTCCTCGAACGGGACCTCCGCCCACCAGATCTCCTGCGGCTGCGGCCCCGGACGGCCCTTGGCGGCCGGGCGCGGGCGCGGAGCCGTCGGACCGGCCGGTCGCGGCGCCGGGCGGGTGCGCCGGACCAGCGCCCCCACGACGGCGGCCAGCAGCGCGATGCCCACCACCGCCAGGACCACCCAGACCCCGGTCGAACTGTTCATGGCGCGAACCGTACCGGGCCCATGGCGGCCCCCACCACTGTGAGTGCCCGGACGGCCCGGCATTTGTCCGTACCTCGCTCCCGGTTCGTCACGGAATGACCACGGTGCCCGTTCTGTGGTGAAGAGTCACCAACGCCCGGACAGGCTGCCTCACGTACGCCCGCCCCGCCCCTCCGGAGGTGCCTCGTGGGGAGAAGCTCCGAGCTGTGGTCCTACGCCGAGATCGCCCGCCACATCAACGTGCAGGCCGAGAGCGTCCGCAACTACCGGCGGCACGGGCTGCTGCCCGCCCCGGACGTCCTCGACGCCAGCGGTCACCCCCGCTGGTACCCCGACACGATCAGGGCCTGGGCCCGCAACCGCCCCCGCCACCGCTGACCCGACGGCACTCGAACGGACGGCACCGCCCCCGCCCCGGCGTTCTGGTGATTCCAGCCACAGCCCGGCACGGGGACGGGGGCAAAGTGCCGCTCCGCCCTTACTCTCGACACGCGAAGCAGTGCTACCGGCCGGTTCCACCGGCCCGGCCTGCCGTTTTCCAGCAGCAGCCAGGACGTGTCGGGGCGGAGGGGCTCGGATGAAACTGACCGTGGTGGGGTGCTCGGGGAGCTTCCCGTCCGCCGAATCGCCCTGCTCCAGCTACCTCGTCGAGGCCGACGGCTACCGCGTCGTGCTCGACCTCGGCAACGGCGCCCTCGGTGCCCTGCAGAAGTACGTGGACATCTACGAGGTCGACGCCGTCCTGCTCAGCCACCTGCACGCCGACCACTGCGTCGACCTGTGCGCCTACTGGGTCGCCCGCAACTACCGTGCCGAGGGCTGCCCCGACCCGATGCCCGTCTACGGCCCGGCCGGCACCGCCGAACGGCTCGCCCGCGCCTACGACATGCCGGAGAACCCGGGGATGAAGGAGGTCTTCGACTTCCACACCCTCACCCCCGGGGCCTTCGACCTCGGCCCGTTCCGGATCGAGGTCGCCCAGGTCAACCACCCCGTCGACGCCTTCGCCTTCCGCCTCGAACACGACGGCCGCGCGCTCGTCTACTCCGGCGACACCGGCGAGAGCGCCGAACTCGTCGAACTCGCCCGGGACGCCGACCTCTTCCTCTGCGAGGCCGCCTACATCGACGGCCGGGACACCTACCAGGCCGTCCACCTCAACGGCCGGGAGGCCGGCGAGCACGCCGCCGCCGCCCACGTCCGGCGGCTCGTCCTCACCCACATCCCCCCGTGGACCGACGCCGAGCACAACCGCCGCGACGCCGCCGCCGCGTACCCGGGCCCCGTCGAGGTCGCCCGGGCGGGTGCGGTGTACCGGATCTGAGCGGGCGGGCCGGTCGGCTCGGCGTCGGCCGTCTCAGCGCCGGCCGGGGAGCGGCAGGCCGAGGTGGTCGCGCAGGGTCGTCCCGCTGTAGTCGGTGCGGAACACCCCGCGCTCCTGGAGCAGCGGCACCACGCGGTCGACGAACGCGTCCAGGCCGCCCGGGGTCAGGTGGGGGACGAGGATGAAGCCGTCGGCCGCGTCGTTCTGCACGAAGAAGTCGATCTGCTCGGCGACCGTCGCGGGGGAGCCGATGAAGGACTGCCGGCCGGTCACCTCGATCACCAGCTCGCGGCTGGTGAGCTTCTTCTCGGCGGCCAGCTCCCGCCAGCGGGCGGCGACGGCCAGAGGGTCGCCGATCCGGACCCGGCCCTGGGCCAGGGCGCTGTCCGGGTCGGGGTCGACGGCGGGCAGCGGACCGTCCGGGTCGTGGTCGGACAGGTCGATGCCCCAGACCTGTTCCAGGAAGGCGATCGTGGTCTGCGGACCGACCTGGGCCCGGCGGATCTCGGCGGCGAGTTCGGCGGCCTCGGCGTCGGTGTCGCCGAGGGCGAAGGTGACGCCGGGCATGATCTTCAGCTCGTCCGGCTTGCGGCCGTACGCGGCGAGGCGGCGCTTGACGTCCGTGTGGAAGGCCTGGCCGTCGGCGAGGGTGGAGTGCCGGCTGAAGACGACGTCGGCGGTCGCGGCGGCGAACTCCCGGCCCTCGTCGGAGTCCCCGGCCTGGATGACCACCGGGTGGCCCTGCGGCGGGCGGGGCAGCGAGAGCCGGCCCTCGACCTCGAACTGCGGGCCGCGGTGCCGGACGGTCTCCGCGCCGCCGTCCCAGAACTCCCGGGCGAGCTGCACGAATTCGGCGGCCCGGGTGTAGCGGTCGGCGCGGTCGAGGTAGCCGCCGCGGCGGAAGTTCTCCCCGGTGAAGGCGTCCGAGGAGGTGACCACGTTCCAGGCCGCGCGCCCGCCGGAGAGGTGGTCCAACGAGGCGAAGCGGCGGGCCAGTTCGTACGGTTCGTTGAAAGTGGCGTTGACGGTGCCGGCCAGCCCGAGGCGGGTGGTGACGGCGGCCAGCGCGTTCAGCACGGTGATCGACTCGGGGCGGCCGACCACGTCCAGGTCGTGGATGCGGCCCTTGTTCTCGCGCAGCCGCAGGCCCTCGGCGAGGAAGAAGAAGTCGAACTTCCCGCGTTCGGCGGTCTCGGCGAGGTGGCGGAAGGAGTCGAACTCGATGTGGCTGCCGGAGTCCGGGTCGCTCCACACCGTGGTGTTGTTGACGCCGGGGAAGTGCGCGGCGAGGTGGATCTGCTTGAGCGGGCGGTCCGTCATCGGGTCACCTCGGCGAGAGCGGCAGCGGACGGGGTGGCGGTGGCGGTGGCGTCGGTGTTGGTGGCGGCGCTGGTGGCGTAGCGGCTGGCCGGGCGGGCCAGGCCGAGGTGGTCGCGCAGGGTGCGGCCGGCGGCGTACCCGGCGCGGAACAGCCCCTGGGCGCGCAGGACCGGGACGACCCGTTCGGCGAGGGCGGCCAGGTCCCGTTCGGGTTCGGCGGGGACGAGGTGGAAGCCGTCGACGCCGGTGCCGATCGCGGCGAGGTCGGCGAGCAGGCGGTCGGCCGCGGCGTCGTCGGGCAGGGCGGCGTCGGTGCGGGCGAGGATGCGCAGGTGCTCGCCGGCACGCAGCCGCAGTTCGGTTGCGGCGGCCAGCCGGGCGGCGTGGTCGGGGGCGTCCAGCAGCACGACGTCGGCGTACCGGATCGCCGTCGCGACCCGGGCGCGCCCGCCGGGGGAGGCGTACGGGGCGAGGTCGACGGCGGCCACCGGGACGGCGACGACCGGGCGGCCCTGCGGTGGGCGCGGGGTGATCGACGGTCCGCGGACGGAGAAGTGCGGGCCCTCGAAGTCGACGTAGTGCAGCTTGTCGCGGTCGATGAACCGCCCGGTGGCGGTGTCGCGGATCTCCGCGTCGTCCTCCCAGCTGTCCCAGAGCCGGGCGGCGACCTCGACGGCGTCGGCGGCCTCGGTCCAGAGCGCGTCCGCGGTGGCGGTCGGGCGGCGGCCGAAGGCCCTGGCCTCGGCCTCGGTGGCGGAGACGCCGACCAGCCAGCCGGCCCGGCCCCGGCTCACCCAGTCCAGGGTGTTGACCGCGATCGAGGTGTGGAACGGCTCGGTGTGGGTGGTGGTGACGGTGGGCACCAGCCCGACCCGCTCGGTCAGCGGGGCGATCCGGGCGAGGGCGGCGAGGGCGTCGGGGCGGCGCGGTTCGGGGGTGAAGGAGTCGTCGAGGGTGACGAAGTCGAGGGTGGCCCGCTCGGCGAGGTGGGCGAGGGCGGCGTAGTGCCCGGCGTCGACGTGGCCGGGGCTGTCCAGGGCGGCGGAGAGGTGCAGTTGGCGGGGCATGCTGAGGCCTGACTTTCCTCGTGCGGACGCGTGCGGGCGACGCCGGCGAACGCGCACAGGGTGCGTGCGGGTGCGTACGGCCGCGCACGGGTGCGCGGTGACGGCCCGGAGGCGGGCGGGGCCCGTGCGGGCGGGAGGGGAGGAACGGCGCCGGGCGGGAGGTCAGCCGGGCGGCGGGGGGAACGGTCGGCTCAGCCGCGACACGCCGCGGACCACACGCGACCGAAGTCGATGTGGCTGCGGGTCACCAGCGGGCAGGACGCGTTCACGGCTTCAGTTGACCAGTGCCTGCGCCGGTTCGTCAACCGCCGTTCCCGCCGCCCCGGGGCGGGACGCACGACGACCCCGCCCCGCCGCTGGGGGAGCAGCGGCGGGGCGGGGCCGTGGAGTGCGGACGGGCGGGGCCTCAGGCCTTGGTCACGTCCTCGATCTCGTCGTCGTCCTCGCGACCGGGGGTCTTGAGGTTGAACTTGGTGATCGCGAAGCGGAAGAGGAAGTAGTACAGCGCACCGAAGACCAGGCCGATCGGGATGATCATCCACGGCTTGGTGGCCAGGTTCCAGTTGAGCCCGTAGTCGATCAGGCCGGCCGAGAAGCCGAAGCCGTCGTGCACGCCCAGGCCCCAGGTGACGGCCATCGAGAGGCCGGTGAGCACCGCGTGGATCAGGTAGAGCACCGGGGCGATGAACATGAAGGAGAACTCGATCGGCTCGGTGACACCGGTCACGAAGCTGGTCAGTGCGACGGAGATCATCATGCCGAGCACGGCCTTGCGGCGCTCGGGGCGCGCGGCGTGGGCGATCGCGATGGCGGCGGCGGGGAGGCCGAACATCATGATCGGGAAGAAGCCGGACATGAACTGGCCGGCGGTCGGGTCACCGTGGAAGAAGCGCGGGATGTCGCCGGTCCAGGTGTGGCCGGTGGGGTCGGTGAAGCTGCCGACCTGCTGCTGGAAGAAGGTGTTCAGGAACTGGTGCATGCCGACCGGGATCAGCGCGCGGTTGGCGACACCGTAGACACCGGCGCCGACGCTGCCGAGGCCGGTCAGCCAGTCGCTGGCGTGGGTCAGGCCGGTGCCGATCGGGCCCCAGATGAGGCCCATGACGACGCCGAGCAGGGTGCCGAGGAAGGCCATGATGATCGGGACGAGGCGGCGGCCGTTGAAGAAGCCGAGCCAGTCGACGAGCTTCTTGCGGTGGTACTTCTGCCAGATCACGGCGCTGAGCAGGCCGACCACGATGCCGCCGAAGACCCCGGGGTTCTGGGGCTTTCCTTCCGGCAGCGCTGCGGTGATGCTCCCGTCCACCGGGAAGACGGTCAGCACGTTGTGGAAGACCAGGTAGCCGACCAGGGCGGCCAGCGCGGTCGAGCCGTCGGCCTTCTTGGCGAAGCCGATGGCGACACCGACGCAGAACAGCAGCGGCAGGTTGCTGAACACGGCGTCACCGGCGGTGGCGAAGACCTGGGCGACCTTTCCCCAGCCGAGCCCGTCCTTGCCGAAGACGTCGTCCTGGCCGAGGCGGAGCAGGATGCCTGCGGCCGGGAGGACGGCGACCGGCAGCTGGAGGCTGCGGCCGATCTTCTGCAGGCCCTGGAGGAGGTTCTGGCCGAACTTCTTGACGGGGCTTGGCGTGGCCGGAGCCGTGGCGGGCGCCGGTGCCTGCGCTGACTGACTCATTGGGGTGGGTTCCTAACGGCATGGCGGTCGGGGGAGGGGCACAGGGGGCCGAACCGCGAACTGGTCTACACCACGTGTGGTGTAGACCAGTTTTGTAGCACGGGTGGAGAAGGGGGGGAACCCCGGAAAGCGCCCCTGCCGGGAAGCGCTATGAAATCGAAACCTAGTTGCGGAACGACGATCATGATTACCGGTCGTGATTGGGATTTTGGCTATTTGCGCAACAAAAAGACCCGGCCCCGCCCGGAGGCCCCGCCGAGGCCTCGTCAGGGGTCCGCCGCGGGCCCGGCGGTGCGCGGACGGGGGTCGGGTCGGCGGGGTTCACGGGCGGGCGCGACGGTGTCCGGGCGCAGGCGGCCCCCGGGGTCCGGGTGTCCGCCGTCGGGGTCCGGTCCGGGTCCGGCGGGCGGCGGGGAAGGGGCCCGCCGGGGTGTCGGACATCACGAACGGCCGGCGGTCGGGACGAGTCCGGGCCCCACCCCGTCCGGCTTCGGCCAATCCGCGGCTTTCCGACCCCCCGCGGCGCACGGTCGGGGCCGACGGGGAAACGGCGTCGGCCGATTGCCGGCCACCGCCCGCGCCGGGCGGCCGTGGCCTTTCCCCACCCCCGCGACGCCCCCGGCCGACGGCCCGGCGACGGGGCGGTGCGGGCCGCCCCGGCCCCGCCTGGCACGGCGGACGGCCCGCCGGGGAATCCCCGGGGCGTATATCGGAATTGTTTTACCGCCCGGGCATCCGGTCCTTTCCGGAAATGCCGACGGCCTCCGGACCGTCGGGTCCGGAGCCCATTGCGGGTGCTGCCCGGTGACGCTCGGTTTCAGAGCTTGGTGACGTCCTCGACCTCGCTCTCGTCCTCCCGCCCGGGTGTTTTCAGATTGAATTTGACGATGATGAACCGGAAGAGCGCGTAGTACACGGCGGCGAAGCAGAGCCCGATCGGGATGATCAGCCACGGCTTGGTGGCCAGCCCCCAGTTGATGACGTAGTCGATCAGGCCGGCCGAGAAGCTGAAGCCGTCGTGCACCCCGAGCCCCCAGGTGACGGCCATCGAGGCGCCGGTCAGCAGCGCGTGCACGCCGTACAGGGCCGGGGCGACGTAGGCGAAGGAGTACTCGAGCGGTTCGGTGACACCCGTCACGAAGGAGGTCAGGCCGACCGAGAGCATCAGGCCGTAGATCTCCTTGCGGCGGTGCGGTTTCGCCGCGTGCGCGATCGCCAGGGCGGCGGCGGGCAGCGCGAACATCATGATCGGGAAGAATCCGGACTGGAACTGGCCGGCCGTCGGGTCACCCGCCAGGAAGCGCGGGATGTCGCCGTGCGCGATGGTGCCGTCCGGCTTGACGAACTCGCCGAACTGGAACCAGACGAATGTGTTCAGCAGCTGGTGCATGCCGATCAGCAGCAGCGCGCGGTTGAACAGGCCGAAGATGCCGGCGCCGCCCGCGCCCAGGTCGGCCAGGGTCTGGCTGAAGTCGTTGAGCCCGCGGCCGATCGGCGGCCAGACCCAGAGCGCGACGCAGGCGGTGGCCAGGCCCACCACCGCGGTGATCATCGGCACCAGGCGGCGGCCGTTGAAGAAGCCCAGCCAGTCGACCAGCTTGGTGCGGTGGAAGCGGACCCAGAGCCAGGCCGACATCAGGCCGATCAGGATGCCGCCCAGGACGCCCGGGTTCTGGTACGTCGCGGCCGCCGCCTTGGCCGAGCTGTAGTCCACGCACTGGCCGGTCCAGGCGTCGGTGACCAGGACCGTCCCGTTCTTGCAGTTCTCCGGGAACGCGTGCAGGACCTTGTAGTAGACGAGGAAGCCCACCACGGCGGCCAGCGCGGTGGAACCGTCCGCTTTCTTCGCCATGCCGATCGCCACACCGACGCAGAACAGCATCGGCAGGCCGAACGAGGAGTCCAGCAGGGCGCCGCCGGCCGCGGCGAAGACCTTGGCGACGTCGGTCCAGCCGAGGCCGTCCTTGCCGAAGACGTCGGGCTGGCCGAGCCGGTTGAGGATGCCGGCCGCGGGGAGCACCGCCACCGGGAGCTGCAGGGAGCGGCCCATCTTCTGGAGGCCGCCGTAGAAGGTGTGCCACCACACGCGCTGCGGGGCCGTGGCGCCTGCCGAACTCATCCTTCGCCCTCCGGGAGCAGTTGCCGGCCGGTGGCCCCCGGCGGGACCCCCGGGCGGGGATCCGGAACACCCGGGGTCCTTTCTGCGTTCATCGGAGTACACATATATTGGTGTAGACCACTTTGGGACGCAGGCCGCACTCCGGGCACGAGCCCGCTGCTCGTCATCCTCTGGTGACGGTCGGGACCGTGCGCGCCAGAATGGGCCAAAAGTGGACTAACGTGGCAGATCGGACCGGAGCAGGTGATGCTGGTCGCGCTGCCCGGCGGCGCGACCGAGGCTGAACCCGCGTCAGCACCGGTACCGACCACGCCGGCCACCGGTCGGCGGACACCCCAGCACAGCGCAGGACGGCACCCGGCAGAGCGGCCGGCGGGCCGAGACAGAGGGAGAAATCAGATGGCCAGCAAGGCTGAGAAGATCGTCGCCGGTCTGGGCGGCATCGACAACATCGAAGAGGTCGAGGGCTGCATCACCCGCCTTCGCACCGAGGTCAAGGACGCCTCCCTGGTCAACGAGGCCGCCCTCAAGGCCGCCGGCGCCCACGGCGTCGTCAAGATGGGCACCGCCATCCAGGTCGTCATCGGCACCGACGCCGACCCGATCGCCGCTGACATCGAGGACATGATGTGAGCTGAGCCACCCGGCTCACCCCACCCCCGGCCCGCCGCCCCACCCGGGAACGGCGGGCCGAGGCGCACCCGGAACACCCACTCCGAGCGACTACGCTCAGTGCCTATGTCACGCATCGACGGCCGCACCCCCGACCAGCTCCGCCCCATCACCATCGAACGGGGCTGGAGCAAGCACGCCGAAGGATCCGTCCTCATCTCCTACGGCGACACCAAGGTGCTGTGCACCGCCAGCGTCACCGAGGGCGTCCCCCGCTGGCGCAAGGGCAGCGGCGAAGGCTGGGTCACCGCCGAGTACTCCATGCTCCCGCGCGCCACCAACACCCGCGGCGACCGCGAGGCCGTCAAGGGCCGCATCGGCGGCCGCACCCACGAGATCAGCCGACTCATCGGCCGCTCGCTGCGCGCCGTCGTCGACCACCGCGCCCTCGCCGAGAACACCATCGTGCTCGACTGCGACGTCCTCCAGGCCGACGGCGGCACCCGCACCGCCGCCATCACCGGCGCCTACGTCGCCCTCGCCGACGCCGTCGCCTGGGCCCGCGACCGCAAGCTCCTGCGCGCCAAGGGCCAGCCCATCACCGGCGGCGTCAGTGCCGTCAGCGTCGGCATCATCGACGGCGTCCCGATGCTCGACCTCCAGTACGAGGAGGACGTCCGCGCCGAGACCGACATGAACATCGTCTGCACCTCCGACGGCCGCTTCGTCGAGGTCCAGGGCACCGCCGAGGGAGCCCCCTTCGACCGCGCCCTGCTCGACCGCCTGCTCGACCTCGGCACCCTGGGCTGCGCCGAGCTCGACGAGATCCAGCGCAAGGCCCTGGAGGCCTGAACCGGTTCGGCCCGCGGCGCCGTGGACCCGGATGTACCCGCAGCCGTACGGGCCGCTGTACACGCCGGGCCCGAAGCCCGTACGGTTCCCGCAGCACCCCTGCTGCGGGAACCGCGCACCCCCCGGCGCGCGTCCCGTCCCACGGAACCCGCGCGCCCCACAGGAGGACCGGATGCCGTCCAGCATCGCCCGCCCCGCCGCCCTCGCCGTGGCCGGCCTGATCGCCATCCTCCCGCTCAGCATGGTCAGTTGCTCCGCAGCCCAGAAGGCGATCGACTGCGGCAACACGGCGGTCAGGATCACCGGCGACCTCGCCGACGTCACCAGCGCCTACGGCAACGCGAGCAACGACTCGGCGGCCGCCGCGAAGGCGCTGGAGAAGCTCAGGACCGACCTCAACCAGGTCGGCAGGAACTCCAAGAACACCGACGTCGCCAAGGCCGTCGCCGACCTGCAGAAGCAGGCCGACAAGGTCCAGCAGGCCGTCGACAAGAAGGAGGTCCCCGACCTCAAGCCGCTCGGCGACGCGGCCGGCAACCTCACCTCGGTCTGCACCGGCTGACGTCGGGAGGGCTGCCGATAGGGTGGGCGATATGTCCACCCGATTGATCCTCGCCACCCGTAACCAGCACAAGGTCGCCGAACTCCGCGCCATCCTCGGCGAGGCCGGCCTGGACGTCGAACTCGTCGGTGCCGACGCCTACCCCGAGATCCCGGACGTCCCGGAGACCGGCGTCACCTTCGCCGAGAACGCGCTCCTCAAGGCCCATGCCCTCGCCCGCGCCACCGGCCTGCCCGCCGTCGCGGACGACTCCGGCCTCTGCGTCGACGTCCTGAACGGCGCCCCCGGCATCTTCTCCGCCCGCTGGGCCGGCAAGCACGGCGACGACCGCGCCAACCTCGACCTGCTGCTCGCCCAGCTCTCCGACATCTCCGACCCGCACCGCGGCGCCCACTTCTTCTGCGCCGCCGCCCTCGCCCTCCCCGACGGCACCGAGCGCGTCGTCGAGGGCCGCCTCCTCGGCACCCTGCGCACCGCCCCCTCCGGCGACGGCGGCTTCGGCTACGACCCGATCCTCCAGCCCCTCGGCGAGACCCGCACCTGCGCCGAACTCACGCCCGCCGAGAAGAACGCCATCAGCCACCGCGGCCTGGCCTTCCGCGGCCTCGCCCCGGTCGTCAAGGACCTCCTGGGCTGAGAAAATCGAAGGGGCCCGATCGGAATCATTCCGGTCGGGCCCCTTCGATTTGAAGGTCATCCTGGTGCGGCCGAAGGGATTCGAACCCTCAAGCCCTCACGGGCCAACGGACCTAAACCGTCTGCGTCGCCTCTGCGCCACGACCGCCTGTCCTGCTGACCATCATGCTACTGGGCCCGCGAATTGGCCGACACCTTCCTCCGGCCAAGCCGCTAGGCAGTGCGCTTCCTCGACTTCCGTTTGCAGTAGGTCGGAGTGATGGCGTGGCAGTTGGGACAGAGCAGCCGCAGGTTGTCCGGCCGGTTGTCCGACCAGTCGCCGTTGACGTGATCGACCTCCAGCGTCATCGGGTGCCCGCGCCACTCGGGGCCGGTGCTGCAGCCCTCGCACTCTTGCGGCCTGCCGAGTTCGTTCAGCGCGCTACGGATCCGCGAGCCCGGGAGTCGCTTGGCCCCCCAGGGGCGCTGAACGAGGAGTTGTTCGGCGGGGATTCTGGTGGGTGCATGCTTACCGCGGCCGTGGGCCTGCCCGGTGAAGTGCGAGGTGTCGATGCCGAGTGCCTTGATGCGGCGCCCGATGTGGGCCTGGGTGCCACCGGCCTGACGCTGGTCGAGGTAGCGTACGACCCCGGCCACGCTGTGCGAGGCCACGACGGCCTCCTGGAGGAGTTCCCGGGTGTAGACGGTTCCAGGCGACGGGAAGTGCGACGTGTCGATGCCGTACGCCTTGGCCCTCCGTCGCAGGTAGGAGCGGTTGTACCGGTTGGGTTCGCGGTCGAGTGTGATCAGCATCTCGTCGAGCGTGGTTGCGGCAGCGGCGACCTCGGCCAGCACCTCCTTCGAGTACTGGCGCCGCCTGTAGGCGCGGCAACCCTCCTGGGTGAAGTGCGAGGTGTCGATGCCGTAGTGCCGGAGCCGCCTGCTCAGGTAGCTGTGCTTGCCGCCCGCCGTCGGCACGCCGAGCTTTCGCATCATGTCGTTGACGCTGCTGGACTCGGCCGCGAGCGACGCGAGCAGTTCGCGGGTGTACTTGACCGGCATGGTTGTTCCCCTTCGGGCAGTGGTTCGCCCGTCCCCCGGTGTGCGAACGATCGATGGGGGATTTGGTTACGGGTGACGGGGTTTCGGCCAGGGGGTGACTTGTTGTCGTCGGTGGGGTGACCGGCGGGGTTGGGGGTTTGATTACCAATTGGTACAGACCTATTGACCTATGTGGTTCAGACCACATAGCTTCGGCGCCAATTGCAATCCCCCACGTGCGTGCTCCCCCACAGGCACGCGCCGACACTCTCTCCCGGAGGACCGAGTGTTGATCCGAAACACGGCGGAGCGGCGTCCCACCGCCGCACTCCGTCGCAAGAGCCCGGCTGCCCGGGCGGGTGCGGTCTCGCTGGCCGCGGCCGGTCTGGCCGGTCTGCTGCTGTCGACGCTGGGCGCGGTGCCCTCGCAGGCGTCCGCGACCGTCGACAACGGGGCCTGTCGCCCCGACGGCCTGTACCAGACGGCCGGGGTGGACGTCCCGTACTGCTCGGTCTACGACACCGGCGGCCGAGAGAAGATGGGCGCGGACCACCAGCGCCGCATCATCGGCTACTTCACCGGCTGGCGCACCGGCAAGAACGGCGACCAGCCCTACCTGGTGAACGACATCCCCTGGGACAAGGTCACCCACCTCAACTACGCGTTCGGCCACGTCGGCGGTGACAACAAGCTCTCCGTCGGCACCGACGGCCCGACCAACGAGGCCACCGGGATCTCCTTCCCGGGCGTGCCCGGGGCCGAGTTGGACCCGACGCTGCCCTACAAGGGCCACTTCAATCTGCTGACGAAGTTCAAGAAGCAGTACCCGAACGTCAAGACCCTGATCTCGGTGGGCGGTTGGACCGAGACCGGCGGCTACTTCGGGGACGACGGCAAGCGCGTCAACTCCGGCGGCTTCTACTCGATGACCGTCAACCCGGACGGCAGCGTCAACCAGGCCGGCATCGACACCTTCGCCGCCTCGTCCGTCGACTTCATCCGTAAGTACGGTTTCAACGGCGTCGACGTCGACTACGAGTACCCGACCTCGATGAAGGACGCCGGCAACCCGCTGGACTGGCAGCTCGCCAACTCCAAGCGCGGCTCGCTGGCGAAGGGCTACGCGGCGCTGATGAAGACGCTGCGGGAGAACCTGGACCGGGCCGGCGCCGCCGACGGCAGGCACTACCTGCTGTCGGTCGCGGCCCCGTCGTCCGGCTACCTGCTGCGCGGCATGGAGACCTTCCAGGTGGCGCAGTACCTGGACTACGTCAACATCATGTCGTACGACCTGCACGGCGCCTGGAACAAGTACGTCGGTCCGAACGCCTCGCTGTTCGACGACGGCAAGGACGGCGAGCTGGCGGCGGCCAACGTGTACGGCACCGGCCAGTACGGGGGCATCGGCTACCTGAACACGGACTGGTCGTACCACTACTTCCGCGGTGCGATGCCGGGCGGCCGGATCAACGTCGGTCTGCCGTACTACACCCGGGGCTTCAAGAACGTCACGGGCGGCACCAACGGCCTGTGGGGCACCGCGGCGGCGACCACCTGCCCGGCCGGTTCCGGCCTGACCTCCTGCGGTGACGGCGCGGTCGGCATCGACAACATCTGGAACGACAAGGACGACGCGGGCAAGGAGTCCCCGGCCGGGTCGAACCCGATGTGGCACGCGAAGAACCTGGAGAAGGGCATCCTGCCCGACTACCTGGCCAAGTACGGCGTGAAGGACACCGCGCTGCAGGGCACCTACGCCCGCAACTACAGCAGCAGCCTGGTGGCGCCGTGGCTGTGGAACGACACCAAGAAGGTGTTCCTCTCCACCGAGGACGAGCAGTCGGTGGGTGCCAAGGCGGACTACATCGTCAACCAGGGCGCCGGCGGCGCGATGATCTGGGAGCTCGCGGGCGACTACAAGTGGGACGCGAGCGCCAACGGCGGCAAGGGCGAGTACGTGCCGGGTTCGACGCTGACCTCGCTGATGTACGACAAGTTCAAGGCGGCCACGCCGTACGGCGCGACCCGCTCGACGGTCCCGCTGCCGCAGCAGACCCTGCCGATCGACGTGTCGTTCACCAACTTCGCGCTGGGTGACTCGAACTACCCGATCAACCCGAAGATCCACATCGTCAACAACTCGACGACGACCCTGCCGGGCGGCACCGAGTTCCAGTTCGACTACAGCAACTCGGCTCCGGGCAACGCCAAGGACCAGTCCGGCTTCGGCCTCCAGGTCATCCGGCAGGACAACCCCGGTCCGGGCAACGTGGGCGGCCTGAAGGGCACCTACAACCGGGTGTCGGTCAAGCTGCCGGGCTGGCAGTCGCTGGCGCCGGGCGCCTCGGTGGACCTGGACTTCGTCTACTACCTGCCGGTCTCGACCCCGTCGAACTGGACGGTCAACGTGAACGGCACGCTGTACGGGCTCAAGGGCGACCTGACCCGGGGCACGGTGGACGGCGGCACGCCGACCCCGACCCCGACCCCGACGCCTACCGCGACCGCGACCGCCTCCCCGACGGCGACGGCCTCGCCGACCGCCACGGCCTCCCCGACCGCCACGGCCACCGCGACCGCCACCCCGACGACGGGGGCCTGCACGGCCGCCCCGAGCTGGGACGCGGGCACCACCTACGCCACCACCACCAAGGTGTCGTGGAAGGGTCACTACTACCAGAACAAGTGGTGGACCAAGGGCGACGACCCCGCGGCCAGCGGCTCGTGGGGCGTCTGGAGCGACCTCGGGGCCTGCTGACGGCGCCCTGAGGTGAGAGACGCGGTGGCGGTGCACCCGGTCGGGGGGTGTGCCGCCACCGCTTCGTTCAGCGAGGCGCCGGGCGAGCGAGGCGCCGGGCGAGCTGGATGCCCAGATGCCAGGCCGTCGAGCGTCAGGCCGTCTCGACCTTGAGGTCGCGCAGCAGCTTGGCGACGTGCCCGGTGGCCTTCACGTTGTACAGCGCGCGCTCGACCTTGCCCTGCTCGTCCACGATCACGGTGGAGCGGATCACGCCGACGTAGGTGCGGCCGTAGTTCTGCTTCTCGCCGTAGGCGCCGTAGGCCTCCAGCACCTGGTGGTCCGGGTCGGACACCAGGGTGACCTTGAGGTTCTCGGCCTCGCGGAACTTGCCGAGCTTCTCCGGCTTGTCCGGGGAGACGCCGATGACGTCGTAGCCGGCACCGGCGAGGACCTCCAGGTTGTCGGTGAAGTCGCAGGCCTGCTTGGTGCAGCCGGGGGTGAGCGCGGCCGGGTAGAAGTAGACGATGACCTTGCGGCCCAGGTGGTCGGCGAGGGACACCTGGTTGCCGTCGGCGTCGGACAGGCTGAAGGCGGGCGCGGTGTCGCCGGGCTGGAGACGCTCACTCACGGGTAAATCTCCTGTTGCTGGGGCGGGCGGTCATAGCACGGCAAACTTACCTCCGATGGTGGGTGGGGTCGCGCGGCCCTGCTCGGCAACTGACAGACTGGGTCAGTCGCACAGGACAACATCAGCAAGTGAATGGGGTGGCCCGAGTGGGCGAGGCGAGCACGAAGGACAAGTCGGCGCGGACGACCGCCCAGATCGAGGCGGACATCTCCCGGACCCGCACCCAGCTGGCGGCCACCCTGGACGAGCTGGCCGTGCGCGTCCACCCGAGCACGATCGGCGCCCAGGTGAAGGCGAAGGCCGTGGCCGCCGTCGAGGAGCAGGCCGGCCGGGCGTACGTGGCCGCCAACGGCGTGGTGGAGAAGGTGCGGGCGCAGTTCGTGGACGAGAAGGGGCAGCCGCGCACGGAGCGGATCGTCCCGGCCGCGCTGGTCGGCGTGGGCGTGCTGCTGCTGGTGGCTTCCGCCCGGAAGCGCCGCAAGGGCTGATCGGGCACGGGGTGAGGGCCGGGCGCGGGAGGCGTCCGGCCTTCGGTGTGCCCGGGCCCGGGAGGTGTGCCCGGGCCTGGAATGTGCCCTGACCTGGAGTGTGCCCTTGCCTGGGGGTGTGCCCGGCCCCGCGGGTGCCGCGGCTTCCCGCATGCCGGGCCAGCGTCACGCCGCGCGCCCGGGGGCGGTACCTTCGGGATCGTGAGTACGAACGACGAACCGACCCCGCAGGCCTCCTCCGCCGCACCCGAGTACGAGGCGGCGCGGCACGACCGGCTGGGCGAGAAGCTGCCGATCCGGATGCTGCACGACCGCGTGCTGGTGCGGATCGAGGGCAGCGAGGGCGAGCGCCGCTCGACCGGCGGCATCCTGATCCCCGCGACCGCGGAGCTGTCCAAGCGCTGCACCTGGGCGGAGGCCGTCGCGGTGGGCCAGAGCGTCCGCTCGGTGGAGCCGGGTGACCGGGTGCTCTACGACCCGGAGGACAAGCTGGAGGTCGAGGTCCGCGGCGCCACCTACGTGCTGCTGCGCGAGCGCGACCTGCACGCGGTGGCGGCGACCCGCTTCGGCGACACGGAGGGCTCGACCGGGCTCTACCTCTGAACCTCTGAGCACGGACGTGGCGTGAGCCGGTCGGGGCGCTGCCCCGGCCGGCTCCTTGCGTCCGGGCCTGTCGGTGGTGGGCGCTAGGGTCCGGGCATGACGAGGCGTGTGCCGGTGATCGGCGAGGGTGAGCGGCGGGCCCGGGTGGGGCGGCGGCAGTTGCTGGCGCCGTCGGTGCGGGTGGCGCGGGTGGAGCAGGTGGCGGACGCGCTGGTGGGGCTGCACGCGTCGGACCCGGCGACGGTGTACCTGTCGGCGTGCGCGCGGCTGGTGGAGCCGTCGGCGGCGGAGGTGGACCGGGCGCTGTACGAGGACGTCACGCTGGTGAAGCTGCTGTCGATGCGGCGGACGCTGTTCGCGGTGACGGAGGGCTTCGCGCCGCACGTGAGTTCGTCGACGGCGCGGGCGATCGCGGCAAGGGAGCGGGCGACGCTGCTCAAGCACCTGCGGGACCACGCGGACGGCTGGGACGAGGCGCGGCTGGCCGGGGCGGAGCGCGCGGTGCTGGCCGCCGTGGCCCGGCGCGGCGAGGCGACGACGAAGGAACTCGGCGACGACGTGCCGGAGTTGCGCGAGACGATGCTGATGTCGGTGGGCAAGCCGTACGAGAGCCGGCAGAGCGTGGGAAGCCGGCTGCTGCGGGTGCTGGCCGCGGACGGGCACGTGCGGCGGGGCCGTCCGCGCGGGTCGTGGCTGAGCAACGTCTATCCGTGGGCGCCGGTGCCGCAGTGGCCGGAGGCGCCGGTGCGGGAGGCGAAGGCGGAGGTGGTGCGGCGCTGGCTGGCCGGGTACGGCCCGGCGACCGTCGAGGACGTGAAGTGGTGGACGGGCTGGACGCTGGGGGACACCCGCCGGGCGCTGGCGGACGTGGGCGCCGAGGACGTGGAGCTGGCGGGCGGGGCGGCGGCGCTGGTGCTGCCGGGGGACGCCGGGCCGGTGGCGGAGCCGGAGCCGTGGGCGGCGCTGCTGCCGGCGCTGGATCCGACGGTGATGGGCTGGCGGGGGCGGGACTGGTACCTGCGGCCGGAGGACGTTCCGGCGCTGTTCGACCGGGCGGGCAACGCCGGGCCGACGGTGTGGTGGTGCGGCCGGGTGGTGGGCGGCTGGGCGCAGCGGCCGGACGGCGAGGTGGTGTGGCGGCTGTTCGGTGATGTGGGGGCGGAGGCCGGGGCGGCGATCGCGGCGGAGGCGGCGCGCCTGGCTGGCTGGTTGGGGGAGGTGCGGGTGACGCCGCGGTTCCGGTCGCCGTTGGAGCGGGAGTTGGTGGCGGGGTAGTCCACCGGTCGGCGGGGTGGTTCACCGGTCGGCGGGGTGGTTCACCGGTCGGCGGGGTGGTCCACCGGCCGGTGGGGTGGTTCACCGCTCGGGGGGTTGCTCACTGGGCGGGCGGGGTGGCCCGCTGGGCCGGTGGTGTCGCGCTCGTCGCCGGGTTGGTGGCGGCGCCGGTGGTGCTGGATGGCGTGGTCGGGTGGGTGGGCCGGGTCTGGGTGGGTCGGGGGGTGGGGCTGGACTGCTCCTGGGTGGCGGTGGGCTGGGGTGCCTGCGGGCTGGGCTGTTCCTGGGTGGTGGTGGGCTGCGGGGCGGGCGCGCTGGGGGCGTGGGTGGGGGTGTCGGGCACGGGGGTGCTGCTGCTGGGGGGTTCTTCGCTGCTGCCGCCGCCGGTGGTGGGGGTGGTGGCGGTGGGGCTGGGGGTGGTGGTGGCGCTGCTGCTGGGGCTGAAGCCGGGGGCGGGGGTGTCGCGGCCGGTCTGGAGGTCGAACTGCTGGGTGGCGGTGCCGTCGAGGGCGGCGCTCATGTAGGCGGTCCAGATCCGGGTGGGGAAGGTGCCGCCGTTGATCCGGGCGAGTCCGGCGGTGCCGGCCAGTGGTTCCTTGGCGTGGGTCTTCGGGTTCTCGCGGAACAGGCCGACGGTGGTGGCGAGTTCGGGGGTGTAGCCGGCGAACCAGGCGGAGAGGTTGGAGTCGGTGGTGCCGGTCTTGCCGGCGGCGGGGCGGCCGAGGTCGAGGGCGGCGGCGCCGGTGCCGCGGGGGCCGATGACGTCGCGCAGGACGTCGGTGACAGTGTCGGCGTAGGGCCGGTCGATGGCGTCGACGGGGGTGTGGTCGGGCATCTTGGGGGCGTCGACGGCGCCGCCGGTGTGGACGCGTGCGAGTTTGAGGACGGACCACGGGGCGTTCGCCTGGCCGTGGTTGGCGAGGGTGGCGTAGGCGCCGGCCAGGTCGAGGGCGCTGGGGGTGGCGGTGCCGAGGGTCATCGAGGTGTTGGCCGGGTCCATGCCGCGGACGCTGTCGGGGATGCCGAGTTTGACGGCGGTGTCGCGGACGCGGGCGAGGCCGGCGTCGACGCCCTCCTGCGCGTACACGGAGTTGACGGACTTCACCATGGCGTAGCGCAGGGTGATGTTGCCGTAGTCGACGTCGTCCTCGTTGGGCGGCGCGTAGGGGGTGGGGCCGCCGGTGACGGGGCGTTCGCTGGTGCCGTCGTAGCGGGTGTCGGGGGTGATCGGCCGGCCGTCGAGGGTGTGCTGGGCGATGAGGCCGGCGGCGAGGTCGACGGGTTTGAAGGTGGAGCCGATCTGGTTGTCCTGGCGCAGGGCGTCGTTGTAGGGCTGTTTGGCGTAGTCGGGGCCGCCGTAGACGGCGACGACGCGGCCGGTGGCGGCCTCGACGGAGGCGCCGGCGACCCGGACGTCGGTGTCGGTGGCGGGGCGGTGCTGGGGGTCGAGTTCGTCGGTGAGTTCGTCCTGGACGGCCTTGTGGAAGGCGTCCTGCTTGGGCTTGTCGAAGGTGGTGGTGATGCGCCAGCCGCCGGCCTTGAGGGTGGCGGTGTCGATGATGCCGGCCGAGACGAGGTAGTCGTCGGCGACGCCGACGAGGTAGCCGGCCTGGCCGGAGAGGCCGGTGGCGGGCTGGGGGTCGATCGGTTCGGGGAAGGTGGTGGCGGTGCGTTCGGCGTCGGTGAGGAAGCCGAGTTGGACCATGCCGTCGAGGGTGTAGTGCCAGCGGGCGATGGCCTTCTCGCGGTTGGCGGGGGTGGCGGTCTTGACGTCGTAGCTGCTGGGGGCCTGGAGGAGGGAGGCGAGGTAGGCGCCCTGGGCGAGGGTGAGGGCGGAGACGTCGACGCCGTAGTAGGCGTGGGCGGCGCTCTGGATGCCGTAGGCGCCGCGGCCGAAGTAGCTGCTGTTGAGGTAGCCGGCGAGGATCTCGGGCTTGTCGCGCTGCTGGTCGACCTTGAGGGCGATGAAGAGTTCGCGGCCCTTGCGTTCGATGGTCTTGTCCTGCGTCAGGTAGTAGTTCTTGACGTACTGCTGGGTGATGGTGGAGCCGCCTTGGGTGCCCTTGCCGGTGAGGGTGTTCCAGCCGGCCCGGAGCATGCCTTTGAGGTCGATGCCGCGGTTGCGGTAGAAGGTGCGGTCCTCGGCGGAGACGACGGCGTGCTGGGTCTGCGGGGGGATCTGGTCGATGGTGACGTCGGTGCGGTTGACGGCGCCGGTGCGGGCGATCTCGGTGGTGTCGTCGGCGTAGAGGTAGATGTTGTTCTGGGCGACGGCGTGGGCGTTGGGGTCGGGCACCGGGACGATGACGTAGAGCACGGCGAAGGCGCCGACGGTGAGCAGGAGCGCGGTGGTGAGGGCGCCGAGCGTGATGCGCCAGGTGGGCAGGAGCCGGCGCCAGCGGGGGAGGGCTCGGCGGGCCGCGCGGCGGGCGGCTCGTTTGGCCTGGCGTCGGGTGCTCAAGGTCATGCCGCGATTATGTGCTATTTGATGGCCGATCAGGGGGTGGTCGGGGGGTTGGCGTGCTCGGGGAAATCGGGTGCGGCGGCTGGTCCCCGGCGCTACGGTGAAAGGTGCAGACCAGGTAGCGCCGCACGTGGCGCACTCGCATAGCGCACCCAGTTCCGTCAGCTCCGCGCGGTCGGCCCGGTACCCCCGGGTGCGGCCGGTCGGAGCCGTTGGGGTGTGCGCGGACGTCGGCGGGCATTCATCTGCCCGTATTTGTCGACAAGGAGACAATATGCTGAATCTCGCGCCCCCGGAGACGCGGACCGCACGCCCTCCTGATCCCACCGGACCGCTCCCCGCCCTCGGGCTCTACGCGGCCGTCGCCCGCGGCGCCTTCCGTCGCTACTCCACCTACCGGGCCGCCACCGTGGCCGGCACCTTCACCAACACCGTCTTCGGCATCATCCTGGCCTCCTCCTTCCTCGCCCTCTGGCAGGCCCGCCCCGGCCTCGGCGGCTACGACCAGAGCCAGGCCGTCACCTACATCTGGGTCAGCCAGTCCCTGCTGGTCACCGTCGCGGTGTGGGGCGGCGGCTTCCAGGACGACCTCCAGGACCGCTTCCGCAGCGGGGACATCGCCGTCGACCTCTACCGCCCGGTCGACTTCCAGGGCTGGTGGCTGGCCACCGACCTCGGCCGGGCCGCCTTCCAACTGCTGGTCCGCGGCACCGTGCCGCTGCTGGTCGGCGCCCTGGTGTTCCGCACCCGGATGCCCGAGCAGCCGCTGACCTGGGCGGTCTTCCTGCTCTCGGTGCTGCTCGCGCTGGTGGTCAGCTTCGGGCTGCGCTTCCTGGTCTCGATCACCGGCTTCTGGCTGCACGACTCGGACGGGGTGCGCTCGGTGATGCTGGTGGTCTCGATGTTCTTCTCCGGGATGCTGCTGCCGATCGCGCTCTTCCCCGGCCTGCTCGGCGACCTCGCCGCGGTGCTGCCCTGGGCGGCGCTGGTGAAGGTGCCGACCGACGTCTTCCTGGAGCGCTCGACCGGCGCCGGCCTGCTCGGCGCGCTCGGCTTCCAGCTCGCCTGGGCCGTCGCCCTGCTCGCCGCGGGCCGGGGCGCCCAGTGGCTGGCGACCCGCAGGGTGGTGGTGCAGGGTGGCTGAGCCGATCGTGCCCCGCACCGCCTGGGCGGTCCGCTCCTGGTGGTTGTGCGCCCGGATGTGGATGCGCTCGATGATGGCCTACCGGGCCTCCTTCGCCCTGAACCTGGTGGCCAGCCTGGCCACGCACTCGCTGGACTTCGTCGTCCTGGTGCTGATGTTCCGGCACACCGACCAGCTGGGCGGCTGGCGCCTGCCGGAGATCGCCTTCCTCTACGGCACCGCGACCTTCGCCCTCGGGGTGGCCAACCTGCTGGTCGGCTCGGTCGAGGGCCTCGGCGTGCGGATCGTCAACGGATCGCTGGACACCATGCTGATCCGGCCCGCGCCCGCGCTCGCCCAACTGTGCGCCGAACGTTTCTCGCTGCGCCGGCTCGGCCGCCCGATCCAGGCCCTGGCGGTGCTCGCCTGGTCGCTGGCCGCCCTGGACGTCCACTGGACCTGGGACCGCGTGCTGCTGGTGCCCGCCCTGCTGGTCTGCGGCAGCGTCATCTTCGGCGCGATCTACGTCGGCGGCGCGACCGTGCAGTTCTGGTGGGGCGAGTCCAAGGAGATCCAGAACTCCTTCACCTACGGCGGCGCGACCCTGCTGCACTACCCGCCGACCATCTTCGCCAAGGAACTGGTGGCCGGCGTGGTCTTCGGCGTCCCGCTGGCCTTCGTCAACTGGCTGCCAGCCCTGCGCGTCCTCGGCCGGCCCGACCCGCTCGGCCTGCCCACCGCCTTCCAGTACGCCTCCCCGCTCGCCGCCGCGCTCTGCGTCGCCGCCGCCGGGCTCGCCTGGCGGGCCGGGCTGCGCGCCTACCGCGGCACCGGCAGCTGAACCCCCCTCCTACGCAAGGAACCCCCATGGCACTGATCGAACTCGAGGACGTCCGCCGCACCTTCACCGTGCGGGTCCGTACCGGCCGCTTCAGCCGGGTCAAGCGCGAGGTGCGCGCGGTGGACGGGCTGAGCTTCACCGTCGAGGCCGGCGAGTGCGTCGGCTACATCGGCCCCAACGGCGCCGGCAAGTCGACCACCATCAAGATGCTCACCGGCATCCTCGTGCCCAGCGGCGGGCGGTTGCGGGTCGCCGGAGTAGACCCGGCCCGCGAGCGCGTCGCGCTGGCCCGCCGGATCGGCGTCGTCTTCGGCCAGCGCACCACGCTCTGGTGGGACCTCCCGCTCCGCGACTCCTTCGAACTCGCCCGCCGGATCTACCGCATCCCCGACCGCCGATATCGCGAGAACCTCGGCCGCTGCGTCGAACTGCTCGACCTGGAAGGGCTGCTGGACACCCCCGTCCGCCAGCTCTCGCTCGGCCAGCGGATGCGCGGCGACCTCGCGGCGGCGCTGCTGCACGACCCGCAGGTGCTCTACCTGGACGAGCCGACCATCGGCCTGGACGTGGTCAGCAAGGGGAAGGTGCGCGAGTTCCTGCGCGAGGTCAACCGGGACCGGGGCACCACCGTGCTGCTCACCACGCACGACCTGACCGACATCGAGCAGCTCTGCGGCCGGGTGATGGTGATCGACCACGGCCGGGTCGTCTACGACGGCGGGCTGGACGGCCTGCACGCCACCGGGCGCAGCGAGCGCACCCTGGTGGTCGACCTGGCCGAGGCCCGGCCCGCGATCGAGGTGGCGGGCGCCCGGGTGGTGAAGGTCGAGGGGCCCCGGCAGTGGCTGGCCTTCCCGGCACAGCAGAGCGCCGCGCCGATCGTGGCGGCGGTGGCCGCTCGCTATCCGCTGGTGGACCTGTCGGTGCGCGAGCCGGCGATCGAGGACGTGATCGCGCGGATGTACACGGAGGTGGCGATCGGCTGAGCCTCCCGAACGCTGAACGCGTGTTCGGCCGCTGTCACCCGTCCGGGGAGGGCACGTGACTCCCCGGCGGGCAGCCGAGTTGACGTTGCATCGCTCGGCGAACAGCACACCGGAGGGCAGCGCTTCTCGATGACCGGACCCGATGTGACCGTGGTGGTCGCGGTCTACAACACCATGCCCTACCTCACCGCCTGCCTGGACTCGCTGGTCGGGCAGACCCTGGCGCCCGGGCGGTTGGAGGTGGTGGTCGTCGACGACGGCTCCACGGACGGCGGCGAGGCCGTCCTGGACGACTACGCCGCCCGCCACCCCGGGCTGTTCCGGGTGGTGCACCAGGCCAACTCGGGCGGCCCGGCGGCCCCCACCAACCGGGGCCTGGCGCTGGCCCGCGGCCGCTACGTGCTCTTCCTCGGCGCGGACGACTGGCTCGGCGCCGAGGCGCTGGAGCGGCTGGTCACGGCGGCCGACGCCTGGGGTTCGGACGTGCTGGTGCCCAAGCAGGTCGGGGTGAACGGGCGGCTGGTGCCGCAGGGGATCTTCCACGCCAACGCCGAGTCCGTCGGTTTCACCGACTCGGCGCTGGCCTGGGCGCTGTCCGACACCAAGCTGTTCCGGATGGACCTCGTCCGGCGCCACGGGCTGCGCCGCGACGAGGAGTTGAAGGTCTTCTCGGACCAGCCGTTCACCCTGGAGGCCTGCCTGCGGGCGGGCCGGGTGTCCGTCCTCGCCGACTACGACTGCTACTTCCTGGTGCTGCGCGAGGACTTGGGCAACGTCACCCAGCGGGCCGGGGTGCTCGACCGGCTGCGCGGGATCGCGGCGTTGCAGCAGGTCGCCGCCGATCTGGCGGCGCCCGGCGGGGAGTTGGACGCGATCCGGGCCCGCAGCTTCGCCTGGGACGTGCCGCGGCTGCTCCAGAACGACTTCCTGCTGCTCGACGACGCCGTCCAGGAGCAGGTGTGCGCCGAGGTCGGCCGGCTGGTCGAGCGCTTCGACGCCCGTGCGGTCTACCCGCGGCTGCCCGTCGCCGAGCGGCTGCGGCTCGAACTCGCCGCCGCCGTAAGGCCGGAGGCGCTGCGGGACCTGATCCGGTACGAGGCCGCGCACGGCGACCCGCCGGTGGTCGTCGACGGGCGGCGGCACTACGCGGGCTACCCGGCGTTCCGGGACGCCCGGCTGGGCCTGCCGGACGAGCTGTTCCTGCTGGGCGAGGAGCCGGTGCGGCTGCCGGTGGAGGTCCCGCCGCTCAACCTGGCCCAGCAGGTGTGGCGCGGCGCCGTGCCGGCCCAGCTGCGGCGGGGGCTGCGGCGCTACCCGGTGTGGCGCCGGCTCGCCAACACGGTGAACGGGGGCCGGGGGTGAGCGGGGGCCCCGGAGGCCGGGGCCGCCGGAGGCTGGGAGCCGGAGGGAAAGGCGACACGAGGATGAACGGGGTGCGGGCATGAACGGGGTGCGGGGATGAGCCGGGCGATGGACGTCTGCGTGGTCGGGCTGGGCAAGCTGGGCCTGCCGCTGGCCGTGCAGTTCGCACTGAAGGGGCACCGGGTGACGGGGGCGGACATCGCCCCTGGGGTCGTCCGCAGCGTCAACCAAGGCGTGCCGCCGTTCCCCCGGGAGGCGGGTTTGGACGAGGCGCTGAAGCAGGTGGTCGCCGAGGGGCGGCTGCGGGCCACCACCGACACCACGGCCGCCGTCGCCGCCGCCGAGGCCGTGGTGCTGGTCGTCCCGCTGGTCACCGCCGCCGACGGCACCCCGGACTTCGGCCTGCTCGACGCGGCCACCGACGCCGTCGCCGCCGGGCTGCGCCGGGGCACCCTGGTCAGCTACGAGACCACCCTGCCGGTCGGCGTCACCCGGGGCCGCTGGGCGCCCCGGCTGGCGGCCGGCTCCGGGCTGACCGCCGGGGCGGACTTCGCGCTGGTGTTCAGCCCGGAGCGGGTCCGCACCGGGCGGGTCTTCGCCGACCTGCGGCGCTACCCCAAGCTGGTCGGCGGCGTGGACGCGGCCTCGACCCGGCGCGGCGCCGAGTTCTACCGGGCCGCGCTGGACTTCGACCCGCGCCCCGACCTGCCCCGGCCCAACGGCGTCTGGGAACTGGCCTCGGTGGAGGCGGCGGAGTTCGCCAAGCTCGCCGAGACCACCTACCGGGACGTCAACATCGCGCTGGCCAACCAGTTCGCCCGGTACGCCGACCGGGTCGGGGTGGACTTCGCGGAGATCGCCGACGCGTGCAACTCGCAGCCGTACAGCCACCTGCACCGGCCCGGCATCGCGGTCGGCGGGCACTGCATCCCGGTGTACCCGCGGCTGTACCTGTGGAACGACCCGGGCGCGACGGTCGTGCGGGCCGCCCGGGAGGCCAACCTGGAGATGCCCGGGTACGCGGTCGGGGTGCTGGACGGCGCGCTGGCGGGCGGGATCGCCGGGCAGGGCGTGCTGGTGCTCGGGGCGGCGTACCGGGGCGGGGTCAAGGAGACGGCGTACTCCGGGGTGTTCCCGCTGGTCGAGGCGGTGCGGGCGGCGGGGGCGCGGCCGTACGTCAGCGATCCGCTGTACCGGGGCGGGGAGCTGGCGGCGCTCGGGCTGCCCCCGTACGACGGGGAGCCGGTGGTGGCGGCGGTGCTCCAGGCGGACCACCCGGAGTACCGGGAGCTGGCGCCGGAGGACCTGCCGGGGGTGCGGGTGCTGCTGGACGGGCGGCGGTGCACGGATCCGGCGGCGTGGGCGGTCGAGGGGGTGCGGCGGATCGTGCTGGGCGGGGCGTGATCGTGCTGGGCGGGGCCTGAGGGGGGGTGCGGTTTCGGGCTCCGACGGGCGTGCGGGGCGCCGCGTCGGCGGGCACGGTGGACCGCACACGGCGTGACGGGGTGGGTACGGGGCGTGCGCGCGGCGGCGCGCGAGGCGTGCCCGGGCGCGTGACCAGGCGCGTGATCGCGGGGCGCGCCCTCGCCCGCGCCGGGCAGCGGGCAGACTGGCGGGGTGAGTGACGAAGCCTTCAGCGGTACGGGCCCCGGGGTCCGGTTCACCGCCGCCGACGAGCAGAAGAGACATGGCGTCCGCCGGATGAAGACCATCGCGACCGGCCTGCTGGCCTTCGCGAGCCTGGTCTTCGCCCTCGCCACCTGGGCCAAGGCGGCCGGCGCCGGCGCCTGGGCCGGGTACGTGGCGGCGGCCGCCGAGGCGGGCATGGTCGGCGCGCTGGCCGACTGGTTCGCGGTGACGGCGCTGTTCCGCCGCCCGCTCGGCCTGCCGATCCCGCACACCGCGATCATCCCGACCAAGAAGGACGCCTTCGGACGCTCGCTCGGCGACTTCGTCGGCGACAACTTCCTCTCCGGCCACGTGGTGCGCGGGCGCCTCGCGTCGCTGGGCATCGCCCGGCGGCTGGGGGAGTGGCTGGCCGCGCCGGGCAGCGCCGAGCGGGTCACCAAGGAGGCCTCGGCGGCGCTGCGCGGGGTGCTCGAGGTGCTCCGGGACGACGACGTGCAGGCGGTCGTCGCCGAGGCGGTGACCAGGCGGGCGGCGGCCACCTCGGTGGCCGAGCCGATGGGCCGGATGCTGGGCAAGGTGGTCGCGGACGGCGGGCACCACGGCGTGGTCGACCTGGTGGCCGTCCGGGCGCACGGCTGGCTGACCGCCAACCACGAGGAGGTGGTCCAGCGGGTCACCCAGAAGACCCCGGGCTGGACGCCCAAGTTCCTCGACCACCAGGTCGGCGAGCGGGTCTACAAGGAGCTGATGCGGTTCGTCACCGACATCCGGGACGACCCGGACCACCCGGCCCGCGGTGCCATCGACAACTTCCTCGCCGACTTCGCGACCGAACTGCAGACCGACCCGGAGACCATCGCCCGGGTGGAGCGGGCCAAGGTGGAACTGCTGGCCCGGCCCGAGGTGCAGGACCTGATCGCCTCCACCTGGGCGGCCGTCCGGACCCTGGTGGTGAACGCGGCCGAGGACGAGGACAGCGAACTGCGCCGGCGCATCCGTGAGGGCGTGAGCAGCTTCGGCGCGCGCCTGGCCACCGACGCCAAGCTCCAGGCCAAGGTGGACGGCTGGCTCCAGGGCGCCGCCCAGTACCTGGTCGACACCTACCGCGCCGAGATCACCTCGCTGATCTCCGAGACGGTGGCGGGCTGGGACGCCGACGACGCCTCCCGCAAGATCGAGGCCAACGTGGGCCGCGACCTGCAGTTCATCCGGATCAACGGAACCGTCGTCGGCGCCATGGCCGGGCTGCTCATCCACACCGTGGCGACCGCCCTCGGAGGCTGACCCCGGGGCGGCCTATCCTTGCCAGCACCTGTCGGTACGCGCGTAGAGGAAGTAGGGAACCACCGTGGTCCAGCCGGACGGAAGTCGGATCGGAAACCCCAGTGGCCAGGGGGGCATCGAGGCGTTCATCGCCGGGATGCCCAAGGCGGAGCTGCACGTCCACCACGTGGGCTCGGCCTCGCCGCGCGTCGTCGCCGAGCTGGCGGCCCGCCACCGCGGTCGGTCGAAGGTGCCGACCGACCCGGCGGCGCTCGCCGAGTACTTCACCTTCACCGACTTCGCGCACTTCGTCGACGTCTACCTGAGCGTCGTGGACCTGATCCGCGACGCCGAGGACGTCCGCGCGCTCACCTACGGCGTGGCCGAGGACATGGCGCGCCAGAACATCCGGTACGCCGAACTGACCATCACCCCGTACTCCTCGGTCAAGCGGGGCATCCCGGACGTCGCCTTCATGGAGGCGATCGAGGACGCTCGGCTGCGCGCCGAGAAGGAGCTCGGGGTCGTCCTGCGCTGGTGCTTCGACATCCCCGGCGAGGCCGGCCTGGAGGCCGCCGAGGAGACCGCCCGGCTCGCCGTCGACCTGGCCCCCGAGGGCCTGGTCAGCTTCGGCCTCGGCGGCCCGGAGATCGGCGTGCCGCGCCCGCAGTTCAAGCCCTACTTCGACCGGGCGCGGGCGGCCGGCCTGCGCAGCGTCCCGCACGCGGGCGAGACCACCGGGCCGGAGACGGTCTGGGACGCGATCCGGGTGCTCGGCGCCGAGCGCATCGGGCACGGCACGCAGTCGGTGAAGGACCCGGCGCTGCTGGACCACCTGGGCGAGCACCGGATTCCGCTGGAGGTCTGCCCGACCTCCAACATCGCCACCCGGGCGGTGGAGCGGATCGAGGAGCACCCGATCAAGCGGATGGTGGACGCCGGGCTGCTGGTCACGATCAACAGCGACGACCCGCCGATGTTCGGCACCGACCTCAACACCGAGTACGCCGTCGCGGCGCGGTTGCTGGGCCTGGACGAGTCCGGGGTGGCGGCGCTGGCGCGCAACGCGGTCGAGGCGTCCTTCCTGGACGTGGCGGGCAAGGCGCGGCTGGCCGGCGAGATCGACGCCTACCTGGCGGGCTGGAAGGCCTGATCCCCGGCGTCCGCCCTGGTGGACGCCCCGCGAAGTGCCCCTGAACCGCCCCGTCGGCAGCTGTCGGCGGGGCGGTTCTCTGTGCCCACTCGGAGGTGGCGCCAAAGTGGCACCACTAATGGCTCGACATGGCACCATCGCTGTGCCATGCTGAGGCCATGGACCTCACGCCGTACGTCGAAAACCTTCGGAACGAGCTCGCGGTGGCCGCGGGCACGGGCGGGGACGAAGCCCGCGCGCTGGCCGAGCGGCTGACGCTGCCGCTGGATTCCGCCGTGCGGCTCACCCTGCTCAACGCGCTCTCGGCCGCGATGGGCGAAGTGACCCGCGAGCTCGCCCCCGGCTCGGTGGACGTGCGGTTGCGCGGGCTCGATCCCGAGTTCGTGGTCACCGTACCGCCCGGCGCCGACACCTTCCACGGTGATGTGCCGCCCGTGGCGCCACTGATGGCGCCGATGGTGGCATCGGTGGTGCCAGTGGCGCCGCCCGTGGTGCCGGAGTCGGACGAGACGGGCACGGCCCGGATCAACCTGCGCCTGCCCGCCCACCTCAAGGCCCGGGCCGAGGAGGCCGCCGGGCAGGAGGGCCTCTCCCTCAACGCCTGGCTGGTCCGGGCCGTCGCCGGCGTGCTGGAGGCCGGCGAGCCGCCCGCCCGCCCGGCCGCGCCGCAGGCCCCCCAGCCGACGGCTCGCCCGCGCCGCGGCGGCGGCCAGGGCTTCACCGGCTGGGTCCACTGACGCTTCCGCCCGCTCCGCCTGTTGGACCCGCTCCATCCGCTCCATCCGCGCTCCACCCGCAACGACGTCACCCCCGCTCCGACCAGCGGGAACACCCATCAGAGTCAAGAGGACGGGACAGCCATGCCTACGTACGAGACCGACGGACCGATCTCGGCCACCCTCGAATTCGAGATCGGCTCGGTGCGGATCAGCGCGAGCAAGCGCACCGACACCGTGGTCGAGGTCAAGCCCGCCAACCCCGCCGAGGAGGCGGACGTCAAGGCCGCCCAGCAGACCCAGGTCGACTACGCCGGCGGCCGGTTCACCCTCAAGGGCCCGAAGAAGCGCTCGCCGTTCGGCCGGATCGGCTCGATCGACATCCTGATCGAGCTGCCGGCGGGCTCGGAGATCAACGCCGACGCCCCGATGGCCACCTTCGTCGCCGAGGGCCCGCTCGGCGACTGCCGGCTGAAGACCTCGCTCGGCCGGATCCAGGTCGAGCAGGCCGCGAGCGCGCGGCTCAAGACCGACCACGGGGAGGTCCGGGTCGACTCGGTCGACGGGGACGCGGAGGTCTCCGGGCTCGGCCGGGTCGCGGTCGGCACGGTCGGGGGCGCGCTGACGGTCAAGAACAGCAACGGCGACACGGAGGTCCGCGAGGTCCACGGGGCGCTCAAGGCGAGCTCCTCCTTCGGCCGGATCGAGGTCGGCACCGCCCACGCGGGGGTGGACGCCAAGACGGCGCACGGCCCGATCCGGATCGGCCGGGTGGTGCGCGGCCAGGTCACCATGCAGACCTCCCTGGGGGACTTGGAGGTCGGCATCGCGGAGGGCACGGCGGCCTGGCTCGACGTGCACAGCAAGGTCGGCACCGTGCGCAACGCCCTCGGCGCGGCGCAGGGCCCGGGCGACGCCCGGGAGACCGTCGAGGTCCGCGGCCGCACCCAGCTCGGCGACGTCGTGATCCGGAGGGCGTGATGGCGGCGATCTCGGCAGTCGGACTGACCAAGTCCTACGGTGACAAGGCCGTGCTGAACGGCATCGACCTGGAGATTCCGGCGGGCAGCGTGTTCGCCCTGCTCGGGCCGAACGGCGCCGGCAAGACCACCACCGTGCAGATCCTCTCCACCCTGATCCCGGCCGACGGCGGGGTGGCCCGGGTGGCCGGGCACGACGTGGTCGAGCGGGCCTCCGGAGTGCGGGCGGCGATCGGTGTCACCGGCCAGTTCTCGGCGGTGGACAACCTGCTCACCGCCGAGGAGAACCTGCTGCTGATGGCGGACCTCAACCACCTCCCCCGTCGGGAGGGGCGGAGGCGGGCCGAGGATCTGCTGCGGCGGTTCGACCTCACGGAGGCGGCGCGCAAGCCGGTCGTCACCTTCTCCGGCGGCATGCGGCGCAAGCTCGACCTGGCGATGACGCTGGTCGGCGATCCGCGGGTGATCTTCCTCGACGAGCCGACCACCGGGCTGGACCCGCGCAGCCGGCGGACGATGTGGGAGATCATCCGGGGGCTGGTCGCCGACCACGGGGTGACGATCTTCCTCACCACCCAGTACCTGGAGGAGGCCGACGAACTCGCCGACCGGATCGCCGTCCTGGACGGCGGGCGGATCGTCGCCGAGGGCACGGCGGACGAGCTGAAGCGGATCGTCCCCGGTGGGCGGATCCGGCTCCAGTTCGCGGATGCCGCCCAGCTGGGTGCTGCCGCCGGGCTGTTCGACTACGCCGCGGTCGACACCGAGGCGCTGCGACTGGACATCCCGGGGGACAACTCCGTGGTCACCGTGAAGGCGGTGCTGGACGCGCTCGACAACGCCTCGGTCCAGGCCGAGTCGCTGGTCGTGGAGACGGCCGATCTGGACGACGTGTTCCTCACTCTGACCGGGGAGGGCGCCCGATGAGCGCTTCGGTGAGCTACGCGGTCAGTGACTCGCTGACCATGCTGCGGCGCAACCTCAAGCACGCGCTGAGGTACCCGTCGCTGACCTTCGCGGTCGTGATCATGCCGGTGATGATGCTGCTGCTGTTCAACTACGCCTACGGCGGCGCGCTCGGTGCGGGCATCGGCGGCGGCAGCTACATCGACTACGTGACGCCCGGCATCCTGCTGATGGCGGCCGCCTCGGGGTCGCTGGTCACGGCGATCGGGGTCTGCGTCGACATGACGGAAGGCATCGTCAACCGCTTCCGCACGATGGCGATCTCACGCTCGGCCTTCCTGGCCGGGCACGTGGTCGGCAGCGTGATACAGACCATGCTCGGCCTGGTCCTGGTGGTCGGCGCGGCGCTCGCGATGGGCTTCCGGCCCAACGCCGGGCTGGTGGAATGGCTGGCGGCCGTCGGACTGCTGCTGTTCGTCACTGTCGCGCTGACCTGGATATCGGCGGGCATCGGGCTGGTCGCCAAGACGGTGGAGAGCGCCAGCAACCTGCCGATGCCGATACAGTTCCTGCCCTTCATCGGCAGCGCGATCGTCCCGCCCGACTCGATGCCGACCGCCCTGCGGTGGTTCGCCGAGTACCAGCCGTTCACGCCGATCATCGAGACCCTGCGGGGGCTGCTGATGGGCACCCCGATCGGCAACAGCGCCTGGAGCGCGCTGGCGTGGTGCACCGGGCTGACGCTGATCGGCTACTTCTGGTCGAGGAGCGTCTTCTACCGGCGGTGACGGGGGTGTGGCCGGTAGCGGGAGGCCCGGGAGGACAGCGATGTCCGCCCGGGCCTTCCGGCGTCGTGGCCGGTACTGCGTCGTGGCCGGTACTGCGTCGTGGCCGGTCCTGAGTCGTGGCCGGTCCTGAGTCGTGGCCGGCACCGGTAGACGCCCAGGGCCTGGGCCGGAGCCGACCGGAGCCCCAACCGCCGGACATCCGGTAGTAAAGTCCGGGCAAAGGCTCACCCTGGGGAGGGGCGCATGACGGCGGCACGTCGCAAGCGGATCGTGTGGTGGCTCAGAGGTGTGGCGCTGGCGGCGTTCCTGGTCTATCTGCCGGGCTATCAGGCCTCGTTCTCAGGCGGGCTGGTAGAGGTCGAGCGCTGGCTCAACCACCCGCTGCCGCTGCTCGGCGCCACCGTCGTGCTGGCCGTGGTCTCGCTGGTGATCCAGTTCGAGTTCCGCACCTGGTGGTCGCAGGTCGGGTGCGCGGCCGCCCTGGTGTCGCTCGTCTTCCTCGCCGGGGTGGCCGTGCTCCTGTCGCTGCTGCTCGACCGCGACGGGCAGCCCGTCAGCCGGAAGAGCCACCCGGAGCACCCGGACCGCGTGCTGACCGTGACCGATGTCGCCTTCTCGATCGACCCGATCTACCGGGTCGAGCTGTTGACCGGCAGTGGCTGGTCCGCCCGCCACTGGGAACTGGGCGAATGGGACGTCCGTGGCGGCGAGTTCGGCAGGGTCGACTGGTCCGGGCCGGACCGGATCGCGGTGACCGGGGTGGAGGGGACCGAGACCGCGGTGTTCACTGTCGACCCGGACGGCCGGCCGAGCAGGCAGGACCCGACGCCCGGGTAGGCCGGTAGAGCTGAGGGGGGCGGTAGGCCCTCGCGCGGCGGGGAGGCCGCGCGAGGGCCTACCGGCGGGGCTACCAGGTGTCGATGCCCATCTTCTTGGCCGCGTCGTGGACGGCCTTGTAGTGGGCGTGGGACATGCCGGACTGCTTGTCCTTCTCGGGCAGGTTCTTGTCCGTCGCGCGGAACTCGTCGCGGGCCTCGGCGAGCAGGCTCGTGCCGTAGGAGACGGGGACGTCCTTGACGCCGTGGGACGGGTGGGTCTTCTCGGCCGTCTTGCTGCCCGCCTTGATCAGGATGTCGCGGGCCTTGTTGAAGTCGTCGGCCTTGACCGTCTTCGGGTTGCTGAGCTGCGTCTGCACCCGGGCCGTCGGCTGGGCCTGCTCGGTGCCTGCGGCCATGGCGGGAGCGGCGGCGGCAGCGGCGAGGGCGCCGGCGGCGGCGACTGCCACGAGGGCGTTCCGGAGGGTCCTGTTCATGGATATCGATCCCTTCGCAATGTCTAAGCATCAGTGCCCGCACCGGACTTGGAGTCCGTGGGAGTGCGAACTCCTCGGCACTACCCCGGCCCTCCTCGGCGGCAAACCGGTGTCCGTTCGGGGGCGGTTGGGGAACGGCGGGATCAGGCCGTCTTGTGATTATCGGACGGCTGGGTCAGCAGAGGCGGAAGGGTCCCAAGGGGGACGGCCAGGATCGGGTGTGCGGAGGGCGGGCCGTTCGACGAATGGCCCGCCCGGTGCGGTGGATCAGAGGTCGAACTCGCCGGCGCGGATGGCGGAGAGGAGGTCGCGCCATTCGGTGACATCGAGTTGGGCGATCGCGTCGGGCCGGAGGCTGCTGCGGACATAGACGGCGTCGGAGGTGACGGCTACCTCCGGGCAGCTCGCGCCCTCACCGCAAGCCTCTGGACGCTGCCAGTCGAGTATTTCCATGGCTCTAGATCTCCTTCTTGATAAGCCTGATGGCGTCACGAGACTGGCTTTCGGTGAGCGATCGCTCTGTCATCCTGTCGATGATGTGGCGATAGTTCTCCATCAACTTCTGCTCGTGAAGGAACATCGGGCCGTTGGCAGTGTCGAGCTGAACTGTGTCCAGGCGGGGCACTGGCCCGCTCGCGTGGATGATGCCTTGACCTGCACCCATGAAGCCATTGGTGCTGAAGGTGATCACCCGAAGCGTCACGTGGGGAAGTTCCGAGTACTCAAGTAGCTGGTCCATCTGTCGCTTTGCGGCGTCGCGGCCGCCGAACAGCATGCGCAGAGCGGCCTCGTGGACCAACGCGGAGTACGGCGCGGCTCCGTCTCTCATCAGGAACGCCGAACGCTGAACTCGATGCTCGACGCGGGCTTCCACGTGGCGGGGTGAGAGCGGCGGGTGGACATCCTTGAAGATGGCTCTCCCGTATTCCTCCGTCTGCATAGCGCCGGGGACGTGCGAGATCTGGTACGTGAGCAGTCCCCTGGAGAAGTACTCCATCTCGGCGATGTTGAGGAAGCCGGGCGGCACGGACCCTCGGTAGTCCTCCCACCAACCCTTGTGGCGTTCCTCGGCCATGGCCGCGAGCGCTTCCACGTAGGCGCGATCGCTCTCCTCATAGTCGCAGGCGAGCATGCGTACCCGCTCGGCGCTGATCGGGTACTGCCCCTTCTCGATCTGCGTGATCTTCGGTCGGGCGAATCCGAACAGCGCGGCGGCTTCGGCCGTTGTGCGGCCCGCGCAGTCGCGCATCTTCCGCAGCTCGGTGCCTACTCGCTCCTGCCTGGCTGACGGGGTGGTTCGTGGTGGCATGCCCCCAAGCATCCATCGCGATCCCTTGAAGGGTCCAGCAATCCATCGATCGAGTGAAGGCGGGGGTAAAAGTACCGGTACATGTACCACCAGTGCCCTACAGTCAGTGATGCACCGATCACCGAACCGGGCGTCAGTGGCCCGCTCGGCATTTCCCCTTCACCTC
Source organism: Kitasatospora sp. NPDC094016 (assembly GCF_040304045.1). Classification (NCBI taxonomy): domain Bacteria; kingdom Bacillati; phylum Actinomycetota; class Actinomycetes; order Kitasatosporales; family Streptomycetaceae; genus Kitasatospora; species Kitasatospora sp. NPDC094016. The sequence goes on from NZ_JBEOUK010000022.1 coordinate 125,087, forward strand.
TCCGGGAGATCCCCGTGCGTAACCTCAACTCCCCCTCCCTCACCCTCGCTCGCGACACCCTCCGCGACGGCATGACCCGCGTCGGCTGGTCGCCCTCCTCCATCGCGGACGCCGAGCTCGCCCTCGTCGAACTGATCGTCAACGCCTGGCGTCACGGCGAGACGACCTCCCCCGTCGTCCTCATCCACTTCCTCTCCGACACCCTCCGCGTCACCGTCGCGGACCGCTCCTCCACCCTCCCCGAGCAGCGAACGCCGTGCCCGCTCGCCGAGTCCGGCCGGGGCCTCCAGCTGGTCGCCGGCCTCACCCACCGGTGGGGCGTCGACCCCCTGAAGCTGGGCAAAATCGTTTGGTTCGAGCTGGACGGTGTCGCGTGATCGCCCACCACCCCATCCATCCGGCCGATCCGGCGCTGCGCCACCTCACGGCCCGCCAGATCACCGGACTCATCGTCGAACTCCGCACCGAGGGGCGTGAGTTCGGGATCCTCTGGCCCTCAGCCCAGCCCGGCGAGACCGACCTCAACGGCCGCGCCCTCGTCTCCCTCGGCAACATCCCGGCCAGCACCCTCATCAACCTCCTCGCCCTCCTCCGCGAGTACAAGCGCGAGCGGGACCGCCGCCGATGCTAGGCCTCCTGACCGTCAACCTCCTGGCCGCGCTCCTCGGCGCCCTCTGCGAAACCCGCGCCCGCCACCTCCACGACCGCACGGCCGCCTACGCAGTGCTTGCCTCATGTCAAGCCTGCGATTCCGCACGGCACTTCGCGGTACCGACGTGCGAGTTCGGTCGGCAGGTAGCCTCCGGGTGGTGAGCACCGATTTTCAGCAGGCGCGGCTGTCGCTCGGTGTGCGGCTACGGGAGTTGCGCACCGAGGCGGGCGTGAACGGCCGCGACCTCGCCGGACGGCTGGGCTGGCCGGCGTCGAAGATTTCGAAGCTGGAGAACGGCAAGCAGACGGCCACTCCCGCGGATCTTCATGCGTGGGCCGAAGCGCTGGGATGCCCCGAGACCGCTGCCGAGTTGAAGGGCAGGCTGCAAGGCCTGGAGTACCGCTATCGGGGATGGAAGCGGGTGCTGGCCGGCGGGCACCGGGTGCGCGAGGAAGCCGGAGTCAGGCACGGCCGGGAGGCGGCGGTGACCACCGGCTACGAACCTGCCATCATCCCGGGCATTTTCCAGATCGCGGAATACGCCCGCCACGTCCTGACTCGCGCAACCGATCTGGATGACGGGCCACGTGACATCGAGGAAGGAGTATGTGCCCGGTTGAAGCGCCAGGAGTCCCTCTACCAGCGAGGGAAGCGCTTCCGCTTCATCATGTCCGAGGCCGCGCTGTACGTGCAGATCTGTCCGCCCGACGTTCTGGCTGCTCAACTCGACCGTCTGGGAGGCCTGCTGGGGCTCGACTCGGTTGAGGTGGGGATCGTTCCGCTCGGGGCTCCGGTGGCGGTCATTCCCAAGCACGGCTTCTGGATCTACGACGACAGGCTCGCGATCGTCGAGACGTGGAACGCTGAGCTGTGGCTCGACGAACCCGCCGACATCGCTCTGTACCGGAAGGTCTGGGGAAAGCTGCACGATGCTGCGGTGTACGGCCCCGCGGCACACCGGCTGATCTCCCGTGCGCGCTCGACGCTGGCACTGGCAGCCACCTGAGCAACGTGCGGAAGCCTCGCCGCGCATAGGAGAAATGCGGAGAAATGCGGCTCACACCGGCATGGTTGGGCCTCTACCGTGCCGGACAGGACCTTGCCGGCACCCGAGTGACCGGCACCGATCGAGAGGAGCCGGAATGGGCGAGCACGGAGACGGTAAGGGTGGCGAGGACGGGGACAAGAAGCAGTCCCCGAAGGAGTCCGACGGCCAGTGGACCAAGCCCGTGAAGCCGTCGAAGAAGTGAGCTCCAACTGATGGATGAATACGCACAGTTGCTGACGCGGATGGAATCGGCGGGGGCGCTGGGCGAGGGGTGGCGGGGCGCGTTCGAGCGTGCCCCGCGCTCTTCCTTCGTCCCGGACTCCGTCTGGGCCCCGGACGACGACAGCCCGACCGGCTACGGCCGGATCACCCGGGCCGACCACCCGGACTCCTGGTGGGCGCTGGTGAACGCCGACGAGGTGGTGGTCACCCAGATCGATGACGGCCTCGATACCGGGCCGGGCATCGCCACCTCCTCGGCCTCCAAGCCCTCCCTCGTCGCGAGAATGCTCCGGCACCTGGACGTGGCCGACGGGAACACCGTGCTCGACATCGGCACCGGCACCGGATGGACGAGCGCGCTCCTCTCCGCCAGGCTCGGCGACGCCCACGTGACCACCGTCGAGGTCGATCGAGCGGTCGCCGCCGCAGCGGTCCGACGACTCACCGCAGCGGGCTTCCACCCCAGTTGCTCGACCGGCGACGGCCTCGAAGGCCGGCCCCTCCGGGCGCCTTACGATCGCATCCATTCCACGGCGGCGGTTCGCCGACTGCCGCGCGCCTGGCTCGAACAGACCCGCCCCGGCGGCGTGATCGTCACCCCCTGGGGCACGCCCTACGCCAACGCCGGACTCCTGCGCGTGGTGGTCGGCGTGCCGGGGGAGCCCTCCCAGGGCAAGTTCGTGGACAACGCCAGCTTCATGTGGGTCCGCAGCCAGCGCCCCCACCCGGTGGCCGAACCGACCGGCCGGCCGATCCTCCGGGGCTCGTCGCCGATCGACCCGGAGCTGGCGCTGGAGAACGTGGACGTGGCGTTCGCCATCGGCCTCCGGGTGCCCGGCGTTCGGTATCACCACACCTGGGACGACGCGGACCCCGGCGGCACCTATCGGATGCGACTCTCCGACGGCGCCGGCTCCTGGGCGTCCGTCCGCCACCACGACTGGGGCGCCGCCGACGCGGTCCGGCAGGCCGGGCCGCGCCGCCTGTGGGACGAGATCGTCCGCGCCCGCCGGGGATGGCTCGCCGACGGCGAACCGGACCTCACCCGCTTCGGCGTGACGATGACGCCGACCGGCGAACAGCACGTGTGGCTCGACGAGCCCGGCAACCTGATCGGATGACCCGGCCGCGAACCGTCGGCCGTCCGGCCTGAGCCCCTTGCGCAGGAAGTCGGCCGGTCCGACTTCCTACGCACAACCTTCAGAATCCCGGCCGCATCCCGGCCGCGTCCCGGCCGCCCTTTTCGGCGCCTTCTGTGAAGCTCGCCCTCGCGGTGCAACCGGCGGCAGGCGCAGACGGTCACCTTCGGTGTGACCTCGAACGAATCGCAGACCGATCCCGTCCGCGCCCACGTCAGCCGCAGGCGCATGCTGTTGGGCGTCGCCGGTGTGGCGGCGGCCGCCGCCACCGTCGGGGGCATCGGCTGGTGGGCGCGGCGGGACGCCGACACCGGCCACCGCGTCTGGAGCAGGACCGGCACCGGCAGCCGGGTCGCCCTGTCGGCCACCCCGCAGTCCGACCTCTACGTCGCGGACTTCGACGGCACGGTCAGGGCCCTCGACCTGCGGACCGGCGCCCCGCGTTGGAGTGCCGAGGTCGCCTCGCGCAACCCCGCCGACAGCAGCTTCGGCTGGCCGATCGCCGCAGGTGACGGACTGGTCTGCGTGACCACCGACTCCCACGTCCACGCCCTGGACGCCGCGTCCGGAGCCGTCCGGTGGACCGTGCCGGCGCCGAGGGGCTATCTGTCCGGATGGACGGACGGCCCCGCCGTCGGCGGGGACGTGTTCGTGATCTGCGACGGCCGCGTCCACTCCTACGACGCGGCCACCGGCGAGGCCCGGTGGGCCGGCCCGCTGGAGGCCGCCTGCGGGCCGGCGGTCGCGGGCGGCACCGTGTACCTTGCCGCCCCTGCGGGCGGGATCTCCGCCCTCGACGCGAAGACCTGTGAGCGACGCTGGGAGCAGCCCGCCGTCGGCACGCTCGTCGACCGGCCCGTGGTCCACGAGGGCGTCCTCTACCTGTCCACTTCCGCCGCCTCCGCCTCGACCGGCGCCGCCCCGACCGCCTCCGCCTCGACCGGCGCCGCCCCGACCGCCTCCGCCTCGACCGGCGCCGCTTCGGCCGCCTCCGCCTCGACTGTCTCCGCCCTGGACGCGGCGACCGGCCGAGTGCTCTGGCAGCGTGACGATCTCGGCCACCCCGGTGTCCATCCCGCCCCGGTCGCCGACGGGACGCTCTGCCTCCTCGGCAACGACCGGGTCATCGCCGTCGAGGCGAGTACGGGCCGCAGCCGGTGGACCTCCTCAGTGCCGGACGGCCTGGGCCGGGGCATGAGCACGATGGCCGTCGCCGACGGCCGGGTCTACGTGGCGCTGAACGACGGTCGGCTGCACACCCTCGACCTCGCCACCGGCCGGCTTCAGTGGCAGGACGATCCGGCCGAGTTCGGCACCGAGTACACCGGTCTCTCGCTGACGGCCTTCGGCGGCGTCGCCTACCGCGGCAGCCGGGCCGGGCTCTACGCGGCGGGCATACCCGCGGCCTGACCTCCGCGCGAGGCCCCGGTGCCGCGCCGCCCGGGGCACCGCGCGGTGCGCCTTCAGGCAGCGGGCACTGCCCGTACGGACCTGGCGCCCACGCCGACGTCACCGCTATCCAGGAGAGTGAGCTTTCGAGTCGCGAGGGGGACGATGCACGCCCACGACAGGACCAAGGGTGCCGCCGCCGGCAAGGCCCGCACGCCGGCCCGCACTTCGGAGTCGGCGACCAGGAACCCGAACCGGGCGCAGGCCGCCGCCCAGTCGCTGCTCGGCCTCCAGAGCAGCCACGGCAACGCGGCCGTCGTACAGATGCTCCGCGCGACCGGGATCCAGCGCGCGGCCGACCAGAACCGGCCCATGATCAACCACCAGAACCCGGACGACGACTGGGAGGCCGACAACACCGCGCCCGCGCGTACGGACGGTCTCGTGCTCAGCGGTCACGGCGCCTGGGAGGCCGCGAACGGCACCTTCCGGGTGCCCGCGGGGACGAGGGTGCACTTCTACACGCAGCACGGGATGGTCCTCCCCGACGACCTGGGCGGGCAGGTGGAGAACGGCGCCAACCGGGGTGGCAGCGTGGAACAGGGGCAGGACCGTGGCGCCGCTCGCACCGTGGTGGGCGGGCGGAGCCTGCAGAACTACACCATCTCCTACCCCAGCGGCCTCACCATCCGGGGAAACCCGGCGATCGCCAGCCCGGTGGGCGGCGGGTACGACATCGAACTCGACCCGGGGACGCCGGCCGCAACCGTCATCAACGTCGCCACGCTGACCGACCCCCAACTCGCGGGCCGCTCGATCGTCTTCGACGGCGACGTGCTGCTGAGCGACATCCTGCGGCCCGGCATGGGGGACGTGCACTTCGCGGCCTGCCGCTTCGTCGAGACCAACAGGCCCGGGACGCGGAACCAGGGCCGTCCTCAGGGCTACAACGGCCCGGGCGACCTCGGCGAGGCCGGCGGCCTCTACAACCCCTGACCCGTCCGGCCTCCAACGCTCCGCGCTCCGCGCAGGAAGTCGGCCCGCCGACTCTGCTGGCGAAGTATTTGATCTGGGTCAGGCCGTTGCTGTGATGCCGTGTTGGGTGCAGAGTGCGTGGACGCGGGTGGGGCGGCGGTCTG
>NZ_JBEOUK010000023.1:0-130293 GCF_040304045.1 Kitasatospora sp. NPDC094016
CAGTTGCGCTCGCGTCACGCACCACGGTTTACCGGAACTGGACCCGCTGCGAAGGTAAATCGCGCAGATTGATCACGACCGAATACGCGCCCTAGCCGCGCACGTCGGCTCCCGGAGTGCGGCGGCGCGCCCCTGTCAGATGTCAGGGACCGCCGCCGCGCCCGCGTTCCTAGGCTGCTGAGCACCGGCCGGACCCCACGTCAGGCCGCCCACCAGCCAAGGGAGAACCATCCATGCGCAGGATCACCCACGCCCTCGCCGCCCTCGCCCTCGCGACCGCGGCCCTGACCACCCTGGGCGCCGGCGGCGCCGGCGCCGCCGACGGCTCCTGGGCGGGCTGCCCGTACGGGGCGGTCTGCGTCTACCCGCAGAACCAGAACCCGGCCTCGGCCCCGAGCGAGGTGTACTGGAGCTACGGCGCGCACAACCTGAGCAACCAGTACGGCGACCACTGGGTCCTCAACAACCAGTCCGGCGGCGCCCACGCCCACCTGTGCAAGGGCTCGGGCGGCGGCAACTGCGTCTACGACATCCCGGCGCAGAACGGCGTCTGGTACGACCTGGGCCCGATCAACTCGATCACCCTCGACCGCCCCTGACGCGTCGTTCCCGATCCACCGGTACCACCTCCGCGCAGGGGCGCCCGCCGCACGCGGGGACGGCGGGCGCCCCGCCTTCCTGACACTCCGACAGGCTGATCGACTCTTGAACGGCGGGCCCCGCAACGGGCGCCGCCGTTCCGCCATTTGGAGCTTCCTCCAGGTTTCAACTCCCCGTCAGTGTTCATGAAGATAACGAGTAGAGGCGCATCGCCCGCAGTCTGAATTTACTTATTGACGTCATGTACGCGTTCAGGTTTAACTCCCCCCACCCCGCCGCAGAGCCGCGGCGACGTCAGGGAGAGGCACCCCCATGAACGCAGCACTGCGTCGCGTCCTCATCGCCACCACCGGCATCTCACTGGCCCTGTCCATGGCCGCCTGCGGCAAGGCGGGCGGCGACAAGAAGGACGCGGCCGCCTCCGGAGACGGCAAGTCCATCGGGCTGCTCCTACCCGAGAACGCCTCCTCCACCCGCTACGAATCCTTCGACCGCCCCTTCGTCGAGGCCAAGGTCGCCGCCCTGTGCGCGGACTGCAAGGTCCTGTACAACAACGCCGAGGGCAGCGCCGCCAAGCAGAAGCAGCAGTTCGACACCCTCCTCGCCCAGGGCGTGAAGGTGATCATCCTGGACCCCTACAACGCCAAGTCCACCCAGGGCTGGGTCCAGGAGGCCGCCGCCAAGGGCGTCAAGGTCGTCGCCTACGACCGCCTGGCCACCGGACCGGTCGCCGCCTACGCCTCCTTCGACAACGAGAAGGTCGGCGAACTCCAGGGCCAGGCCCTCGTCGACGCCCTCGGCGCGCAGGCCGCCGACGCCAACGTCGTCATGATCAACGGCGACGAGGCCGACCCCAACGCCGCCGACTTCAAGACCGGCGCCCACAAGATCCTCGACGCCAAGGTCAAGAAGATCGTCTACGAGCAGTCCGGCCAGTGGGACCCCACCGTCGCCGGCCAGAAGATCGGCGCCGCCGTCACCCAGCTCGGCAAGAACGGCTTCCAGGCCGTCTACTCCGCCAACGACGGCATGGCCGGCGCCATCATCACCCAGCTCCAGGGCGCCGGCATCAAGGTCCCCGTCGGCGGCCAGGACGCCGGCCTCGACGCGATCCAGCGCATCGTCAACGGCGACCAGGCCTTCACCATCTACAAGGCCTACCGCCCGCTCGCCGACTCCGCCGCCGAACTGGCCGTCGCCCTCCTCAAGGGCAAGGACGTCAAGGCCGTCGCCACCGCCACCATCGACAGCGCCACCGACAAGGCCATCCCCGCCAAGTTCCTGGACGCCAAGGTCGTCACCAAGGCCAACATCGCCACCACCGTCGTCGCCGACGGCCTCTACAAGGTCTCCGACATCTGCACCGCCGACTACGCCGCCGCCTGCGCCGCCGCCGGCCTCAAGTAGCCCAGCCGCCCAGCCGCCCAGCCGCCCAGCTCGACCCGGGTCCAAGTCCACCACCGCAGAAGAAGGTTCATGTGACAGGCGCACCCGTCCTCCAGCTGCGCTCGGTCTCCAAGCGCTTCGGTGCCGTCCAGGCCCTCACCGATGTCGGCCTCGACGTGCACACCGGCGAAGTCCTCGCCCTCGTCGGAGACAACGGCGCCGGAAAGTCCACCCTCGTCAAGACCATCGCCGGAGTCCACCCCGTCGACGAGGGCACCATCACCTGGCACGGCGAGCCCGTGCGACTGGCCCGCCCCCAGGACGCCCAGACCCTCGGCATCGCCACCGTCTACCAGGACCTCGCCCTGTGCGACAACCTCGACGTCATCGCGAACCTGTTCCTCGGCCGCGAGAAACGCCGCCACGGGCTCCTGGACGAGGTCGCCATGGAGCAGCACGCCCGCGAACTCCTCGACACCCTCGCCATCCGCATCCCCGACGTGCGCACCCCCGTCGCCGCGCTCTCCGGCGGCCAGCGCCAGGTCGTCGCCATCGCCCGCGCCCTGGTCGGCGAGCCCGCCCTCGTCATCCTGGACGAGCCCACCGCCGCCCTCGGCGTCGAACAGACCGCCCAGGTCCTCGACCTCGTCGAGCGGCTGCGCGAACGCGGCCTGGCCGTCGTCCTCGTCAGCCACAACATGGCCGACGTGCGGGCCGTCGCCGACACCGTCGCCGTCCTGCGACTGGGCCGCAACAACGGCGTCTTCCCCGTCGCCGGCACCACCCAGGAGCAGATCGTCTCCGCCATCACCGGAGCCACCGACAACGCCCACGCCCGGCGCCAGGCCCGCCACACCGAGGAGGAGGACGCCGCATGACCACGCCCAGCACCCCCGCCGACACCCCCGCGGCCCCGGGCGCCGACCCCCGCCTGCACACCCGGGCCGCCGGCCCCGCCGGCTACCTGGACGCCGCCCGCCGCCGCCTGGCCGCCGGCGAACTCGGCTCCCTGCCCGTCGTCGTCGGCCTCATCCTGATCGCCGTCATCTTCCAGTCCGTCACCGGCCACTTCCTCCAGGCCGACAACCTCACCAACATCACCCGCTTCATCGCCGGCCCCGGCCTCATCGCCGTCGGCGTCGTCTTCGTCCTCATCCTCGGCGAGATCGACCTCTCCCTGGGCTCCGTCGCCGGCGCCAGCGCCGCCCTCGCCGCCGTCCTCGCCGTACGCCAGGGCGTCGCCGAATGGCTCGCCGTGCTCGCCGCCCTCGCCGCGGCCACCGCCATGGGCCTGCTGCACGGCCTCTTCTTCGCCCGCGTCGGCGTCCCCGCCTTCGTCGTCACCCTCGCCGGCATGCTCACCTGGAGCGGCCTGCAGGAGTACGTCCTGGGCGACCTCGGCACCGTCAACAACCGCCACGGCGGCCTCATCGCCACCCTCGACACCACCTTCCTCGGCGACGGCGACATCGCCTACGCCTGGGCCCTGGCGGTCCTCGCCCCCGCCCTCTACCTCCTCGCCCACCTGCGCACCGCCCGCCGGCGCACCGCCGCCGGCCTCACCGCCCGCCCCACCGCCGACACCGCCGTCCGCACCGGCGCCCTGGCCGTGCTCACCCTCGCCACCGCCTACGCCCTCAACCAGGACCGCGGCCTGCCGCTGCCCCTGGTCGTGCTGGTGGGCGTCGTCGTCCTCACCGACTTCGTGCTGCGCCGCACCTCCTACGGGCGCCAGATCTTCGCGGTCGGCGGCGGTGTGGAGGCCGCCCGGCGCGCCGGCGTCAACGTGGCCCGGGTGCGGATCTCCGTCTTCATGGTCTCCGCGTTCCTGGCCGGCCTGGGCGGGCTGTTCTACGCCTCCCAGCAGGGCTCCGCCGACAAGCAACTGGGCGGCGGCAACGTCCTGATGAGCGCGATCGCCGCCGCCGTCATCGGCGGCACCAGCCTCTTCGGCGGCCGCGGCAAGACCTGGTCGGCGCTGCTGGGCATCCTGGTGATCCAGTCCATCACCACCGGCCTGGACATGGTCCACGCCGCCCAGGCCATCCAGTACATGATCACCGGCGCCGTCCTGCTGGCGGCCGTCGTCCTGGACTCCCTCTCCCGCCGCACCCGCGCCGCCGGCCGCACCTAGGGCGATTCGGTCTCGCAACTGCGCTGCCTGCCCGACCCGTTCGCTCGTTTTCCTGCCCCGCCCTGCCCCGCCCCGCCCCGCCCTGCCCCGCCCCGCCCCGCCCTGCCCCGCCCTGCCCCGCCCCGCCCCGCTGCGGCGCGGGGCGGGGCGGTGGTGTGTCCGGGGGCCGTCCGCTCCGACGGCCCGGCCTTCCCGGTCAACCTGGGGGCTGCGCGGGTGACGATCCGTCTGCGGCCCGCCCCGTAGCCGGCGGTCGATCGAGCTGCGCAGGAAGTCGGCGGGGTCGACTTCTGGTGCGGGTCAGTGGTGGGTGGTGTGGGCCGTGGCTTGGGTGCGGGCGTGGGTGAGGGCGGGTTTGAGGCGGGGGTCGGGGGTGGGGGCGGCGGTGAGGAGTTCGCCGGCGGTGACGAGGGTGGTCCAGTAGTGGGTGGGGTTGCCGGTGGTGGGGTGGGGGTGGGTGGCGGTGAGGGAGAGGTAGGCGGTGGTGAGGTTGCCGGTGGTGAACCAGCGGGTGAGGCCGTGTTGGTGGCCGGCGCGGATGCTGCCGTGGGCGTCGATGGCGGTGAGGAAGAGGTCGATGATGGCGTGGTCGCGGTCGTCGGGGGTTTTGGGGATGTCGAAGACGCCGAGGGCTTCGAGGAGTTCGCCGGTGTCGTTCTCGGATCCGGGGCGGGGGTTGGCGAGGAGGGCGTCGTAGCAGTCGTCGAGGCGGCGCTGGGTGTCGGCGGCGGGGATGCCGAGGGCGATGCAGACGGCGCGGGCGGAGCGCAGGGGTTGGCGGGTGCGGCGGGCGAGGGTGGCGTAGGCGTCGGCGGGGGTGGAGCCGGTGTCGAACAGGTGCCGGGCGGTGAGGGGGAGTCGCATGGTGGGTGCCTGTTCAGACGGTGAGGAGGGTGAGGGCGGTGGGCGCGGGGGAGGACGTGGGGGCGATGAGGGCCCAGACGAATTTGCCGATGCCGCCGGCGCGGGGGCAGCAGCCCCACTTCTCGGCGAGTTCGTTGATGAGGAGGACGCCGCGTCCGTGTTCGTCGTCGGGGGTGGGGGTGTGGAGGGAGGGGCGGCCGGTGCCGGCGTCGTGGACTTCGAGGCGCAGGCGGTCGGCGGTGAGGGAGAAGCGGATTTCGATGAGGCGGTCGGCGGGGGCGTCGGTGTGCTGGACGGCGTTGGCGAAGAGTTCGCCGAGGAGGAGTTCGGCGGTGTCGCGGTAGCGCTCGCCTGAGGGCAGGCCGGAGAGGTAGGCGCGCAGCAAGTACCGGGCCAGAGGCGTGGATTCGGTGCGGGAGTCGAGGCGCGCGACGAACGTGCGGGGAAGGTGGGTTTTGAGCATGGCGAAGTACCTCGGGGGAGGATGGGTGCGAAGGGGGTGCGCCGTGGGCTGCGCTTGGTGGCGGCAGGCGCCTTCAACGGGAGCGGGCGTGCAAGCGGGCGGTCCGTGCACGGCGGCTGTTGAAGTGAAGGGTCGGACGGTGCCCGTGGTGGTCCGGCCCTGAGGTGTCGCTGTCGGCCGGGGCGTGATCAGCCGACCGGGACGGGGACGCCTTGGATGAGGAGGGGCAGGCCGGCGCCGTGCTCCCAGGCGTCCCAGGCGTCCGCGACGCGGCGGTACTGGTCGTCGGTCATGACGTCGCGGAGCCTGTGCCGGGGGACCCAGTGGAGGGCGCGGATGGCCTGCGGCGGCTTGTGGCGGCGGACGATGTCGGCCTGTCGGGGAGTGAGCATCCCGCCCGCGTAGACGAGGTTGAGGTCCTCGGGGAACTCGGCTGCGGGCACGTAGTCGGCGGTGAGGATCGTGCGGAGGGGCAGCACGAGCCCGGTCTCGGATTCGAGGTGCCGACGGGCCGCGAGGTGGGGCAGTTCGTCCTGCTCGGCGCTGCCGCCGGGAAGGGTCAGGCCGCTCGTGTAGACGGGGTCGACCAGGAGGGCGGAGAGGTCGTGCGAGCCGTCGGGGTCCTCGCCCAAGACGAAGGCCTGCTGGCCCGAACGACGGGCGGGAGGCTTGCTCATGATGCGGGTCATGCTCAACTCTTCTCCAGGCAAGAGAGGTTGACGGGCGCAGCGGTCGACGGAGCGACTTCCCGCAGGTACCGGGCGCCATCTCGTCGGAGGGCGCGGGGTCCCGAAAGGTTGCGCTGTGCGCCCAGTGAATCACCGGGTGTAGCCATAGTGGCGCTCTATCCCCTACGATCGGAACCAGATCTGAATCTTGAAGTTGGTATTCGGCAAGTAGGTGAAGATCGTTGAACCTCAAGGAACTTGATCCAACATCAGGTCCATGGGCGCCCTTCGGAGTGCAACTTCGCAGGTCGCGCAAGGCTGCTGGCCTTACGCAAGCTCAGTTGGCGAGGCTCGTTGGAGTTGATCCCTCCTATGTCTCCTATGCTGAACTTGCCCCGCCCGACCGGACCCCGCCAAGCGAGAAGTTCGCGCGTGATGCCGATCGGGTGCTTGAGACAGGCGGGACCCTGCTGCTGATGTGGCTCCAGGCCAAGCACTCGGCATTGCTGGAGGGCTTCCCGGAGTACGCAGCCAATGAGACGCGGGCCAGTGAGATCCGAATCTTCGAACTTGGCGTCATCCCCGGCTTGCTTCAGACGAAGTCCTACGCAGCGGCTCTTGCGAGGGCGGATGTGCGTCGAAGGGATATCACCCCCAGGCAAGCAGAAGAGCGGCTGACCTTTCTGCTCGCGCGACAGGAAGCTCTGGCGCGACGTGATCCGCCGCTCATCCACGCGGTGCTGGATGAGAGCTGCCTCCGGCGGATCATCGGCGGCCCGGCGGTCATGCGGGAGCAGCTTGAGCAGCTTGAACAGCTCTACGAGCAGGGGCGCGTAGTACTTCAGGTAGCGCCGTTCAGCATGGGGGAGCACAGGCCGTTCGCCCTGTCCATGAGGCTGCTAACACTCCCCGACGGCTCTCTGTTTGGCTACTCTGAGTCTGAGGGGCGAGGGCATGTCGAGCGGGATGACGACAGGCTCCGTGACTGGCGCAGGAGATACGATCGCCTCCAAGTAGGGGCGCTGGCCGAGTCGGCGACTCTCGAATTCATACTCCACGCCCGGAAGGACTCTCATGGCTGATTTCGACTTGACTACCGCTTCGTGGGTGAAGTCGACGTACAGCCAGCAAGGCGGCGACTGCCTTGAGGTTGCGCACGGCTCTCTCGAATTGATGCCCGTCCGTGACTCCAAGGATCCTCACGGCCCGGCTCTCGTCTTCCCGGCCGAGGCTTGGGCGTCGTTCGTCGCTGCTGTCCGCAGTGGGGAGTTCGGCGGACTCTGAACCGAAGGCCTCCGCTCGGCGTTACTTCCCTGGATTCCGACCGCGTCGTCGACTCTGTACGCGCCCGAGCCGCCGTCGGCGAACTACGCGAGCGCTTGGCGGCCCCGGCCTTCCCTCCCTCGGTAGAAGCGGAACACCACCCCATGCCAGGCCAGGAACGCGTCATCCGGATCCGCCGCCCCTATCTCGACCTGATCGCCGCCGGCACCAAGACCATCGAGGTGCGCGTCGGCTACCCCAGCATGCGAAAGATCCATCCGGGGCAGCTGGTCGTCTTCGAATCCGGGGACGCCCGCTACCGTACCCGGGTCACCGAGGTGGTGGAGTACCCGAGCTTCGACGCGATGCTCGATGCCGAGGACCTGGAGGCGATCGGATCCGAGGGGATGAGCCGGGCCGAACTCCTCGCCGCCTGCCGCGAGATCTACCCGCTGGAGAAGGAACGGCTCGGCGTCCTCGCGATCCACCTGCGGCTCGCCCCCGTAGCCGGGGGCCGATTGGGCTGCGCGGGAAGTCTGCGGAGTCGACTTCCCGCGCACGGCAGGCACGGGTTGACGCGTCCGCCGCGGGAAGGGCGGCGGACAGGGGGCGCGCGAAGGGCGCGCGATATGACGCTGTGCAAGCAAAAGATCGCGTTCCGATACCGATGATCCGGATGCGGGGATACGGTGGCGCCCTGATACGCGTGTTGAGCACGTGGCGCACAGCAGGGGGCAGTGATGGTGCGGCGGAAGATCAAGCGGGGGCCGACGGCGAGCTCCGCGATCCTGTTCGGCGAAGAGGTCCGCTACGCACGCGAGTTGGCGGGCTACACGCAGGAGGAGCTGGGCAAGCTGCTGCACATCGACCGGACGGTGATCTCGCGGACCGAGAGCGGGCAGCGGAAACCGCCGGTCGAGGAGGTCGAGGAACTCGACCAACTGCTGAACACCGGCGGCCTGTTGAGGCGGCTGTACGACCGGGTCGACTGGAGCGCCCAGATCGAACACCCGGACTGGTTCCAGAGCCATGTCGATACGGAGGCCGAGGCGGTCGGGCTCCAGGTGTTCCAGACCGACTACATGCACGGGCTGCTGCAGTGCAGGGAGTATGCGCGAGCGATGTTCGAGGCGGGTGGGACTGACGAATGCCCTCAAGCGGTCGAGGAACGAGTCGTGGCGAGGCTCGCACGGCAGAGGCGGTTCCTCGCCGAGGGTGGGCCGCAGTTGGTCGTCCTCCTGGACGAAAGTGCCATTCGATCGGTGGTCGGCGGACCGGCGGTGATGGCGCGCCAGATGCAGCACCTGCTGGACATCGCCCGACGCGGGAACATCGTCATCCAGGTGGTGCCGTTCACGGCTCGGACGACGATCATCAACACCGCGATGGTCCTTCTGGAGATGCCGGACGGCCAGCACTCGGTGTACTCGGAGAGCCTTGACAGGGGCAATCCCAGCGACGATCCGGCCATCGTTTCCGGGCACCGGCGGCGCTATGATCGGCTGCGTGGCGATGCGCTCACAGCGACCGAATCGCTCGGGCTGGTCGCCGAGGCGCTGGAAGGGTTCAAAGATGATGCGGAACGAGCTCGACGCGGCCACCTGGCGCAAGAGCAGCTACAGCGGCACGAACGGCGGCGACTGCGTCGAGGTGGCCCCCGGGTTCCCCGGCCTCGTCCCCGTACGTGACTCCAAGGACCCCGGCGGCCCGGCCCTCGTCTTTCCGGCCGAGGCGTGGCACTCCTTCATCGTCGCGATCCGGGACGGCGAACTCCCGGCATAGCGCCCGACGGTGAAGGCCCCCGTCGGGCCCCGCCGCCCCCGTGAGCGGCGGGACCCGAGGGTGGCGGGTCAGGCCGGGCGGATGCCCGGGTTGCCGGCCTCGGTGACGAAGGAGGCGGCGGTGGTGACGGTGCCGCCGGGGCGGGTGATGTGGGAGATCGCCCGGTAGTCGGCGCGCACCTGGTGGCGGTCAAGGGTGAGCGTGGTGTAGCCGCGCCGCCCGTCGTAGAACTTCATGTGCGGGTTGGCCGACATCAGGTTCTGCCAGTTGGACGGCCGCTCCTCGCCGTCGCCGTCGCTGCTGATCGAGGTGCCGACGAACTCCACGCCCACCGTCCGGGAGTTGGGGTCGGCGAAGTCGCGCTTGACGTCCAGGGCGTAGGCGACGTGGACGTCACCGGTGAGCAGGACCAGGTTCTCCACCCCGGCCCGGTCGACGGCGGCCAGGAAGCGCTCGCGGGCGGCCGGGTAGCCGTCCCACGCGTCCATGGAGAGCTTGGAGCGCTCGGCGGTGGTGTTCTTGCGGCGGGAGAAGACGACCTGCTGCGGCACGACGTTCCAGGTCGCCCGGGAGCGGCGCAGGCCCTCGGCGAACCAGCGCTCCTGGGCGGCGCCCATCAGGGTGCGCCGCGGGTCCTCGGACTCCGGGGTGGGGTACTGCCAGCCGTCGCCGTTGGCCTGGTCGTCGCGGTACTGGCGGGTGTCGAGGATGTCGAACTGCGCCAGCTGCCCGAAGTGGACGCGCCGGTAGAGGGTGAGCTCGGTGCCGCGCGGCTGCGGCATCCGCAGCGGCATGTTCTCCCAGTACGCGCGGTAGGCGGCGGCGCGGCGGGCGATGAACGGCGCCGGGTCCTGGCCCTTCTCGGGGATGCCGGCCGCGTAGTTGTTCTCCACCTCGTGGTCGTCCCAGGTGACGTACCAGGGGTGGGCGGCGTGCGCGGCCTGGAGGTCGGGGTCGTTCTTGTAGAGGGAGTAGCGCAGCCGGTAGTCCTCCAGCGTGGCCGTCTCGTGGTCGAACAGCGCCGGCAGGGTGTGGTCGGTGTACTTGCGGTCGCCGCCCGCCGCGTCGATGCCGTACTCGTAGATGTAGTCGCCGACGTGGAACACCGCCGCCAGGTCCTCGTCGGCCAGGTGGCGGTAGGCGGTGAAGTACCCGTCCTCGTAGGCCTGGCAGGACACCAGCCCGAAGCGGACGGCGTCCAGCCTGCGCCCGCGCTCCGGCGCGGTGCGGGTGCGCCCCACGGGGCTGCTCCAGGTGCCGACGGTGAAGCGGTACCAGTACACCCGGTCCGCGTCGAGGCCGTCGACGTCCACGTGCACCGCGTAGTTGAACTCGGCGTGCGCGCGGGCGCTGCCGCGCCGCACCACCTTGCGGAACCGCTCGTCGCGGGCCAGCTCCCAGCCCACCCGCACCGAACCGGTGGGCGGCAGCCCGGCGCCGGGCTCCAGAGGGCGCGGCGCCAGGCGGGTCCACAGCACGACGGCCCCGGGCAGCGGGTCGCCGGAGGCCACGCCGAGGGTGAACGGGTCGCCGGTGATGGCGCGCGGGCCGAACTCGGCGTCCTCGGCGTGCGCGGACGGCAGGTTGACGGTGAACGCCAGCGCGGCGGCGGCCGAGGTGACGGTGAGGAAGCGGCGCCGGTCCAGTCGCGCGGCGGCCTCGCGCAGCTGCTGGTCGGGGGAGGGGCGGTCGGCAGGGCGGGTCATGGGGTGAAGGCCTTTCGCTGCTCGGCGGTGTGCGAAGGAATTCGAGTGGACCGCGCCGTACGCCAGGGGTCGGAATTCCGGCAGCGGAGTGATCATCTGATGGGGGATCGGTGAAGGTCCGACAAATCCCCCCGGGTGGACGGAAACGGACGCGCGTAGCGTCACTCGCGCGACCGGTCCACTTGGCCCGCGGACGCAGGCCCTCCCGCCCCCGACCGGGCCCCGTCACCGGCCCCGGCCCGCCCGCAGGCCCCGCGCCGCGGCCGCCCGGCAAAACCCCGAACCCGCACGAGGGGGCGGCTGCTCCGTACCCGGAACGGGCCGCGCGACACGGGCCGCCCATCACTGCACAGAGGCGCTGGCAAAGTCAAGAAAAACCACCCGAACGGGGGGGTCCACTTCTACGCCGGAGTGCGGTCGTGATGTACAACACGCTGGCACCCCAAGCGAGTTGACTGATAGGAATCACCCCGGGGGACCCGACCATCAGCTCACACCTCTGGGAGGGAACCATGAAGAACCGCTTCGTACGTCGTGCGGGTGTTGTGGTGGCCGGCCTCGCCGTCCTGACAGTCGGCTTCGGCAGCACGGCGGCCATGGCGGCCGCCCCGGCCCCGGCCCCGGTCGCAGTAGTCCAGAACGTCACGCCCGCCATCACGGACGTGCAGACCTGGACCTACGTCACCGGCCCGCTGGAGACCACGCTCACCCTCGACACGACCGCCCGCTCCGCGTCCATCGTGGTGTACGCGAACGTACCGTTCCTCGGCAAGGTCAAGGTCGGCAGCGCCTCCGGCAGCCTGACCGAAGGCATCACCTTCCACCTGGGCCTGTCGCCGTTCGTCAACGGCACGCAGAGGTTCTACCTGGTCGGCGACGACGTGCACCTGTACTACGACTTCGACGCGCTCGGCAAGCACTACACGGGCGACGTCAAGCTCGGCACGCTCCCGCCGTTCTAGCAGCCCCGCTCCAACACCCCCGGCGCCGCCCGCCGCCCCCGCGACCCGGGGGCGGCGGGCGGACCCACACCCGCACCAGCCGCCCGGCCCCCGCCACGGCCACCCGCGCGAACGCCGGCCCTACACCTGCTGCGGCAGCCAGCCGTTCTGCACCGCCCGCATCCCGAACTCGAAACGACTGCGCGCACCCAGCCGCTCCATCAGATCCGTCGCCACCCGCCGCGCCGTCCGCGACGACACCCCCAACCGCTTGGCGATCGCCTCGTCCGTCAGCCCCTGCGCCAGCAACCGCACCACCGTCGACTCCTGCGCACTGAGCCCGCCCTCGTCCCGCACCACCGACGGCCCCAGCTCCCGCGCCTGACCCCACACGTGCTCGAACAGCGCGCACAGCGCCACCAGCGTCCCGTGACCGGTCAGCACGACCGCCCCCGCGCGGGTGTCCTCCCCGCTGACCGGGATCAGCGCCGTCGACCGATCGAAGATGATCATCCGGGTCGGCAGCTCCGGCACCGTCCGCACCTCCCCGCCCAGCTCCGCCAGCCAGCCCACGTACGCCACCGTCGGCTGGCTGTTGCGCACACTGTCCAGGTACACCGTCCGCATCCGCACCCCCCGGCCCAGCAGATCCCGGTCATGCGGCCGGGACGCCTCGATGCTCTCCGGAGAATGCCCCCCACCCGGCGCGAAGGTCATGATCTCCACCGTCAGACCACGGGCCAGCGAAGCGATCCGGTCCCGGATCTGGTCCAGGCCCACCAACTGCTCCACCCCCGCGTGCGAGGCGGCCGGCCGCAGGTCCGCGTACTCCGCGATCAACTGCGCGGCCGCCGCCCGGGACGCCTCGATCCGCAGCTGCTGCGTCGCCAGATCGGCCTGCTGGCGGGCCATCAGCAACTCCATGCCGACCTGCGGCGACACCGCACGCAGCTCGCCCTCCCGCTCGTAGGAGGGCCGGATCAGCGCCAGCTCGCTCAGCAGGTCCAGGCAGCGCCGGACATCCTCCTCGCCGCGCCCGAGCCGCTCCGCCAGCGCCCGCACCCCGTCGCCGGGATGCGCGAGCATGCTGCGGTAGACGCTCTCCGACACGGCATCCAGCCCGAGTGCGGTCAGCATGCCTCGTTACCCCCCGGTGTGTAAGGCCTGAAACGCCAATCGCTGCGTACGCGATCATCGCACGCGAGTGCGAGAGGGGGCCAGCAAGGGCCCCTGGACGGTTCCGGACACCGCCGGAACCGTCCGGGTTGATCCTCTATGCCGGGATGCCGACGGTTCGGCAGAGTCCGTTCCATGTACCTGATTCACGCCGAGATCCAGGCCCCGGCCCCGGGAGCAGCGCTCGCACCCGACACCGCCGGGGTGCTGCTGGCGAGCGCGCGGCCCCAGGAGCGCATCGAACACGTCTCCGTGCACGAGG
Source organism: Kitasatospora sp. NPDC094016 (assembly GCF_040304045.1). NCBI lineage: Bacteria > Bacillati > Actinomycetota > Actinomycetes > Kitasatosporales > Streptomycetaceae > Kitasatospora > Kitasatospora sp. NPDC094016. The sequence goes on from NZ_JBEOUK010000023.1 coordinate 13,246, forward strand.
GGGCCGGCCCCGGCGCCGTCCTCGGCGTCTACCTGGTCGCCGGCCGGCTGAGCGCCGCCGAGACCGTCGTCGACGCGTTCTGCCGGCGCGCGGTCGAGACCGTCCCCGCGCTGCGCGGCTGGACGCTCACCCGCGTCGGCGCCCCGCTCGTCACGCCGTTCTACGAGCGCCTGCTGGACTGATCCGGCCCGGCTGGACGGATCCGGACGCTGCCGTTTCCGTCCACCGGAGAACCCTTCCACCCGTTCTGAACTGCGACGAAGCTAGTACTCGCCAGCAGGGCCCACCGCCCGGAGGCAAACCGGCCGAGCGTCAACCGCGGGACGCGACACCGGACCCACCGCCACTCGTCCAGTTCTCGAAAGAGGTCCACTCCCATGCTTCGCACCCCGCTCGCCAAGGCCGCCGCGGTCGCCGCCCTCGCCCTCGCCGCCGCCCTGCCGATCGCCGGCCAGGCCTCGGCCAACACCATCTGGGACAGCCCCGCGCCCGCCCCGGCCGCCACGACGGCGAACACCATCTGGGACAGCCCCGCGCCGGTCACCGCCCCCGCGCCGGTCACCGTCACCCCGGCCAACACCATCTGGGACTGACCCGCGCCGCGCCGGCCACCGCCGTGAACACCATCCGGGACTGACCCGCCCCGCCGTCGCCCGAGGCCACCCGACCGCTGCTCCTGCAGGGCAGCTGTCCGCCTCCCCTCCGGGCCACGCCCCCCGACTTCCCGCGCCTGCCGCTCCGGCGCCACCACCTCTTTCACACCGTCAGGACGTGTCGCCATGCCCTCCGCGCTCTCCAAGCTCGCCCGCGTCACCCTCGCCGCCTCCATCGCCGCCTCCGGCGCGATAGCCGCCACGGCCTTCACCACCACCGCGGCCCACGCCGCCGCCTCGTCCACCGTCGGCGGCCAGATCAGCCGGTCGGAGATCCTCTCCCGCGCCCAGTACTGGTTCAACCAGAACCCGGGCCTCACCTACAACCAGGGCGCGACCTTCCCCGACTCCAGCGGCCGCTACTACCGCAAGGACTGCTCCGGCTACGTCTCCATGGCCTGGCACCTGGGCTACAGCGCCACCACCCGGTCCATCGCCGACTCCGAGACCTACCCGATCTCGCGCAGCGACCTGCGCCCCGGGGACGTCCTCAACAGCTACTACGACCACGTCCTGCTCTTCGAGAAGTGGGACGACGCCAACCACACCACCTTCTCCTACTACTCCTTCGGCTCCACCCCGGTGAAGCACGTCACCGGCGCCTCCATCAACGCCGCGAAGTTCGACTCGCACCCCAACGGCGACTACAAGGCGCTGCGCTACAAGAACGTCGTCGAGGACGTCAGCACCTCCCCGTCCTCGCTGCCCTCCGGCACCCTGGTCAAGTCCCCGAACGGCCCCTCGGTCAAGGTCATCATCAACGGCGCGGGCCTGCCGGTCGCCGGCTCCGACGTCGCCGCCGACGGCTACGACCTGAGCAAGATCGTCCAGGTCGACGACGGCGCCTTCAACGCCCTGCCCACCGTGCCGCCGCCCGGCACCGTGGTCCACGACCAGGGCGGCGGCTCCTCCCGCTACGTCGTGGTCGGCGGCGCGGCGCTGTTCATCTCCGGCTCGGACTGGACCGCCGACGGCTACAACACCCGCCCCGACATGGGCGTCCCGTCCAGCTGGCTGCAGGGCGCGATCAACACCGGCCCGGCCACCGGACTCGTCGTGATGGACCAGTCCGGCACCGACGCCGGCCGCTACGTCGTCGTCAACGGCACCGCCATGCACATCTCCGCCTCCGAGTGGACCGCCGACGGCTACAACACCCAGTCCCTGATGGGCGTGCCCAGCGACTGGCTGAAGGCCGCCATCGCCAAGCCCATGCCCAACGGCACCGTCCTGATGGACCAGTCCGGCACCGACCCCAGCCGCTACGTCGTCGTCGGCGGCGCCGCCGTGCACATCTCCGCCTCCGAGTGGACCGCCGACGGCTACAACCTCCAGTCCCTGATGGGCGTGCCCGGCGAGTGGCTCGACACCACGGCCAAGAAGACCGTCCCGGACGGCACCCTGATCAAGGGCCAGGCCGGCACCGACCCGTCGATCTACGTCATGGTCAACAACTCCGCGCTGCCGATGACCAACGCCGAGTTCACCACCGTCTACGCCAACCAGCCGGTCCTGGGCGTCCCGGAGGAATGGGAGGCCGCCGAGGTCGCCCGCCCGCTCGCCAACGGCACCCTGATCACCAACGCCGCCGGCACCGACTCCACCGTCTTCGTGATGGCCGGCGGCCTGGCCGTCCCGCTCACCTACGCCGACTTCACCGGCTACGGCTACGACAAGCTGCCGCTGCGCGGCGTCCCCGGCAGCTGGGAGCAGTCGGCCGCCGCCAAGAGCGCCCCCGCCGACGGCACCCTGCTCCAGTCCTCCGACGGCCCCACCGTCTGGCAGGTCGTCAACGGCGGCAGCAAGAAGGCGGCCGCGCCCGGCTCCTACAACGCCGCCGACGTGGTGAAGGTCCCGACCGCGCTGACCGCCAAGCTCCCCACCGTCGCCTGACGCACCCACGCCGCCAGGGCGGCCCGGCCACCGCCGGCCGCACCGCCCCGCGCCCGCACACCCCGCTCGCACCGCACCGCACCGCACCGCACCCGCACGCACCGCACGCGCCCGCTCGTCCGAGCCGCCGACCCGCACCTGCCCCAGGGGGAATTCCGTCATGACCGCCGCCCGCAAGACACCGGCCCTCGCCGCCGCCACCGCCCTGCTCGCCCTCGCCGCCCCGCTCGCCCTCGGCGGCCAGGCCTCCGCGGCCTCGGTGTCCACCTGGGACAAGGTCGCCCAGTGCGAGAGCGGCGGCAACTGGAGCATCAACACCAACAACGGCTACTACGGCGGCCTCCAGTTCTCCCAGAGCACCTGGCTCGCCTACGGCGGCAGCCAGTACGCCCCCTACGCCAACCGGGCGACCAAGCAGCAGCAGATCCTGATCGCCGAGAAGGTCCTCGCCGGGCAGGGCGAGCGGGCCTGGCCGCGCTGCGGCCCGGCGGCCGGCCTGGGCGCCGACCACGCCAACCCCTACCCGGCCGGCACCTCCTACCCCGACCCGGCGTCACTGCCCACCGGCACGCTCGTCAAGTCGCCCAACGGCGCCTCGGTCAAGGTCCTGATCAGCGGCGCCGGCCTGCCCGTCACCGGCTCCGACGTCGCCCCCGACGGCTACGACCTGAGCAGGATCGTCCTGGTGGACGACGCCCGCTTCAACGCCCTGCCCACCACCCCGCCCGAGGGCACCGTCGTCCACGACCAGGCCGGCGGCAGCGCCCGCTACGTCGTCGTCGCCGGCGCGGCGCTGACCATCTCCGGAGCGGACTGGACGGCGGCCGGCTACAACACCCGCCCCGACCTGGGCGTCCCCACCGCCTGGCTGCAGAACGCGCTCACCAACACCCTCCCGACCGGCCTCGTCGTCCACGACCAGGCCGGCGGCAACGCCCGCTACGTCGTCGTCTCCGGCGCCGCCCTGCCCATCTCCGGCGCCGAATGGACCGCCGACGGCTACCACACCCGCGCCGACATGGGCGTCCCCGGCGCCTGGCTCGCCTCCGCCACCCAGGCCACCGTCCCGAACGGCACCGTCGTCAACGGCCAGGCCGGTACCGACCCGTCGATGTACGTCATGGTCAACGGCAGCGCCCTGCACATCTCCGGCAGCGAGTGGACCGCCGACGGCTACAACACCAAGACCCTGATGGGCGTGCCCGAGGCCTGGCTGCAGGGCGCCGTCGCCAAGCCCCTGAAGAACGGCACGGTCCTCACCGACGCCGCCGGCACCGACTCCACCGTCTACGTGATGGCCGGCGGCCTGGCGGTCTCCCTGACCTACGCCGACTTCACCGCGATGGGCTACGACAAGCAGCCGCTCATGGGCGTCCCCGGCACCTGGCTGGGCGCAGCCGCCGCCAAGAGCGCCCCCGCCGACGGCACCCTGCTGCTCTCGCCCGACAGCCCCACCGTCTGGCTGGTCGCGGGCGGCGGGAAGAAGGCCCTGACCGCAGCCGACTTCGGCCCCGGCAAGTACAGCCTCGCCGACGTGGTCAGCGTCCCGACCGCGCTGACCGCCAAGCTCCCGACCACCACCGCGTAACCCCGGCCCCCGAACACCCCGAGCCGCCCGGCCACACCCGCCGGGCGGCTCGGGCGCGTTCCGCAGACGCCCGAAACCCGCGTGCCCCACCGGGCACCGCTCCGGTAGCCTGCAGACCATGTCGAGCCCTGAGGCATCCAGGGTGGGGGCTTTCGGTCACGCGCCGTCAGCCCCCTGAACCCCCGAGCCGCGCACCCCGCCCTCCCGCCGCACCCCGCGGCCGGACGGGCACGCCCTCAGGCCCCGGGCGCTGACCGCGGTGACGAGACGCCGACCTCCCGCGCATCTCCTCACTCCGGAGCCCCCAGATGTCCCCGACACGCCCGATGCCCCTCCCGCTGTACCTCCTCGCCCTGGCCGTCTTCGCCATGGGCACCTCCGAGTTCATGCTCGCCGGCCTCCTGCCCGACCTCGCCGCCGACCTCGGCGTGAGCCTCGGGGCGGCCGGCCTGCTCGGCCCCGCCTTCGCCGCCGCAATGGCCCTCGGCGCCCCGCTGACGGCCGCCCTCGCCCGCACCTGGCCCGCCCGCACCAGCCTCCTCGGCCTCCTCCTCGCCTTCGCCGCCGCCCACGCCGCGGGCGCCGTCACCACCAGCCTCCCGCTCCTGTGCGCCACCCGCGTCGCCGCCGCCCTCGCCTGCGCGGGCTTCCTCGCCGTCGCCCTGACCACCGCCGCCACCCTGGTCGCCCCCGACCGCAAGGGCCGCGCCCTGGCCGTCCTGCTCTCCGGCACCACGCTCGCCACCATCGCCGGCGTCCCGGCAGGCGCCGCCCTCGGCACCCTGCTCGGCTGGCGCGCCACCTTCTGGGCCGTCGCCGCCCTCTGCCTGCCCGCCGCCGCCGGCCTCCTGCGCGGCATCCCGGCCGCACCCGCCCCACACGACAGCGCCCCGCATGACACCGCCGAACCGGCGCTGCGCACCGAACTCGCCCAACTACGCCGCCCCCGTCTGCTCCTGGTCATGGCGCTCGGCGCCCTGGTGAACGCCGCGACCTTCGCCGGCTTCACCTTCCTCGCCCCCGTCGTCACCGAAACCGCCGAACTGGGCCGGCTCTGGATCCCCGTCGCCCTGGTGCTCTTCGGCGCCGGCTCCCTGCTCGGCGTCACCACCGCCGGACGCCTCGCCGACCACCGCCCCCGTCTGCTCCTCGCGGCCGGCGGCCCGCTGCTCCTCGCCGGCTGGCCCGCCCTCGCCGTCCTGGCCGAGGAACCGGCCGCGCTGCTGGCCCTGGTGTTCGTGCAGGGCGCGCTGTCGTTCGCACTGGGCGCCACCCTGATCACCCGGGTCCTCTACGAGGCGGCCGCCGCCCCCACCATGGCCGGCTCGTACGCGACCGCGGCCCTCAACGTCGGCGCCGCCACCGGCCCGCTGGTCGCCGCCACCACCCTGGGATCCAGCGCCGGGCCGCTGGGCCCACTGTGGGCGAGCGCCCTGCTCGTCCTGCTCGCGCTGCTCGCCGCTGTCCCGCTGCGCGAGGTGCTCGCCCCCCGCCACGGCGGTGCGTAACAGGCCCCGGGCCGCACCTCGCGGCAGCCGCGCCGTGGGGAGTCGGCGTGGGGAGTCGGCGTGGCCGGCTCCCCACGGCGGCCGTACGCCCCGTCGGTGGGCACGGCCCCGGCGCGGCACCATCCGTGTACGCCCTTCACGTCCTGCCGTGAGCCGGTGATGCCCCCCGCGCCCCGTGGCGTCCGCCGGGGCACCGGCGCGTCGACGCCGGCGGGCGCGGGCCGACCCCCTTGACTTGGGGGGCGGGGCGCCCCGGACCGGTTCCGCCGTGTGTGCGCCCCGCGCCCGCCGGTTCGGAGAGGACGGCCTTGAAGGTTCTGACGCACAACGTGATGTTCCTGTCCTGGCTGACGCAGAAGAGCGAGGGCGACTGGGACAACGCGGCGCGCTCGCGGCTGATCGCCGAGTCCGCGTACGTCGCGGCCCACGACGTGCTGGTCTTCCAGGAACTCTTCGACCCCGGCCCCTCCGAGGAGCTGATGCAGGGCCTGGAGGGCCGGGGGTACCGCCACTCGCCCGACTTCCAGGACGTCCTGGGCTTCGGGAACCTCCAGGAGGCGGGCCCCCGGACGGGCTGGAAGTACTCCTTCGACACCATCGCCAACGACGCCGCCCTGCACCGCCGGCCGGCCGACCCCGCCGAGGACACGGGCCACGTCCTGCTCCGCAAGGGCCACGCCCCGCCGTGCGACGCCTGGACGAGCGAGGTCCTGAAGACCGCCTCGCCGAGCTGGGAGGCGGGCGGCCGGGCCTTCACCGACTACAGCGACCACTACCCGGTGACCGCGGGCCGCTGAGCCCGGGCCGGCCGCGGACCGGCACGTCCGTTCCGGGAGTCGCGAGCCGTCCGACAGGAGGAGCGGATATGAGCTACTCGGCACCACAGCAGTTCGGCGAACTCACCTTCGTCTTCAGCACCGGCGAGACGAGACCGCCCGAGGGCTACCACGCCCTGTGCAGCGTCATCCCCGACGACGCCCCGATGACCTGGGTGCGGGGGAGCACCGGCGGCTCGGCCGCGCTGGCCGAGCCCAAGCAGTGGCGCAAGGTCACCGACTCCGACGGGGTGCTGCGCGGCCTGGTGCCGGTGGCCCCTCCCGGGTACCGGGCGCTGAGCGCGCTGTGGTCCTCGGACACGGTCCACGGGCCCCGTGACGTCCTGCGCGACCTCGGCGGCGCGGCCTTCGTCGCCCAGGGCGACCTGCGCTGCGTGAAGGAGGAGATCGGCGGACGCCCCTACGTGGCCGTCGGCGCCTGGCGCGGGCGCGGCGGGCTGGAGATCCCCGAGACCGTCCGCCCCGAGACGATCCCCGGCGGCACGGGCTGCCTGCTGACCCCCGGCATCGCGACCTGGATCTCCTACTTCGACGGCGACTACGAGGGGGAGGACCCCGGCGACGTCCACGTGCTGGACGTGCCGATGCGGCAGGTCCGGCAGGGGACGGCGAAGGGCCCGGCCGTCACGGACGGAGGCGAGGTGCCCGAGCGGACCGAACCGGTCGTCGACCGGGAGGTGGTCCTCCCGTGCACCGCCGTCCTCGACCGGGGCGCGTCCACGGAGTGGATCCTGCGCAACTCGCCGACGTACACGGTGCGGCGCAAGCGGTTCTACACCCGGGTCGCGGTCACCGACCTGCGGGAGGACCCGGGCCCGGGCACGGTCGGCGCCACCGTCCCGTGGGGGGTGGACGAGGCGCAGTCGCAGGCCTGCCGCGAAGCCGTCGGCCTGTCCGTCGGGTTCGAGGCGGGCGTCGAGATCGAGGGCCGCGGCGCCAGGGCGGCCGCCTCCCTCAGCCGCGAACTCGGCTACGACAGCACGCGTTTCGTCGCCGCCATGACCCGGGAGCGGCAGGAGGTCCGCGCCCCCGCGCCGGGCCTGCACCTCACCGCGCTGTACGTCGAGAGCCACCGCATCGAGGTCGTCCGCAACGACCCGGACCACACGCTCCCCTCGGGCCGGGCGGGCCTGACGTTCAACGCCCACGCGTCCTGGACGGCGCCCGCCCACCCGCCGCGCCCGGCCCGCTGAGGGGCCGGCCGGGCGGTGGCTACGCTCGGCCGGCCGGCCCTGTTGGCCTTCGACCGGAGCTGAGGCGCAGACGGCTGCGGGCCGGTCAGGCGCGGCAGCGCAGCAGTTCCAGTGGCGGGCTGGCGAGGAGGTCCGCCCAGAAGTCCTCGCCGAACTCGCGCAGGCCCGCTTCGGACACCTGCAGTGGGACCCACTCGGCGTCGCCGAACCCGGCCGCCCGCAGGCACTCCTCGTAGACCTCGCGGCGCGGGGCCGCGCCCACGATGCTGATCGGCTGCGGGTCGAGGAGGGCCGTGATCCGCACCCGCGGGCCCGTCTCGATCTCCTCGCCGGTCGGCTCGCAGCGGAACCCGTACCTGTCCAGGGAGGGGCAGTCGAAGCGGTAGTCGGGTTTCTGGGCGAGCACGAAGAACTCCCCGCCCGGCACCAGGCTCCGGTGGATGTTGCGGCACATCCGCTCCATCGCCGCGACGTCCTCGGCGTAGTTGAGGCACTGCACTCCCAGCGCGATGTCGAACTTCCGGTCGAGGGGGCGCAGTTCGGCCACGTCGCCGACCTCGTAGCGCACGCCCAGTGGCTCGCGCCGCTCGATCGCGCGCGCGGCGGCGACCATCTCGACGGAGATGTCGACGCCGAGGACGTCGGCGGCGCCGCGCCGCTTGAACTCCCTGCTGTAGAAGCCGGTGCCGCACGCCAGGTCGAGGACCGACCTGCCGGCCACGTCCCCGACCAGGCCCAGGAAGCTCGGCACCTCCCCGTAACGGATCAGGGGCAGGGACTTGAACCCCTCGAACGCCTCGCCGATCCCGTCGTACTGCTGAACGCCCACGTGCCGCCCTCCTGTGTGTCGCCCGCCGGGTCGCGGCCGTGGCGGAAAGTCTCCTCCGCCCCGCCGGGCCGCCGTACTGGCAGATGACACAAAGAAGTTGGCGGGTGGATCGGGGGCGAACCCTCTGTCGCCCGACACCGCTCCTCGGGGGACGGGGAAACGCCGTCGAAGGGCCATTCGAGTGACGTCCCGCGTCCTCGCGTGTCCGAACGGCCACACTGGCAGCGCTGAGGAAGCCCGTCGTTCAAAGGAGAGGAGTCCGTGAAGAGCCTCGGAAGGACGCTGGTCACCGTCGGTGCCGCTGTGGTTCTGTGCATCGCGGTCCCGTCCAACGCCCAAGCCGCGGAAGGGACGTTCACCTACATCAGCAACAACCAGGAGCACACGCTGGAGAATCCCGAGGGCGACCGGTGCTACGACCTCGGCCGCCGCGTCGCCGAGCTGTACAACGACACCGACGCGGAGGTGGCCGTCTTCCTCGGCGCCGGCTGCCAGGACGAGATCGGGACCATCAGGGCGGGTGGTTCGAGCGTCCAGAGCGGCATCGGCTCGGTCAGTTTCACCGACGACGAGTAGCCGGCGCACCCGGCGGTGGGGCGGCCCGGCCGTCCGACGTGATCGTGAAGGGCTCGGACCAGTTGCCGGAATCACCGGAGAGGACGACCCGGTAGTCGTCTCCAGGGGGGACGTCCGGCACGGTCACCTCCATCCGTCCCAGCAGGATGTCGAAGTCACTGGCGAGGACCCGGTCGAGGAGGGTGACGCCGCCCACGCGCAAGGCGATGGACCCCGTGCGGTTGGTGATCTGCGCCGGCGGATCCGAGACGTCCCAGGTGACGTCGACCCGCTCGCCGACCCGCCAGACCGCCCCCGCCCGAGGGGAGAGAATGCGCGGCACGTAGACGTCGCGCCGGGACGTGCGCTCGGCGGAGTGGGCGGCCACCGCCGGAGCGGCGGCCTGTGCCCGTGCCGGCACCGTGGCGAGCAGGCTCGGCATGGCGGCGGCGGCCAGTGCCACCACGCCCAGGACGGGTCCGTTCCAGATCCTCATGGCCTCAGTGTCCCGGTTCGGCCCGGGGCGGGCGCACGGACGGGCGCCCCTTCCCTCGATCGGGGGAACGGCCGTCGGCGACGGACGGCCCGTGAGGGGGCGTGGCCCGCGGCCTGAGGGCGGCAAGCGGCCCGTCAGCCGCGTGACGGGGTGTGCGGTGCGGGCGTCACGGCCCCTTTTGCGGTGCGGGTCGGTCGCCTACGGTGGGTCACCCCGAAGACGAGGAGCGGAGGTTCCCTGTGGCGGAGGACGAGGCGACGACGCACTACCGCAGCTATGCCTGGGAGGACGAGCACGGCGTCAAGCACGTGGCAGCGTACCCGGGCGATGAGGAGGCCGACGAGGAGCGCAAGGCCGAGCTGCGGGCGTTGGGTGCCCGCGTGTCGGCGGACCTGGTGGCCGAGCGGGAAGCCGAGCGGCGCAGGGCCGGGCGGGTGGCCGGGCGTGCGGGGCCTGCGCTGCGGTTGATCCGTGGTGAGGGCGGCTCGTCCTGAGTGCGTGACCGGGCCCGCCGGTGCGCAGGGCGCGGGCGGGCGGAGTGGGAAGTCGGCCTGGCCGACTTCCCACTCCGCGGTCGTCGGGGTGGTCTTCTCTCGGGCGGGAGTCGCCGGTTCCCGCCCGGTCCGGACCTGCGCCGCCCGGGGCGAACGGGCGCGACCTGCTTCAGGCCGGGCCGTCGGGGTTGTGGTCGAAGGTGTGGGCGCGGTGCCGGGCGAGGTCGCTGAAGGAGCGGGCGGCGGCGCTCTGGTAGGCGGTGTCCCGGCGGAGCAGGGCGACGGCGCGCGAGGGGAGCGGCGGGTCGACCGGGACGGAGCGCAGGTGGGGGTGTTCGCGGGTGGTGGCGTCGGGTAGCACGGTGGCCAGGCCGGTGCGTTGGACGATCGCGACGAGCGCGCCGACGGAATTGGCCTCGATGGCGGTCCGCGGCCGGACCCGATGGTCGGCGAGGAACCGGTCGATGTGCTGCCGGGTCGCGAAGTCACCGCTGAGCAGGGCGAGTTGCTGGTCGCCCAGTGCGCGGACCGGGAGCGGGCCCGAGTGGGCCGCGTACGGGTGGTCGGAGGCGACGACGAGGCCGAGGTGCTCGGTGAACAGGGTGGTGGCGGTGATGGCCGGCAGGTGCGCCCCCTCGAAGGCGATGCCGAGGTCGAGCTGGTCGGCGGCCAGCTCGGACTCGATGCGTTCCTGTGCCATCTCGCGGACGTCCAGGCTGATCCCGGGGTGGCGCGCGTGGAAGTCCCCGATGAGCGGCCCGGTCAGGTAGGCGGTGAAGGTCGGGGTCACGGCCAGGCGCAGGGTGCCGCGTGAGAGGTCCTTGACGTCCCGCACCGCGCGCTCGGCCGCCGCGAGGTCGCGCAGGGCCCGGCGCGCGTAGTGGGCGTAGGCCTGGCCGGCGTCGGTGAGGCGTACGGTGCGCCCGGAGCGGTCGAGGAGCTGCACGTGCAGTGAGCTCTCCAGCTGCTTGATCTGCTGCGAGAGGGTCGGCTGCGAGACGTGCAGGGCTTCGGCGGCGCGGGTGAAGTTGGCGTGCTCGGCCACGGCGAGCAGGTACCGGAGGTGGCGCAGTTCCATGAGCCAATTATAGGCAGCACTGATGGCAATGATGGATACCGCGTCTTGGACGCTATAGGCCCAGGTCATGCATCGTTGAGGTCATCGGCAGGCACCAACGGTCGTCGAAGAAGGAGTGACCTCATGAACGAGATGGCGCAGGGTTTCCAGCGGTTCAGCCGGGAGGTGTTCCCGACCCGGGCGGCACTGTTCAAGAAGCTCGCCACCACCCATCAGCCGACCGCGCTGTTCATCGGCTGCTCGGATGCCCGGGTCGTGCCGGAGCTGATCACCCAGACCGATCCGGGCGAGCTGTTCGTCATCCGCACCGCCGGCAACCTCGTGCCCCCGTACACCCGGGCCGCGGACGGTGTCGGGGCGAGCATCGAGTACGCGGTCGGCGTACTCGGGGTCACGGACGTGATCGTCTGCGGGCACTCCGCGTGCGGCGCGATGACCGCCCTCGCCTCCGGCGGCGACCTCACCGGCCTGCCCGCCGTCGCCACCTGGCTGCACCACGCGGACGTCGCCAAGGCCCGCACCGACGCGGGCGAGCACCCGGCCGGCGCGGAGCGGGTCGCCGCTCTGGTGAAGGACAACGTCCTCGCCCAGCTGGCCAACCTGAAGACCCACCCGTCGGTGGCCAAGGCCCTGGTGCAGGGCAGGGTGACCCTGCACGGCTGGGTCTACGACATCGGATCCGGCTCCGCCGAGACGCTCGACACCGACAGCGGACGGTTCGTCGCCCTGGCGGGCTGACCACCCCGTCCCCTCCGGCCATTGCCTCCCACCACCCCAGACCAGGTCCGGGCACCCGCCCCGGACCCATCCCCGAAAGGCACACCCCATGGTGCACGCGCAGTTCGACCAGACCGCCCGTCAGCAGCTCGCCCTGGAGGTCGTCGACGCCAAGACCCGCAAGGACCTCACCTGGCAGGAGCTCGCCGACACGACCGGCCTGTCCGTCGCCTTCGTCACCGCCGCGCTGCTCGGCCAGCACGCCCTGCCCGCCGACGCGGCCAAGGCCGTCACCGAGCTCCTGGGCCTGGACGAGGACGCGGCCCGGCTGCTCCAGACCATCCCGCTGCGCGGCAGCATCCCCGGCGGCATCCCCACCGACCCGACCATCTACCGCTTCTACGAGATGCTCCAGGTCTACGGCACCACCCTCAAGGCCCTGGTCCACGAGCAGCTCGGCGACGGCATCATCAGCGCCATCAACTTCAAGCTCGACGTCAAGACCGTCGAGGACCCGGAGGGCGGCCACCGCGCCGTCATCACCCTGGACGGCAAGTACCTGCCCACCAAGCCGTTCTGATCCCCGTGCGGGCCGGGGTCGACCGACAGGTCCCCCGGCCCGCCGCCCCACCCCCCGACCAGCAAGGAACCGCCACCGTGGACTTCGCCCAGCACACCATCGACCTCGCCCGCCGCAACGTCGCCGAAGGCGGGCGCCCGTTCGCCACCGTCATCGTCAAGGACGGCGAGATCCTCGCCGAGAGTGCGAACAAGGTCGCCCAGACCGGCGACCCCACCGCGCACGCCGAGATCCTCGCCATCCGCGACGCCTGCACGAGGCTCGGCACCGAGCACCTGACCGGCACCACCATCTACGTCCTCGCCCACCCCTGCCCGATGTGCCTGGGCTCGCTCTACTACTGCAGCCCCGACGAGGTCGTCTTCCTCACCACCCGCGACGACTACGAACCGCACTACGTCGACGACCGCAAGTACTTCGAACTCGCCACCTTCTACACCGAGTTCGCCAAGAACTGGGACGAGCGCCGGCTGCCGATGCGCTACCGGCCCAGCGACGCGGCCATCGACGTCTACCGGGCGTGGCGCGAGCGCAACGGCGGCGAACGCCGCGTCGCCGGCGCGCCCACCGCGGCCTGACGAGGGCGCACACGATGCCCGAGCCGATCGAGGAAGCCGCATGGATCCGGCTGGAGGGCGGCCGGGTCCTCGCCGCCCGCACCCACGGCAGAACCCTCTTCTACCTGCCCGGGGGCAAGCCCGAACCCGGTGAGAGCAACGAGCAGGCCCTGGCCAGGGAAATCGCCGAAGAACTCGGCGTCACCCTGGACCCCGCCACCATCGCCCCCGCCCTGACCGTCCACGCCCCGGCCGACGGCAAACCAGCCGGCGCGACCGTCAGGATCACCTGCCACACCGCCGACCACGCCGGCACACCGGCCCCCGGCAGCGAGATCGCCGAGATCGCCTGGCTCACCCCCGGCGACAGCCACCGGGTCAGCCCCGCCACGGCCCTGCTCCTCGAACGCCTCGCCGCCGCAGACCTCCTCCGCAGGTGAAACACGGGGCATCCCGGTGACGTCGGCGCCCGGGTCGACCCGGTTCGCCGACGGGCCCCTCCTCCTCCCCGCCCCCGGCGGTGCCGACTGGAGGCCGCCGTAGTCGTGGAGTGGGAAGTCGGGTGGGTCGACTTCTCATGCGGGGTGTTCGGCGGGGGTCAGCCAGGCGATGGCGGTCGACTCGTCCGAGCGGTGCTCGGCGCCGTCCTGGGGGTGGCAGCGGAAGACCAGGGCGACGATGCCGTGCGACATGTTCTTGTAGGCGTCGGTCAGTTGGTCGACGTCGTCGGTGAGCCCGGTCTCCTCGAAGGCCTCCAGGGGTTGAGAAGGCCCCGTCGCCCTGGATCGGGGCGGCGGGGCCGGAGTTGCTGCTATCAGGCCTCGAACTCGCCGGTCCGGACGGCGGCGACGAAGGACTGCCAGGCGGCGGAGGAAAAGAGGAGGGCCGGACCGAAAGGGTCTTTGGAGTCACGGACCGGCATCACGCCGGTAAAGCCGTCAGCGACCTCCACGCAGGTTCCTCCGTTGCCGCCGCTGTACGAACTCTTTCGCCAGCGAGCGTCAGTCAGATTGACGTCCATTCCAGATCCCTCCGTACCGCGCGGATCATGGCCACTGAGTCGGCCTGGTTCATGGCCTCGACCACAAGGCGATCGTAGCTCCTGGCCAACGCCGAAACTGACTGGATATCCCGTTCTATGTAACCGCGCTGCTCGATCTCGCCGTAGCTGAGAATTTTGCGGTTCGGCATGGTAAGGAGCTGCACCACGCGAGTGAACGGCCGGTTCTCGCCCAGAGAGTGCGGCGCCACCTGAATGACCACGTTGGGCCGATCAGCCAACTGTTCAAGGTGGAGCAGTTGCTCGATCATGACGTCCCGGCCGCCGACGAGTCGCCTCAGGCAGCTTTCGTCCATCACCGCGTGCAGGACCGGAGGTGGAGTCCGCTCCAGGATGTGCTGTCGGGCAAGCCGGAAGTTGATACGTTCATCGGCCTGTTCTGGGAGTGCAGCGCCCTGCCTCACATATCCCGACTCAATCGCGGTTGCGTACGCGCGAGTCTGCAGGAGCCCGGGGATGACGTTGATCTCGAAGAGCTTGATCTGCTCCGCGCGGGCCTCGTAGTTGGCGTACTCCGGGAAGCCCTCCAACAACGTCGTGTGCTTGAGCTGCCAGTACATCAGCACCAGCGTGCCGCCGGTCTTGAGCTCCTGGTCGGCCAGCTCCGCCAGCTGCAGGCTCGGCGGTCGGTGCGCAAGTTCGACGTAGGACAGGTGCGATGCGGTGCACCCGACCTTCTTCGCCAGCTGGACCTGGGTGAGCCCAACTGCTTCGCGTGACCTGCGGAGTTGAACTCCGAAGGCGGCCCACGGGGACGAGGTCGGGTCGATGGTCTTCTTGTTCATGGAAACCCCCAACTCACGGTTGACCTGACAGCAAGTCGCATATCGCTTCCGATGCTAGATGGCACCAGGCCATCATGTGCACAGAACGTGAAACTCTGATCGCGGAAGGTTACTCCCATGGGTGATGTCCAAGTGCCCCGGTTGCACGGCTACGGGGTGCGCTGGGACTCGGAGGGCCGGTGCTACCGGGTGCGGAACGAGACGACGGGGGAGTGGCTGCGCAGCGGCACCTCGGGTGCGCTGGCCTCCTTCTCCTCCTTCTCCGCCGCCTTCAGCGCGTGGCGGGGGTTCGAGGTCCGACGGCAGGTGGGGGCGTGATGGGGGAGAAGGTCTATCGCGCCACGGCCGACCAGCGGCGGCAGGCGGCCGACGTCGTCGACGACCTGACCACCGTCCTCGCCCTGGGCGGGGTGAAGTTGCCTTCGGTGGAGGTGGATTGGGAGTACGGCCGCAGGACCGGCTGCTACCTGATCGGCCTCGGTTGCGTCCGCCCGTTCGAACTGTTGAGGGTCATGGACCTGTTGCGCAAGGGCCTGCGCTACGAGCGCCTGACGCGTGACGGCTGAACTCCTGGTCCGCCTGCTGTGGTGGGCGGGCTTCTCCCTCGTACTCCTTGCCGCCCTCAGGAAGTGAACCGCCCGTGCGCGACCCCCGTCTCCTCGCCAAGCCGCCCGTGTGCCGGCTCGGCTGCCTCGTCCTCGTCCGCAACCCACGCGGCGACGTCCTGCTCGTCGACCCCGACTACATGGACGGCCTGATCCTCCCCGGCGGCGCAGCCCAGCCCAACGAGCCCCCGAACCTCGCCGCCGCCCGCCACCTCCACGCCGAGACCGGCCTCAACCTGCGTCTCGCCGACGTCCTCGCGGTCGACTTCACCCCCGCCGACCGTTACCTGGAGCGCCTCAACCTGGTCTTCGACGGCGGCACCGTGCACGACGACGTCCGCCTCACCGTCCCGCCCCGGCACCGCAGCGGCCTGTTCGGCGCCCGCTTCGTCCCCGCCCACGAACTCCCGGACGTCATGGCCCCCGCCCAGGCCGCCCGCGCCGCCGAAGCCCTCGCCAACCGCGCCGTCCCCCTCCTCCTGCACGGCCAGCGCTCAAGCTGAAGGGCGCGATCTTAAAACCGCCTTTGACGGAGCCGCTGAGTGGCCGCCGCTTCCCGCCGCCACCCGCCGGCCGGAAGCGCCGGTCCGCCCGTGCGGCGCTCTGGCGTTTCCTTTGCCTGATGTGGCCGGAACCCACGTAGTTGTCACCGTACGGTCACCACGGGGTGAACAACTCCTAAAGGTCCAGACCACCGCCCAGTACGGCCAGGACGTCCGCCGCGTTCCAGTGCCCGGCGGCGCCCGGGCGGGAGGCCAGGTAGTCGGCGCAGCGGCGCGCGTTCCAGCCGTGGGACTCGGCCAGGCCGGCGGCCAGGGTGCGCAGATAGGGCGCCGAGGGCGGGTTGAGTTGGGCGCCGGCCAGGCCTTCGGGGGCGGTGAAGGTCAGCAGCGGGTGCCCGTCCAACTCGCCCCCGTGCACCAGCGTCTCGTACCGGCCGGGCCCGAGCCGGTCGCGTCCGTGTGCGAGGGCGCGGGTGAGGTCGAGGTCGGCGCCGGGGGAGCGGCGCATCTCCTGGGCGGCGATGTCACTGAACTGACTGACCGTCACCAGATAGATGCGGCAAGGAAGTTCATCCGGTGCGTCCGGATCGTAGAAGCCGCTGCCGCCGCCCCACACCGCCGACTCCCGCGCGAAGTACAGCGTGCCGGGCAGCACCGCGGCCACGTCCCGGCGCGGCGGGCGGTGGTCGCGGCAGCCGGGACAGGTGTGCGTGCCGCCGTCGGGGCGGCCGCCGCGCAGGTAGCAGGCGAGCCGGGCGGCGTGCAGGTTCGACCCGTACGCCGCGTACCAGACGAGCCGCGCGCCGCCCTCCGTGCCGCCTTCGGCGTGGCCGGCCGCGCTGTCGGACGCGCCGCCCCCGCCCCCGGCCGGCCACCGGCGGGATCCGGCCACCGTCATCGCTAAACCTCCAGATTTGGTGGATCCGCTTTCACTACCGGTAGCGTCCCCGCCGCTATGGCGTAGACCACTCTTCGCCTTCCCGTCATATGCCTCCTGCCTCCGGCGATTACCCTTCGCCACCGAAAGCGATCGAAAAACCCCGAAATGACTTTCGAATCGTTCCCTGATGCCCCCATATGTCGCCGAAAATGAAAAGTTCCTTTGACTCCACCTCCACGGCATCCAGCGGGCTCCCAGTCGAGTCATGGTGAGTGAGGCACCACGCAAGGTGACTCCCCGCATTCATCCTTCATGACTACTCTCAGCCGAGGACACTCCTTATGGACGCACGCCAGGACATGGCAGGCCCGGGAACGCTGAACCGTCCCGCGCCCGCCCACGCCGCCGGTTGGCCGGCCGTCCGGCCCGCGCACCCCCGCAGCCTGCTCGACATCGTCACCGCCACCGCCGACGCCCACCCGCACGCACCCGCGCTGGACACCGGCACCGCCGTACTCGACTACCGCGCCCTCATGCACGAGGTCGACACCCTCGCCGGCGTCCTCGCCGGGCACGGCATCGGCACCGGAGACCGGGTCGGCGTGCGCATCCCCTCCGGCACCGCGGACCTGTACGTCGCCATCCTGGCCGTGCTGCGCTGCGGCGCCGCCTACGTGCCCGTCGACGCCGACGACCCCGACGAGCGCGCCGACATGATCTGGCAGGACGCCCAGGTGTGCGCCGTCCTCGGCGCCGAACGCCGGCTCGCCCCCGGCTCCGCGGCCGGGCCCCGCGGCAACCCCGCCTGGCCCACCCCCGACGACGACGCGTGGATCATCTTCACCTCCGGCACCACCGGCCGCCCCAAGGGCGTCGCCGTCACCCACCGCTCCGCGGCCGCCTTCGTCGACGCCGAGGCCCGCCTCTTCCTCCAGCAGCAGCCGCTCGGCCCCGGCGACCGCGTCCTGGCCGGCCTGTCGGTGGCCTTCGACGCCTCCTGCGAGGAGATGTGGCTGGCCTGGCGCCACGGCGCCTGCCTGGTGCCCGCCCCCCGCTCCCTCGTCAAGGCCGGCACCGACCTCGGCCCCTGGCTCGTCGAGCGCCGCATCACCGCCATCTCCACCGTCCCCACCCTGCTCGCCCTGTGGCCGCAGGAGTGCCTGGACGCCGTGCGCCTGATCATCGTCGGCGGCGAGGCCTGCCCCGCCGAACTCGTCGAGCGCCTCGCCACCCCCGGCCGCGAGTTCTGGAACACCTACGGCCCCACCGAGACCACCGTCGTCGCCACCGCCGCCCGCATGCTCCCCGGCCAGCCCGTACGCATCGGCACCCCCCTGGACGGCTGGGAGATCGCCGTCGTCGACGCCGCCGGCCACCCCGTCCCCTGGTACGAGACCGGCGAACTCCTCATCACCGGCATCGGCACCGCCCGCTACCTCGACCCCGCCAAGGACGCCGAGAAGTTCAGCGCCCACCCCGCCCTCACCTCCCCCCGCGTCTACCGCAGCGGCGACCTCGTGCGCAACGACCCCGAAGGCCTCGTCTTCGTCGGCCGCGCCGACGACCAGATCAAACTCGGCGGCCGGCGCATCGAACTCGGCGAGATCGACGCCGCCCTCCAGGCCCTGCCCGGCATCCGCGCCGCGGCCGCCGCCGTCCGCAAGAGCCCCGCCGGCGCCGACCTGCTGGTCGGCTACCTCGTCGCCCAGCCCGGCACCACCCCCGACCTCACCGCCGCCCGCCAGCACCTGCTCGGACGCCTGCCCGCCCCGCTCGTGCCCGTCCTCGCCCTCGTCGACTCCCTGCCCACCCGCACCTCCGGCAAGGTCGACCGCAACGCCCTGCCCTGGCCGCTCGCCACCACCGGCACCGCCACCCCCGGCACCGCCGCCCCCCTGGACGGCACCGCCGGCTGGCTCGCCGGCCGCTGGGAGAGCATGCTCGGCATGGCCCCCGGCCACGGCGACGACTTCTTCGCCCTCGGCGGCTCCAGCCTCACCGCCGCCCGCCTCGTCTCCGAACTGCGCACCCGCCACCCCGGCGTCTCCGTCGCCGACCTCTACGCCCACCCCGTCCTCGGCGACCTCGCCGACTACCTCGACAACCTCGCCGGCCCCCCTCATACCGGCGCCGCCGCACACACCCCCACCCCCGCCCCCGCCCGCACCGTGCGCCGCACCCCCGCCAGCGCCGGCCTGTGGCAGACCCTCATCCTGCTCGGCGTCTTCGGCATCTCCGGACTGCGCTGGATCCTCGCCCTCACCGCCTTCGACAACCTCATCGGCAACCACCTCAGCTGGGCCCCGCACAGCTCCTGGTGGCCCGTCGCCGCCGGCCTCCTCCTCTTCTACAGCGCCCCCGGCCGCACCCTCCTCGCCGCCGGCACCGCCCGCCTGCTCACCGCCGGCCTGCGCCCCGGCAGCCACCCCCGCGGCGGCCAGGCCCACCTGCGACTGTGGGCCGCCGAACGCGCCGTCACCCTCTTCGGCGTCGGCGCCCTCGCCGGCACCCCCTGGGCCCTGCGCTACGCCCGCGCGCTCGGCTGCCGCATCGGCACCGGCGTCCTCCTGCACACCCTGCCCCCCGTCACCGGCCTCGCCCGCATCGGCGCCGGCGCCACCGTCGAACCCGAAGCCGACATCGCCGGCTGGTGGCTCGACGGCGACACCCTCCACCTGGGCCACATCGACATCGGCGACGGCGCCCGCATCGGCGGCCGCTCCACCCTCATGCCCGGCGCCCGCATCGGCGCCGGCGCCGACATCGCCCCCGGCTCCTGCGTCACCGGCGCCGTACCCGCCGGCGAACACTGGCACGGCTCCCCGGCCCGGCCCTCCACCGAGGCCCGCACCACCTGGCCCGCGGCCGCCGCCACCCCCCGCTCCCGCTTCTGGAACCTCGCCTACGGCGTCGGCCTGACCGTCTTCGGCCTCCTGCCGATCATCGCCGCCCTCCCCGCGCTCGCCATCGTCTTCACGATGGTCGACACCGACCGCACCCTCACCGCGGCCCTCCTCCAACTCCTGCCCGCCACCATCCCGCTGGCCGCCCTCACCCTGGTGTGCCACGCCACGCTGATAGCGATCATGGTCCGCCTCCTGTCCATCCCGCTGCGCCCCGGCTTCCACCCCGCCCACGGCCGCGTCGCCTACTGCGCCTGGGCCGTCACCCGGCTCAGCGACACCGCGCGGCGCACCCTCTTCCCCTTCTACGCCAGCCTCTTCACCCCGGTGTGGCTGCGCCTGCTCGGCGCCAAGGTCGGCCGCCGCGTCGAAGCCTCCACCGTCCTGGCCCTGCCCGGCCTGATGCGCGTCGACGACGGCGCCTTCCTCGCCGACGACACCCTCGTCGCCCCCTACGAACTGCGCGCCGGCTGGCTGCACATCGGCCCCTCGCACGTCGGGCGCCGCTCCTTCGTCGGCAACTCCGGCATCGTCGGCCCCGGCCGCCGACTGCCCGACAACTCCCTCGTCGGCGTCCTGTCCGACACCCCCGTCAACGCCCCCGAAGGCTCCTCCTGGCTCGGCCGCCCCGCCTTCGCCCTGCCGCGCGTCGCGGCCGCCGGCGGCGACGCCCGCACCTACAACCCGCCCCGGCGCCTGATGTGGGCCCGCGCCGGCGTCGAACTGTGCCGCCTGCTGCCCATCGTCCTCGCCGCCCTCCTCGGCGACCTCGTCCTCGCCACCCTCCAGGAACTGCGCGACGACTACGGCCTCCCGCGTGCCCTGGCCGCCGCCGGCCTCGTCCTCATCGGCGCCGCCGTCGTCGCCTGCCTGGTCACCACCGCCGCCAAGTGGCTCCTCGTCGGGCGCTTCCGCGTCGCCGAACACCCCCTGTGGTCCACCTTCGTGTGGCGCAACGAGCTCTACGACAGCTTCGTCGAGGAACTCGCCATGCCCTTCGGCGGCTCCAGCATCACCGGCACGCCCTACCTCAACGCCTGGCTGCGCAGCCTCGGCGCCCACATCGGGCGCGGCGTGTGGTGCGAGACCCACTGGCTGCCCGAGAGCGACCTCGTCACCGTCGAGGCCGGCGCCAGCGTCAACCGCGGCACCGTCCTGCAGACCCACCTCTTCCACGACCGGGTCATGCGCCTGGGCCCCGTCCACCTCGGCCCCGGCTCCACTACCGGCCCGCACTCCATCGTCCTGCTCAACTCCTCCCTCGGCGCCGGCACCACCGTCGGCCCCGCCTCCCTGGTCATGCGCGGCGAGAACGTCCCCGGCACCACCCGCTGGCTCGGCAACCCCGTCGCCGCCTGGAACGCCGACCCCGCGCCCGCCCTCGCCTCCGCCCCCGTCACCGGGCGGCGGGCCAAGCGCAAGGTCGGAGTATGACGCAGATCACTCCCGCTGGGCGATGAGTTGACGATGCGGTCGCGGTCCTACCTCTGGAGACCGCGACCGCATCCGTTTTCGAAAGGGCGTACCGACCATGACCGCCACCCCCGCCAAGGGCCCCGCCAGCTACTTCCCGTCCATCGAGAAGAAGTACGGCCGACCCGTCGCCGAGTGGAAGGACCTCATCTGCGCCTCCCCGCTCGGCAAGCACATGGAGCTCGTCGCCTGGCTCAAGACCGAGCACGGCCTGGGCCACGGCCACGCCAACGCCCTCGTCGCGCACACCCTCGCCGAAGCCGCGGCCTGAGCCCGGCCCCCGGTTCTGCCGGGTGACGCCCGGCCCCGGTTCTGCTGGTGGTGCCCGGCCTGCGCCCCGTGGCGGGTGGAGGGCCGGCGGACGACGACCGGACCGGGGCCGCCTGCGGCACGATCGGGAAGCAGGCGGCCCCGGACCCGGGTCGTTCCGTACGGGCGGGGCATCGACCGCGATGCCCGTACGGCTGCGGTCGGGACCCATTCGACGACTTCAACAGCACTTGAAGTCAAGCCCCCGGCGGCCCGGGGCGCCACGGGGCGGGGTAGCCTCGCTCCCGGCGGGGGCCGGCGGACGAGGTTTCAGGGGCGGTCGAATGGAACAGCAACAGCGCGGCTACTGGCGGGTCGCGGACGGTTCGGCGGTCAGCTCCACCCAGGCCCAGGTCGCCTGGACCAGGGCCGCCTACCCGGCCCTGGTGGACGTGGCCCGCCGCTACCACGCGGTGATCACCTACTCGGAACTGGCCGAGACCGTGCAGGAGGCGGCCGGCGTGCGCACCCGGGTGCACCAGCGGACCTGGATCGGCAAGGTCCTGGCCCTGGTGGTGCGCGAGGCACACCGCCGGGGGGACCCGCCGCTGACCGCACTGGTGGTCCACTCCACCGACGGCATGGTCGGCGTCGGCTACCAGGAAGTGCTGGCCGTGGCCGGACAGCCGCCGCTGGCAGCGGACATGGACCGCGAACACCACGCCGCCGCCGCCCGCCTCGCCTGCTACCGGCACTTCGGCGCCCAACTGCCCGCCGACGGCGGCACCCCCGCCCTGGCCCCGCGCCTGCAAGCGGCCGTCAACCGCAAGGCGGCCGCCGCCACCCCGCCCCGCCCCCCGGCGATCTGCCCCTCCTGCTTCCTCCAACTGCCCGCCACCCGCGTCTGCGACTCCTGCGGGGCCAGCGCGTAGGACTCTCCTCCGGATCACGCCGGGGTGGGGCCGACAGGCCCGGACGGAGCAGCGGGCCGGATGGGATGATCTTGCCGGCAGTTCCGTACGAGGAGGCACGGTGGACGACCACTCGAAGCACGACCACTCCCGGTGGGAAGGCGTCGTGATCGCGGCTCGCGAACGTGCCGGCTCGCGGCAGGCCCTCATGGTCGAGCGCTTCGGACTGTCCGGTGACGTGCAGTACCACTGGTCGATGGACGACGCGCGGATCACCTGGTCGCGCAGGAGGAAGTGGTCGCGCAAGAGCGAGGTGTTCCTCACCGGCCGGCTCACGATGATCGGCAGCGTCAGCCTCGCCCGGCAGACCTGGCTGTGGTCCTGGGCGAACGAGTCGCTGCCGCCCGCCGTCCTGGGCGACATCGAACGGGTGCGGCGCTTCGGCGAGGACAACGACTTCCCCGTCCTGCCGTGGCCGGGCTTCGACTCCCACCCCGAACTCGTCGCCGAGGCGCGGACGGTCGCGGCCTCGGTGCTCGACGCCGACGGGTTGTGGATGGAGTCGACGGACGACACGGAGCTCCACTTCCTGCTCCACGACCTCGTGCCCACCGCGGCGGCCGACTAGGCGATCGGCCGCTCGGCCGGGTGGTCGCTCGGCCGGGTGGTCGGGTAGGCGGACGGCTCGTCGGACGGCCGGGCGGGCGGCGGGGGCTCGCGGACCCACGGCGGGGTATCAGGCCCGGACACCGACGGGCAGGCGGCCCGGCATCTGCCAGCCCTCGGCGAGGCGGGAGGGGGCGAGCCGGCGCCCGTCGCCGAAGAACTCGCAGAACTTCATGATCAGCGGATCCCAGCCGAGCGGGTCCACGTAGTGGTCCGTACCGGGCACGAGCAGGCGCTCCTCGACGTGCGCGCGCACCACAGTGACCTCGAAGGCGGTGCAGTGCGGGTTGCCCGCCAGCGGCGTGGCCGCCTCCAACCGGCACTCCAACTGGACCGGGCACTCGGCGACGCGCGGTGCCCGCACCAGCTCCGACGGCTGCTCGGTGAGCCCGGCAACGGCGAACTTGCCCCGCTCGAAGCGGTAGCCCTGCTGCCGCCGGCGCTCGGTCAGATCCGGGTTGGCGGTCAGCATCGCGAGGGCGTCGACGGCGTCGACCTGCCCGGAGGAGGGCAGGTTCAGCACGCACTCGCCCTCGCGCCGCAGGTTGACGGCCGTCTGGGCAGTGTTGCCGAGACCCAGCACGCAGGACTGCCCCAGCCACCACGCCGAGGACATCGGCGCCAGGTTGGCGCTGCCGTCCTCGTTGCGCGAGCTGATCAGCACCACCGGGGTGCCGAAGTAGAGGACCTTGAGATCGGTGGCCTTGTGCACGGGAATGCCGTCCTTGAGTGGGAAACCGTTGCCGGCCTCCGACTCTGCCCCCGCCCGGGAAGGGGGCGCTGGCGGTGATCGGACACGGCGTTCCCGGCCCCGGCGTTCCCGGCCCCGGCGGACGGCGCTACGCCGGACGGCCCCGCACGCGCCGGCTCGGCCCGACACGTACGGCCGACCCGACACGCCGGTTCGGCCGTACGGGCGGGTTCAGCGCCCGTACGGGCCGGCCGTCAGAACGCGGCGCTGACCGGACCGCGAGCGGCCACCGTACGGGCCTGGCCGTCGCGCAGCCGGTAGGACAGACCCACGACGGCCGCCGAGCCCTCGGCCACCTTGGCGGCCAGCAACTGGGAACGCTCCAGCAGCAGGTCCACGGTCTGGCGGATGTGCTCGTCGACGATCCCGTCCGGGTCCTCGATGCCCGCGGCCCGGGCCGACACCACACTCGGGGTGACCCGCTCCACCACGTCCCGCACGAACCCGCCCGGCAGCCGCCCCTGGTCCAGAGCCTCCATCGCCGCGCCCACCGCGCCGCACGAGTCGTGCCCCAGCACCACCACCAGCGGGCACTCCAGCACGCTCACCCCGTACTCGATGCTGCCCAGCGCCTCCGCCCCGGTGACGTGCCCGGCCGTCCGCACCACGAACAGGTCGCCCAGCCCCCGGTCGAAGATGATCTCGGCCGCCAGCCGGGAGTCCGAACAGCCGAACAGCACCGCGAAGGGCCGCTGAGCCGGAGCGAGGGCGGCCCTGCGCCCGGCGTCCTGGTTGGGGTGCTCCGGGCTGCCCGCGACGAAACGGGCATTGCCCTCCATCAGCACCCGCATCGCCTGGTCGGGGCCGGATATCGGTGAGGAGATCATGCCTGCACCCTAGATCGCCGCTGGTGGGGCCCGCAGCAGGGGGGCCGGGGCAAGGGGCCCGGCACCGCGTCGCCCTCACCCGGCCGACCCAGTCCGCAGCCCGCCCACTCGACGAAGTCGATCCCGGGACCGGCCCTGCGCAGCCTCACCCGCCGCCCTCGCTCTCTTCACTGTTCCGCCGTCACCTTCGCCCCCATGACGGCCCCCGGCACCGCCCTGCTGCACCGCCACCGCGAAAGTGACGCGGCTCGCAACGCTTCGAGACCGAACAGGCCGAACGAGCCGGACGGGACGGACCGCCACGGCAGCCCGGGGAGCACGCACGCGGGCACAACGATGCGCAAACGATGCGAGTAGCCCGGGCGGTGGCCGCTCCGAGACGGTCGCAGTGTGCACGCACTGATCGACCGCCCGGCACCCCGGCCCCCGGCACCCCGGCCTCCGACACCCCGGCCCCCGGCAGACGAGACGCCCCGCATCGAACCCCCCGGCACCGAACCCCCGGGCGACGGCGGACGGGCCGGACTGCGCGCCCTGGCGGCACGTGTGGCCGGCGGCGACGAGCGGGCCTTCGAGGAGCTGTACGCCGCCACCGCCGGGACCGTCCTGGGCCTCGTGCTGCGGGTGCTGCGCGACCACGCCCAGGCCGAGGAGGTCACCCAGGAGGTGTTCCTACAGGTGTGGCGGGAGGCGGCACGCTACCGCCCCGAACGCGGCGAGGTCCTGCCCTGGATGCTCACCCTCGCCCACCGGCGCGCCGTCGACCGGGTCCGCTCCGCCCAGGCCACCGCCGACCGCGACCGCACCGCCGCCCTGCGCGCCTACACCCCGGTCTTCGACGAGGTCGCCGACCAGGTCGAACGCGACCTGGACCGCGGCCGGGAACGCGAACGGCTCCGTCGCGCCCTGGCCACCCTCACCGACGTCCAGCGCGAATGCCTGCTGCTGGTCTACTACGGCGGCCGCACCCAAGCCCAGGCCGCCGAAGCCCTCGGCGCCCCGCTCGGCACCGTCAAGACCCGCATCCGCGACGCCCTGCTACGCCTGCGCACCCAACTCGCCGACCCCCCGCCCCACCCGACACAACCCCGCGCTCACACCTGCCTGCCAAATCTGTAGACCGACCTACATATTCCCCCCGAACCCGCGATCGCGGTGCTGCGCAGGAAGTCGACTGGCCCGACTTCCTGCGCAGCGCCGATGGCTTCCCGGGGAACGAGCACTGCTTGCCGCCCGCATCCGCGACGCCCGCCGCCTCGGCCTGCCCCGCATAGGCTCACGCATGTGCCCGTCCCCGTCCCCGTCCCCGTCCCGGTCCCCGTCTCCGCGCCTGCCTCCGCCGGCCGGCCGCCGGCCCAGGCCAGCCTGACCACCGGTGCCCTCGCCCGCATGCTCGGCGTTTCCCCGACCACCGTCCGCTCCTGGGAGCGCCGCTACGGCATCGGCCCCGCCCGGCGCGACCCGGGGCGCCACCGTCAGTGGAGCCCGCGGGACGTCGCCGTCCTGGCAGAGATGTGCCGCCTGACCGCCCGCGGCGTCACCCCGGCCGAGGCCGCCCGCCTCGCCCTCGCCCTCGCCGCCGAGGCTCCGGGACCGTCCGGGCCGTCAGAGGGCTCCGAGGCGTCAGGGCCGTCCGGGCCGTCCGGGCCGTCCGAGCCGCCGGGGCCGCCGGCCGGCGCGCCGACCCGCGGCGGCGGGAACACCCTGCCCGTCGGCACCGTCCGCCCCGAATGCCGGGGGCTGGCCCGCGCGGCCGTTCGCCTCGACGCCCCCGAGCTCGCCCGGATCCTGCGACACAGCGTCGACACCCTCGGCCCGGTCGCCGCCTGGACCGAGGTGATGATGCCCGCGCTGCGCGCCGCCGGCCGCAAGTGGGCCGCCGAGGGTGAGCGCTACGTCGAGGTCGAGCACCTGCTGTCCTGGCACGTCGCCGCCGCTCTGCGCCGCGCCGCCGACCGGGTCGAGCCGCCGCAGGGTCCGGCCGTCCTGCTCGCGGGCATGCCCGCCGAACTGCACGCCCTGCCGCTGGAGGCGCTGGCTGCGGGGCTGGCCGAACGGGGTCTGCCGTTTCGAATGTTCGGCCCGGCCCTGCCGACCGAAGCCCTGCTGGAAGCGGTCCGCCGCACCGGCCCGCCCGCTGTCCTGCTGTGGTCCCAGGTCGCCCGCACCGCCGACCGGGCCCTGGCCCGCCGTGTCGCCGAGACCGCCTGGGGCCCTTGCGGTGCCCGCACCCGTCCCGTCGTCCTGACGGCCGGCCCCGGCTGGACCGGCCCCCGCCGCCCTCCGGGCGCCCTGCGCCCCCGAGACCTGCCCACCGCCCTCGACCAGCTGGAGCACCTGCTGCGCTGAACCCCCGCCCCTGCGGAACCGCGACACGTGCGCCGCACAGCCTTGCCCACCCGCCCGCAGGCCCGCACCGCTGGTTCCGGAGTGAATATACCGATCGGTCTACAGATTTGATCGCGCCCGCAGTGCGCACCGGAAGTCGGCCTGCCCGACTTCCTGTGCGGTGCGGTGCGGTGCGGGGTGGGCAGCCGGGAAGCGGGAGCGGTTCGGCGTGTGCGAGAAGTCGGACCTGTCGACTTCTCGCGCGGCTGGAAGCGTGGTCGAGAAGAAATGTGTAGGTCGGTCGTCGGTCTACATATTTCCCTCGTGAGTGCCGCAGTGCCGCCCACGCCAACGTGCACAGGAGGTCGGCGGGTCCGACTTCCTGTGCACGGGCGGGCCTGTGAGACGTGGGGAGAATATGTCGGTCGGTCTACATATTTGCCTGGTGGGCAAGCCGGCGGGGCGGGGGAGGTGGGGGTGCGGCCCCCGGCTACCGGGGGGTTGTTCGCCGGGGGCCGCGGTTCATGGGCTGATGCCGGGTCAGGACGCGGGCATCAAGACGGTGTCGACGATGTAGACGGTGGCGTTGGCGGTCTGGACGTCGCCGCACAGCACCTTGGCGGCGGAGTTGACGGTGAAGTCCGGGGCGGCGCCGGTCACGGTGAGGTCGTCGGCGGCCAGGGTCTTGTGCCCGCCGGCGAGCGCCGCGGGAGCCAGGCGCTGGGGGACGACGTGGTAGGTGAGGATCTTGGTGAGCTTGTCCTTGTCGGCGAGGACGGCGTCGAGGTCCTTCTTCGGGAGCTTGGCGAAGGCGTCGTTGGTGGGGGCGAAGACGGTGATGTTCTTCGCGGAGTTGAGGGTGTCGACCAGGCCGGCCTGCTTGACGGCGGTGACGAGGGTGGACAGCAGCGGGTTGTTGGAGGCGGCGGTGGCGACCGGGTCCTTGGCCATGCCGCTGAAGCTGCCCGCCCCGTCCTTGGGGACGGCCGCGCACGCGGTGCCGAACGGCTGCCCGGACGTCACCTGTTCGGCGGCCGGGGCACTGGACGGCTGGGGCGCGGCGGCCGCGGTGGTGCTCTTGGCCGTGTCCGAGGACTTCGCGCTGCTGCCGCCGCCGCTGCTGCTGCACGCGCTGAGGGCGGCGGCCAGCAGGCCGACGGCGAGCACGGCGGCGAAGGGCTTGCGGACCAGGACGGTCGTGTTCATGGACGGATTCTCCTGTCGGAGGCATCGGGCGGATCCCGGATGCCGAAGGGGTGGGGAGGTCGTGGGGTGGGGTCAGGTGACGGTGACGACGACGCTGTGCCAGCCCGTCGCGCCCGAGGGGTAGGGAGGTGTGCGGGTCTCGGGCTGGACGGCCCCGGTGCCGTCGGTGGCGCGGGCCTCCAGGCGGTGGGTCCCGGGGGCGGCGCCGGTCCAGGTGTGGGTCCACTGGCGCCACAGGTCGGGCCCGGCGTCGGCGGCCAGTTCGGCCTGCCGCCAGGGCCCGCCGTCGACGCGCACCTCGACGGCGGCGATGCCGCGGTGGGTGGCCCAGGCGGTGCCGGCCACCGTCACGTCGCCGGGCGGCACGCGGGCGAACGGCGCGGGCACGTCGATCCGCGAGGCGGTGCGGACCTCGCCGGTGCGGTCCCAGCCGCGCCGCACCCAGTACGGGTCGCGGGCGGCGAAGGTGGTCACCTCCAGGTCGACGAGCCACTTGGTGGCCGAGGTGTAGCCGTAGAGGCCGGGCACCACCGTGCGGCAGGGGAAGCCGTGTTCGACGGGCAGTGCCTCGCCGTTCATCGCCACCGCGAGCAGCGCCCGGCGCCCGTCGAGGAGCGTCTCGACCGGGGTGCCGATCGTCATGCCGTCCTGCGAGCGGCCGACGAGCTGCTCGGCGCCGGAGCGGACGCCGGCGCGGCGCAGCAGGGCGGGCAGCGAGGCGCCGAGCCAGCGGGTGGTGCCCGCATAGGGGCCGCCGACCTCGTTGGAGACGCAGGACAGGGTGTGGTCCAGTTCCTCCAGCCCGAGGGCGAGCAGGTCGTCGAAGCCGATCAGCAGCGGGCGGTCGACCAGGCCGTGCAGCCGCAGCGACCAGGCGCGCGGGTCGATGCGCGGCAGGGTCAGGGCGGTGTCGACGCGGTAGAAGTCGGCGGTGGGGGTGATGAACGGGGGCAGACCGGGGACCGTGGCGCCGACGGCACGCGGCAGCGGCGGCGCCGGGCGCAGCGGCGGTGGCAGGCGGACGGCGGCGCGGGCCGCGCTGACGTCGCCGCGCCGGTCGGACAGGACGCGTCCGGCCGTGCCGAGGGCGGCGGCCGCGCCGATCGTGGCGCCGGCCGCCAGGACGCGCCGCCGCCCGGGCCCGCCCGGCCGGACCGGGTCCGGGAGAAGGCAAGGGCGTCCGGTCAGCCACCACAGCACGGCGACCGCGCCGCCCGCCGCGGCGGCGGAGGGCAGCAGGTCGGTGGGGACGGCCTGCGGGCGGGCCAGCGCGGCCCAGGCGCCGAGGCCGCCGAAGGCCGCGAACAGGGCGGCGGCCGCGCCGCGACGGCGTACGGCCAGCACGCCGAGGGCCGCGGCCGCGAGGCCCATGACGGTGTAGATCCCGCCCAGCAGGACCGCCTTGTCGCCGGTGCCGAACCGCTGGACCGCCCACGCCTTGACGGCGGTGGGCGCGAGGTCGATCGCCGCCGAGCCGATCGCCACCACCGGTGAGGCCTGGGGGCGGGTGAACGCCGCCGCCGCCTCACCGGCTCCCACGGCCGCCGCGGCGGCCGCCAGCCCGCACAGCGCCGCCACGGCCGGCCCGGCGGCACGGGTGCGTGCTCGGGGGAGGGCGCCAGGCGGGCGGCTGCTCGTCTCATCGGTCACGGTCCTCATTCGGCGGTCCGGCTCCACCGGATGGGTGCGAGTCCGGATATCCCCCGATTGGGTGACATTGCTCTGGCCGGGTGACACCTCCCGGCCACGGTCGAGGGCCGCGGACGGGCCGCGGGCGGGAGGCCTCGGCCCCGGTGCCCCGGGCCGAGGCCGCTCAAGGGCGCCCCGGGACTCCCGAGGCGCCCTCGACGGGCACCCTCACCGTCTCCCGACCCCGACCTGACCGACCCGGTTCGGCCGCTCAGGTGAACGGGATCAGCAGGACCGGCGCCCCCGTGGGGTGCGCGGAACCGGCCGAGGGCTCCACCGTGACGCCGATGCCGCGCGCACCGTCCAGGGGGCCGTCCAGCAGGAACGCGCCGTCGCCCCGGGGCATCAGCCCCGCCGGGCGCATCGCGGCGCCGTCGTCGAACCACAGCTCGTACGCCGTGC
This sequence comes from Kitasatospora sp. NPDC094016, assembly GCF_040304045.1. Taxonomy (NCBI): domain Bacteria; kingdom Bacillati; phylum Actinomycetota; class Actinomycetes; order Kitasatosporales; family Streptomycetaceae; genus Kitasatospora; species Kitasatospora sp. NPDC094016. The sequence goes on from NZ_JBEOUK010000023.1 coordinate 43,461, forward strand.
CGTCCGCCGGGGCGGGCAGGCCGGAGGCCAGGAGCACGGCCCGGCCCCGGCCGTGCGACCAGACCACCGCCCCGCTGCCGGTGCCGCCGGCCGCCGGGCCGCTCGCCCGCCGGGCGTCGGGTGCCGTCAGCAGCCCGGTGACCTGGTCCTGGTGCCGCTGCAGCGCGGCGGCGAGGGCCCTGGCCCGGTCCGCCTCCCGGTGCTGCTGGACGGCCACGCCGCCGAGGGCCGCGGCCGCCGCCAGACAGGCCGCCAGCGCCAGCCGCGGCCAGCCGCGGGCGAGCCGCCCGGGGCGCCGGGCGCCGTCGGGCCCGGCCGCGGCGCGCGGGGCCTCCTGCCGGACGGTGTCCAGCGCGCCCATCACCCGCGACTTCAGCTCCCCGGGCACCGCGACGGCCTGCGCGGCGCCCAGCCTGGCCAGCGTCGCCGTGAACTCGGCCACCTCCCGGGCGCAGGCCGGGCACTGCGCCAGGTGGCGCTCGAACTGCGCGCGCTCGTCCGCGTCGAGGGCGTGCGCGGCGTAGGCGCCGGTCAGCGTGTGCAGGTCGGCGCCGCTCATGCTCCCACTCCCAGGCAGTCGCGCAGCCGGATCAGCGCGTCGCGCATCCGGGTCTTGACGGTGCCCAGCGGGGTGCCGAGCAGTTCGGCGACCTGCGGGTAGGTGTACCCGCGGTAGTAGGCCAGCGTGATCGACTCCCGCTGCAGCTCGGTCAGCCCGTTCAGGCAGCGCCGTACCTGCTCGCGTTCCAGCCGCCCCTCGACCTGCTCGGCGACCTCGTCGAACGCCGGCGCGTGCGAGGCGGCGGCGGCCCGCCGGTCGCGGTCGGCGGCGGCCTGCGCCGCCCGCACCCGGTCCACGGCGCGGCGGTGGGCGATGGTCAGCACCCACGCCAGCACCTCCCCGCGCTCGGGCCGGTAGCGGGCGCAGGTGCGCCACACCTCCAGCATCACCTCCTGCGCGACCTCCTCGGACTGCGCCGGATCCCGCAGCACCCGGCGGACCAGCCCCAGCACCGGGCCCGCCACCGCGTCGTACAGCCGGCCGAACGCCTCCTGGTCGCCGCGCGCGGTCCTGCTCAGCAGCTCCTTGAGGTCGGTGCCCGGACGCCCCGGCCCGGACAGGTGAACGACCGTACTCATCCGGCCGCCTCGCGCTCGCGACACACGGGCGACAGCCCCGGCCAGTGGACGGTGGGCATGGCACGACCTCCAGGGAGTCCCGGCCGGGCGGACACCCGGCCGGGCCGACGGAACACGGCGACGTCAGGCGTTCGAAGCCGCACCCGGCGCGGATTGCCCGCCAAGGACACCGGATTCCCGGCCCCGCGCCCGCCCGGATGCCCGGCCCCGCGCACACCCCGCCTTTCCCGCCCCCGCGCGCACGCCCGGGCGCCCGCAGGAGACCCCTGGAAGACTCGAAGCCACGGGCCGCCCCGGCCGATCAGACCCCGCCGATCCGCCCCCGTCCAATCCCCGGCCGCGTCCGCTCCGAACACCCCGGCAGCGCCCCCCGCGCCTGGCGGGGCACGGGGGGCGCACCCGCCCGCACGAGAGGAGCCGCAGGTGGACGAGCCGACCCGGACGCGCCCGCACTGCCTGGTCACCGGCGCCACCGGCTACATCGGCGGGCGCCTGGTGCCCGAACTGCTCGCCGCCGGGTACCGGGTGCGCTGCCTGGTCCGCGACCCGCTCCGGCTGCGGGACCAGCCCTGGCGGGCCGACGTGGAGGCCGTCACCGGGGACGTCACCCGCCCCGAGACCCTGCCCGCGGCCTTCGACGGCATCGACGCCGCCTACTACCTGGTCCACTCCCTGGGCACCGGGCCCGGCTTCGAGACCCGGGACCGGCAGGCCGCCGAGACCTTCGCCGAGGCGGCCGCCGCCGCCGGCACCCGGCGCATCGTCTATCTCGGCGGACTGCTGCCCGCCGGAGTCCCCGAACCGCACCTGTCGGCCCACCTGCGCTCGCGCGCCGAAGTGGGCCGCGCCCTGCGCACGGGCGGCGTCCCCACCGCCGAACTGCGGGCCGCGGTGATCATCGGTTCCGGCTCGGCCTCCTTCGAGATGCTGCGCCACCTGACCGAACGGCTCCCGGCGATGGTCACCCCCCGCTGGGTCGACACCCGCATCCAGCCGATCGCCGTACGCGACGTGCTGCGCTACCTGGTCGGCGCCGCCGCCCTGCCCCCCGAGGTCGACCGCATCTTCGACATCGGCGGGCCCGACGTGCTCACCTACCGGCTGATGATGCGTCACTACGCCGAGGTCGCCGACCTGCCCCGGCGCCTGATCGTGCCGGTGCCCGTGCTCTCCCCGCGCCTGTCCAGCCACTGGGTGGGCCTGGTCACCCCCGTACCGGGCTCGCTCGCCCGACCGCTGGTGGAGTCGCTGCGCCACGAGGTGGTGTGCCGCGAACACGACATCGCCCGCTGGATCCCCGACCCGCCCGAGGGCCTGACCGGCTTCGACCGGGCCGTGGAACTGGCCCTGCGGCGCATCCGCGACGCCCAGGTCTCCACCCGCTGGTCCTCCGCCTCCCTGCCCGGCGCGCCCAGCGACCCGCTGCCCACCGACCCCGACTGGGCCGGCGGCAGCCTCTACCAGGACCTGCGCCGGCGCCGGGTGGCCGCCGACCCGGCCGCGCTGTGGCGGGTGGTGGAGGGCGTCGGCGGCGAGAACGGCTGGTACTCCCTGCCGCTGGCCTGGGCCCTGCGGGGCCGCCTGGACCGCCTGGCCGGCGGCGTCGGCCTGCGCCGGGGCCGCCGCGACCGCCACCGGCTGCGGGTCGGTGACGCGCTCGACTTCTGGCGGGTCGAGGAGATCGAACCCGGACACCTGCTGCGGCTGCGCGCCGAGATGCGCCTGCCGGGCCTGGCCTGGCTCGAACTGCGCGTGACGCCCGACGGCGACGGCGGCGCGCTCTACCAGCAGCGGGCGCTGTTCCACCCGCACGGACTGGCCGGCCACCTCTACTGGTGGTCGGTGGCGCCCTTCCACGCCCTGGTGTTCGGCGCCATGGCCCGCAACATCACCGAACGCGCCCGGCCCGCCGTCCGACACCCCTGTCCTCCCCGTCCCCACCCGCACCCCACCGCACGAGGCCCCCGATGAGCACCGCCGTCGTCCTGTTCACCCAGGACCTGCGCCTGCACGACAACCCCGCCCTGCACGCCGCCCGCACCCGCGCCGACGAGGTCGTCCCCCTGTTCGTCCTCGACCCGGCCATCGCCCGGGCCGGCTTCGCCGCCCCCAACCGGCAGGCCTTCCTCGCCGAGAGCCTCGCCGACCTCGACCAGGCGCTGCGCGCCGCCGGCTCCCGCCTGGTCCTGCGCCACGGCGACCCCGCCGAACAGGCCGCCCGCCTGGCCGCCGAGTGCGGCGCCGACACCGTCCACACCAACGCCGGCGTCTCCGCCTTCGCCACCCGCCGCGAACACGCCCTGCGCCGTGCCCTCGGCGAGCGCCTGCACCTGCACGACGCCGCGCTCACCATCGTCCCCGCCGGCCTCGTCACCCCGGCCGGGCGCGACCACTACGCCGTCTTCACCCCCTACCACCGCGCCTGGCAGCAGGCCCCCCGGCGCACCGTCCTGCCCGCCCCCCGCACCCTCGCCACCCCCGACGGCCCCGCGAGCGCCCCGCTGCCCGCCGCCCCCGCCGGCACCTCCCCGGGCCGCGCCCCCGGCGGCGAGAGCGCCGCCCGCCGCCGCCTGCGCGCCTGGAACCCGGACGCCTACGAGCAGTTGCACGACGACCTCGCCGCCGACGCCACCTCCCGCCTCTCGCCGTACCTGCACTTCGGCTGCCTGTCCGCCACCGAACTCGCCCACCGCGCCGGGAAGTCCGACACCCCCGGCGCGGCCGCGCTGGTGCGCCAGCTCGCCTGGCGCGACTTCCACCACCAGGTCCTCGCGGCCCGCCCCGACGCCGCCCACGCCGACTACCGCCCCCGCCCCGTCCGCTGGTACGACGACGAACGCGAGCTCCAGGCCTGGCGCGAGGGCCGCACCGGCTACCCGATCGTCGACGCCGGCCTGCGCCAACTCGCCGACGAGGGCTGGATGCACAACCGGGCCCGCCTGCTCACCGCCTCCTTCCTCACCAAGAGCCTGCGCCACCACTGGCGCCCCGGCGCCGCCCACTTCCTCGCCCTGCTCGTCGACGGCGACCTCGCCAACAACCAGCTCAACTGGCAGTGGGCCGCCGGCACCGGCACCGACACCCGCCCCAACCGCGTCCTCAACCCGCTGCGCCAGGCCGACCGCTACGACCCCGACGGCGCCTACGTGCGCCGCTGGGTCCCCGAGCTCGCCCACCTGCCCGCCCGCGCCGTCCACCGCCCCTGGGAGCTCGCCGAGCCCCCGGCCGGCTACCCGGCGCCGCTGCTGCCCCCCGACGCCCTCGGCACCCGCATGCGCGAGAGCGGCTGAACAGCCCTCACCCGAGACCCGCCCGCTCTCGCCCGAACTCACCCGAAACCCGTCCGCGCTCGCCCGCCCCCGCCCGAACTCACCCGAACGGCGTAGCGCCGCTTCCGCTCCCGCCCGGGCCCCGGCCGCCGCGGGATGCGGGCCCCACCCGCCTCCCGTTGGATGAAACCCGAGGCCCGGCAGGCCCCGGGCAGACCGCCCCGGCAGGTCGCGCCGGCAGTCCGCCCCACCCCCGGCGCACCACCCGAAGGAGCAGGAGCATGCCCATCTCCAGGACCCGCGACGGCGTCGAGATCTTCTACCAGGACTGGGGCAGCGGGCGCCCCGTCGTGTTCATCCACGGCTGGCCGCTCAACGGCGACGCCTGGCAGGACCAGCTGAAGGCCGTCGCGGACGCCGGCCTGCGGGCCATCGCCCACGACCGGCGCGGCCACGGCCGTTCCGCCCCGGTCTACGGCGGCTACGACTTCGACACCTTCGCCGACGACCTCGACAGCCTGCTCACCGGGCTCGACCTGCGCGACGTCACCCTGGTGGCCCACTCCATGGGCGGCGGAGAGCTCGCCCGCTACATCGGCCGCCACGGCACCGGGCGGATCCGCTCCGCCGTCCTGCTGTCGGCGATCACCCCGTCCATGCTCCAGGGCCCCGACAACCCGCACGGCGTGCCCGGCACCGTCTTCGACGACCTCAAGGCCGGCATCCTCACCGAGCGCTCCCAGTTCTGGCAGGACACCTCCGTCGACTTCTTCTCCGCCGACCGCCCCGGCTCCCGCGCCACCCAGGGCAACCGGGACGCCTTCTGGTTCATGGCGATGCACCAGACCATCGAGGGCGGCGTCGACTGCGTGGACGCCTTCGGCTACACCGACTTCCACGAGGACCTGGCCGGGTTCGACATCCCCACCCTGATCGTGCACGGCGACGACGACCGGATCGTCCCCGTCGAGGCCACCGCCCGCCGGGCCGCCCGGATCATCCCCGGCGCCGTCCTGAAGGTGTACGAGAACGGCTCGCACGGCATCGCGATGGTCCCCGGCGACAAGGAGCGCTTCAACGCCGACCTGCTGGAGTTCCTCGAACGGTGAGGGCGCCCCAGGGCGGCCTCAGGGCGCGCGGCGCAGGGACAGCGCCGTGACGTCGTCGCGGCTGCGGCCCCCGCTCCAGCGGCGGGCCTCGCGGTCCAGGGCCTCGGGCAGCAGGGCGGCGGGGGAGGCGGCGAGGGCGGCCAGGCCCCGCTCGACGGGGTAGAACGCGCCGGTGGCGTCCTGGGCCTCGGTGATCCCGTCGGTGAGCAGCACCAGCACGCCGTCCTCGGGCAGCGCGAACCAGCGGACGGTGCGCACCTCGTCGGTCAGCTCCGCCAGCCCGAGCGGCACCCCGGCCGGCAGCGGCACGGCCTCGACCCGGCCGCCGTGCAGCAGGTAGGGGGCGAGGTGGCCGCAGTTGACGGCCTGCACGTCCGCGCCGCGCTCCACGCCCAGCACGGTCGCGGTGACGAAGCGCTCGTTCTCGCCGCCCTGCACCGCGTACGCGTTGTGCCGCTCCACCGCCGCCTCTAGGGCGTCCGCGACGCCGGTCAGCGCCGGCTCCCGGAAGGCCGCCTCCCGGAAGGCGCTCAGCACCGCGAAGCCCGCGCCGATCGCCGGCAGGCCCTTGCCCTGCACGTCGCCCACCAGCACCCGGGTGCCGTACGGGGTGTCGGCGACGTCGTACAGGTCGCCGCCGACCAGGGCGTCCTCCTCCACCGGCCGGTACAGCCCGTACAGCTGGACGTCGGGGGTGAGCACCGGCAGCGGGCGCAGCAGCTGGCGCTGCAGGGCGACGGCGGTCTGCCGCATCCGGAACAGCTCCCGCTCGCGCCGCACCCGCCGCGCGCACAGCCCGACCACGGCCGCCTCGGCGCCGACCACCCCCACCAGGGTGCCCACCCGGGCGGCCAGCGAGGACGGCGGGAACAGCACCGTGCTGACCGCCACCACCCCGGCCACCCACACCGAGGCCGCGACCGTCTGCGCGACGCTCCCCAGCCCCGCCAGCAGGGCCGGCAGGAACACCAGCAGCAGCACCAGCCGGGCGCTGGTGCCGCTCGCCGCCTGCGCGAGCAGGACCAGCGCGGTGGAGGCCAGCACCCCCAGGACCACCGCCCGGTTGCCGGGTGCCCGCGTCCCCCCGCCGTCCCGCTCCCCGCTCCCGTCCGCGCCGCCCACCCCGCCGTCCTCTCCGCCGCCTCGCCGTCCCCCCAGGCATACCGGCGGCCCCACCCGGCCGCCAGCGCAGCCCGCCCGGACGGGCGAGCGCCCGGGCGGGTCCGGGCGCCGCCCGCCGCCCGGGCGTCAGGCGCAGGTGCTGTCGGCGCAGAGCTGCCACGGCTCCCAGGAGACGAACCGGTCCACCTCGGTGGTCCGCCACGAGCGGTCGCGGTTCCACTCGCGGACGGTCACCCGCAGCCGCCCGTCCGGCAGTTGGACGATCGAGCTCGGCGCGCCCAGGCCCGCGTTGGGGTCCGGCAGCCGGGGCAACCGGCGCACCGGGCCCCAGGAGTCCTGGGCGTCGCCGTCCTGGCTGCGCACTTCCATGGCCGCGCCCGCGTCGGCGCCGGAGGCGAAGGCGTGCAGCCGGCCGTCGCGTTCCCTGAAGAGCGTGAGCCCGCCGTGGTAGGGCGGCGGTGACAGCTCGAAGTTCTCGGTCGGGGTCCAGGGGCCGCCGGGCTCGGGCAGGACGGTGTGGCAGAAGCCGCCGTAGGAGGCGAAGAACACCTCCAGGGCGCCGGCGCTGTTCTCGACGGCGCTCACCTGGTACAGCTTCGGGCCCACGGGGGTGGCGCTGACGCGCTCCCAGGCGCCGTAGGCGCCCCCGGGCGCGTCCTGGGAGCGGTGCCAGACGAAGGGCAGGAGGGAGGCCGCCGAACTGTCGTAGAACTGCTGGAACTGTTCGGTCCGCCCGTCGGAGCGCGGCGTCTCCAGCAGGGTGTTCGGGAGCGCGGTGGTGGCCAGGCCCTGGGCGGTCGCGTCGGCTCCGCACCCGGTGGCGATGCCCGGCGCGGGGGCCGTGCCCGCCGTGGTCGTCGTGGCCCACGCGGTCGTTCCCGCGAAGGCCACGACCAGCACACCCGACAGCACGGCTTGCGGAAGTCTCCTGTACACGGTCGGTGAACCTCCCCATTCGGTAACGGAAAAGGATTGCCCGGCAGGGGAGTTGGACGCTTCGCCAGCCCCTCGCGCGGGACCGGCACATTCTCGTGCACCGGCGCCGGGGCGGACAGGGCGCCTGTGGGGCGGCCGGACGGGATCCGGCCGAACGGCGGCCCGCCCCGGCGGCGGCGGGAGGGCCCGCCACGCCAGGAGGCCACCAGGTCGGGAGGTCGGGAGGTCGGGAGGTCGGCAGGTCGGGGACGGCAGGTCAGGGCAGGGACGGCAGGTCAGGGGGTCGGCGGGGCCGGGGCGTCACCGCGGGGACGGCCGCGGAACAGCTCGTCCAGGTGGTGGGTGAGGATCGCCAGCGCGGCGTCGCCGGTGCGCTGGCCGCCGAGCACGCTGGAGCCGAGGCCGTTGACCATGGCCAGCAGCCCGGCGGCGGTCATCTCCGGGTCCCTGGCGGGGTCGATCTCGCCGTCCTGCTGGGCCGCGCGGACCTGCTTGGCGAGGAAGCCCTCCAGCAGGTCGGGCTGGGGCGTGCCGTGCTTCTCCACCAGCGCGGGATCGCTGAGCACCAGCGTGTAGTACGCGGCGTAGGTGCGGGTGATCCGGCGGCTCTCCGGGTCGGTGGGCAGGACGCTGGACAGGACCGCGGTCACCAGGCCGCGCGGCGTGGGCGGGGTGGCGGCCGCGGTGATCCACGCCGCCATGCGGGCCTGGAGCTGGGCGCCGAGCCGCTCCAGCGCGTCCAGCAGCAGCCCCTCCTTGGTCGTGAAGTAGTACTGCACCAGCCGCAGGGAGACGCCCGCCTCGGTGGCGACCGCCCGCATGCTGGCCGCCTGCAGCCCCTGGGTGTCGGCGATGCGCAGCAGCGCTTCGGCGATCTGCCGCCGGCGTTCCTCGTGATCGACCCGCGCGTTCATGAACGACCTCCCTGGTACACCCGTATCATGCCGTGATACACATGTATCATGCGAATCAGCCAGTTCAAGAACGACCAGGCCGGGGACCGGTTTCGCGCCGCCTACGAGCGGGCCCTGACGGAACTGTGGCCCGGACCGCGGACGGCGCTGGACCTCCCGACCGCGTTCGGGACCACCCGCGTCTACCGCACCGGCCCGCAGCACGGCGAGCCGATCGTGCTGCTGCCCGGCTCGGGCGGAAACGCACTGATGTGGCACCGCTACATCGACACGCTGGCCCGCCACCGCCCGGTCATCGCCGTCGACACGGTCGGCGAACCGGGCGCGAGCGTGCAGAGCGCCCCGATCGCCGACGGCCGGGATGCGGCCGCCTGGCTGGACGAACTCCTGGCCGCGCTGGAGGTGACGGACGCCCAGGTCGTCGGCTGCTCCTACGGCGGCTGGCTGGCGCTCCAGCACCAGATCCACCACCCCGGGCGGGTCGCCTCCCTCGCCCTGGTGGACCCGGCGGGCTTCGCCGACATGGGCGCCCGCTTCTACGCCTGGGTGATCGCCGGCGGCCTCGCCGCCACCGCGCCGCGAGCGCTGCGCCCCCGGCTGGCCCGCCTGGTCGGCAACAGCGCCATCCTGGAGACCGAACTGATGGCCCTGATGCGCGCGTCGACGGGGTTCCGCCGCGCGCTCCCGGTGCCCCCGGTCCTGTCCGACGAGGAACTGCGCCGCCTGGACGTCCCCGCACTGTTCCTGCTCGGGGAACGCAGCGCCATGCACGACGCGCACGCGGTCGCCGAGCGCCTCGGCCGCCTCGTGCCCTCGGCCCGGACGGAGATCGTGCCCGGCGCCGGCCACGCCCTGCCGACCGACCGGCCGGACCTGGTGGCCGACCGCGTCCTCGACCCCGCCGGGCGGTAGCGCCACCGGCCGGGCCCGGGGGCTCCCACCGCGCGCCCGCGCCCGCACCCGGCTGCGCACCGGGTTCCCCGCAGGACCCGCCGCGCAGGCGCACCACCGAATCCCGCCCGCACGGGACGTGACGGAACGTCAGGAAACGGGGGGAGCCATCAGGTCGTGCAGCAGGTCGCCGCCCAGGCCCAGGCCGGTCTTCGACTCGTCGGGCAGGTGGTAGTCGCGGTACCAGTCCGCGGGGGCCTCCGGGTGCGGGCCGCTGACCGCCACCCGGCCGGCGCCGTAGGGGGCGGTGACGGCGGCGGCGCGGTCGTTGGAGTAGCGGGCCAGGACGTCCACGCCCGGGCCGTCGACGTCGAAGTACGGGCCGTCCTGGAAGTACATCCGCTGCGGGCGGCCGCGCCAGGAGACGTCGACGAGGCGGTCCTGCTCGTCGGTGACGGTCGCCCCCCGGGAGCGGATGTACTGCCCGGAGTCGCCCGGCAGGAGGTCGTAGCCCGGGTCGCCGGCCAGGTAGCCGCCCATGCACAGGCCCAGGTAGTGCCCGCCGCCCCGGACGTAGTCGCGCACCAGCTCCGGCGAGAAGCCGGGGTCGCGCTGCAGCAGGCCCCACGCGGTGCTCACCTCCTGCCCGTTGGTGCCGCCCGGCTGCACGTACAGCGCGGCGCCGGCCAGCACGCCCGCGCCGAAACGCAGCCGCTCCCCGGGGCCGACGTAGCGCACCGCGAAGCCGTCGCGCTCCAGCAGCTCCCGCGCCGCCTCCGGGCAGCCCTCACAGGCCGCCGGGCCCCGGTAGACCAGCGCGAGCGGCCGCCCGTCGGCGGCGGCGACCGCGTCGTCCCCCGCGCCGTCCGGCACGGGGGAGGCGCCGCAGGCGGACGCCGTCAGCAGTGCCGCCGCCACCGCCAGGGCCGCAGCCGCCCGCCCGGGCCGTCGCCCACCCCTCATGACCGGCACTCCCGCCATCGCCGACACCCTCCCCGCGCCCTACGCCGTGTGCAGCGACGACGCTACGGGCACGGCGGCCCGCGCCGCACATCCGCCCCCCGAACGGGTGCCCCCGCGCCGTCCGCGTTGACGGGAGGCGGGCCCGGGGAAGTGGCGCGGGCGGACGGGTCAGGCGGGCCCGGACCCGGCCTGCCGTTCGTCCTGGTGCCGCAGGAGATCGTCCGTCGTCATCGGGCCGGTCTGCCGGCGGCCGCCGCCCCCGGGAATTGACCCATGAAAGCGGCATGGGATTGCCACCTGATGGCCGGTCTTTCCGGTTCTAGCCTGGTCCCATGACGACGACGAGCACCGCCGCCACCACCGCCCCCGTGCTGACCCGCCACGCCGGGGCCGAGACCTGCGCCGACCCGAGCAGCACCATGACCCTGCTCGCCGAATCGGCGCACACCGAGGGCGGGTTCACCAGCTACCGCTCCACCTTCGCCAAGGGCGCCGCCGGCGCCCCCGCGCACTTCCACACCCGGGCGTGGGAGCTGTTCTTCGTGATCGGCGGCTCGCTGCAGGTGCTGGTCGGCGAGGAGGTCACGATCCTGGGCGAGGGCGACTTCCTCGCCGTGCCGCCGCACACCCCGCACGCCTTCGCCGCCGCCCCGGGCGCCGAGGCCGACGTCCTGTTCGTGTTCACCCCGGGCATGGACCGCTTCGACTACCTGCGCCTGCTGGGCCGCGTCATGCGCGGCGAGGCCGACCCGGGCGCGATCGCCGCCTCCGCCGGGCGCTTCGACAACCACTACGTCGACAGCCCCGCCTGGCGCGCCGCCCTCGACCGGAGCGCCGCCCGCGCATGAGGCCCCGCCCCCGCCCGCCCGGGGCCCGTGACGGCCGCTCCCGGCGGGCCGGTGCGGGCCGGGTGTGGAACGGTGGAAGCCGGGGGTGTCCTGGTTGCGAGAGGAGTGGCCATGTCGTCGAAGCGTCGCCGCAAGAAGAAGGCCCGGGCCCGGCGCGGGGCCAACCACGGCCGCCGGCCCCAGTGCTGAGCACCTGAACCGTGCGTGCGGCCGGGGCACCGCCCCCGGCCGCACCGGCGAGTCACTCAGGCCGGTTCGCGCCCGCGCGGCACGGCGTGGTACGTGCAGGTGTCCGTCCAGTCGCGGCCGAAGGTGAGCACCAGCACCGGGCCCCGCCCCTCGCCGCGGGCGGCCCGCAGCAGCGCGCCCGGGTCGCCGTCCGCCGGGATCTGCTCGTGCCGGAAGCACACGTCGCTGCCCGTGCGCGGCCAGTACGGGTCCGGACGGGGGACGCCGGGCAGGTCCCAGACCAGGGCGGCGTCGGCGGTGGACAGGCTCGGGCCGGGCATCCGCCGGCCGTCGGGGTAGCGGCCGCGGTCGCGGTGGTAGCGCAGCGCGTAGGCGACCGTGCCCGGTGAGTACGGCGGTTCGTCGCCCCAGGTGTTCGGGAAGCCCCAGTCGGCCAGGCCCGCCGCCTCGATCCTGGGCAGGACGGTGGTGATGTCCTCGCCGGTGGCGAAGTAGGCGGCGGCGCTCATCCGGCAGACCAGCACGCCGCGGCCCTCGGCGGTGGTGGTGAGCAGGCCGAGCGAGGAGGGGCGGTCGCAGTGGTCGGCGACGCGGGTCAGCAGGTGCGTCACGCCCTCCACCGCGGCCAGGCCCTCGACCAGCCGGCGGATCCGCTCGCGCTCGGCGGCCCGCAGCGCCTCGACCCGCGGCGAGGAGGCCAGGGCGCGCAGCCGGCGGGTGGTGGGCAGGCGGGCGCGCAGCGCGTCCCGGGCCCGTACGGGCTGGGCCAGCAGCATGCCGAGCAGGTACTCGAAGCCGTTCACCGGGCGGGGTCCTCTCGGGCCGGGGAAATGCAGAGAGACCGCTCGGGCCGCTGGGGCCGGGCGGTCTCTGCTGTTCGGACGGGCCCATGCGCCAACACGGCCCGCTGCCGGTGTTCCCGAAAATTTGGAGTAGACAGCGCCCCCGGGCTCCTGACCCGCAGGTCTGGATGACGCTGCTGCACATCGTCACATTCAGCCAGGACGGCTACAAGGGCGAGTTGCACAAAAATGCATCAAATTCCGGTTTCGAGTTCCTGAACTGCACTGATGCCAGAGGGTTGTGACGAGATTGCGGGCCGGACCCGGGATTCTGGCGCATCAATCTTCGCGATGTTCACCGAACCGATTGGGAATCACCCGTACGCCTGACAGAGTGTTGCGCGAAACGGGTTCCTCGCGTGACGCCAACCACCGAAGTTCCCGTCCATTGGAGTAGACGGTGATATAGGAGGTCCTCGATGACGAGGAAGCGGAAGAAGAAGCGCGCCCCCGCCCACTGCACCGCCGGCCACCCGGCGCCGCCGCGACCGGGCCTGCCCTGGTCGTCCGGCCCCGTGCGGACGGCCGTGGTCGTCGTCGTGGTCGTCGTGGCCGCCGCCCTGGTGAGGACGGGCATGTCGGCGGCAGCGGCGCTCGAACTGGCCACCGGCGGGCTGCTGCTGAATGCCAGGCTCCAGCAGGGGCGGGCCTAGAAGGAACGCCGGACCGCGATGGGACGCCAGGAGAAACCGATCGCGGCGACCGAGCCGGCCCTGGGCCGACTCGCCGCGTTGCTGCGCGAGCAGCGTGAAGAGGCGGGGTTGACCTACCGTCAGCTCGCCGACCGGACCAACTACCACCCGACCACCCTGCAACGGGCCACCAGCGGCCGGACCATGCCGAACTGGGAGGTCGTCGAGGCCCTCACCCGGGCCTGCGACGGCGACCTCAAGGCGGCCCGCCGCAAGTGGACCCTGGCCAACTACTGGGCCCACGTCCCGCGCCCCTCCGGGACCCAGCGCCGGGCGCCCCGACGGCTCAACCCCGAGCAGGTCGACTCCCTCGCCGACCTGCGACGGGCGATGCACGAGATGCGGCGCAAGGCCGACTGGCCCTCCCTGGAGGAGCTGGACCGCCGGGCCCGGGCCGGGGGAGGGCGCCTGCCCTCCAGCACCCTGGCGCTGGTCCTCAGGGGTGAGGCCCCGCTGCGCAAGGCGGTGTTCCTCACCTACATGGAGGTCTGCGGGGTCAAGGAGGCCCGCCGCGCACTGTGGGCGGCGGCCTGGGAGCGGACGAACAACGCCCGCACCCCGGCACCGGTCAACTCCCGCACGTACCAACGGGAGTTCACCCGGGCCATGCAGTCCTCCAGCAGCGGCACCTCGACGGACATCCTGTTCAAACTGTGGGTGACCCTGCGCAACAGCCTGGCCGCCGACCGCGCCGAGGACGCCGGCCACCCCGGCCACTCCGCCGGGACGGGCCGCGACGGCGCCGGCGGCCCGCCGGTACTCGTGTGACCCGGTCCGCGGACGGGAACGCGCCACCAGCGCCCCGTCCGCGGACCAGCACCCACCCGCGCCACCTCGGGAATCAACCATGCCGACACCACCACGACAGCCGACCACCGCTACCACCACGACCACGACCACGACCGCCGCCACCGGACCGGCGCTGGGCCTGTGGGCGCTGTACGACCTCCACCTGCGCCACTACCTCGACTACGCCGCCCTGCTGCTCCCCGCAGCCGACGCCCCGCTGGCCGTCCAGGGCGCCTTCGACGACCTCAGCGGCCACTGGCTCGACGCCCTGGCCACCGCCAGCCCGGCCGCCTGCGCCTGGCAGGCGGTCCGCCGACACGTCTGCGCCCTGGCCGGCCCGCACCCGCTCGGCCCGGTCGCCCACCTCACCGCCCCCCAGCAGGACGTCCTGCTGCTGCACCTGGTCCTCGCCCTGCCCGCCGCCGAGGTCGCCGCCCTGACCGGCACCGAACCGGGCGCCGTCCACGTGCAGCTGCGCTCGCTGGCGGCCGTCCGCCGGTAGCGGCCGCCGCCCCGGCCGGGCTGCCCCCCGGCTGGTCCGGCGGCTCATCGCACCGGGCTCGCGACCGGGCCGGGGTCGGCAGCGGTGGAGGAGGCGGCGGCGCGGGCACGGGCGCGGACCTCGGCGACGGCCGGGCAGGTGGCGTAGACGCGGGTGAGGTGGGCCAGCTGGTCGGCCTCGGACTCCAGATCCTGCCCCAGGGCGCGCGGCGGTTCGGCCGCCGGGGCGGCGCGCGGGGTGTCGGGGTTGGGCCGGGCCCCGGCGGCCGCGCGTTCCAGCGCGGCGGCCAGCGCGGCGGCCTCGGCGGTGGCGCCGGCGGTGGCGCCGACCCGGGCGGCGGACGGGGGGAAGCGCGCGGCGGCGGCGGCGGCGAGCCACCGCGGGGTCCGCGGGTCGAGGTGCTGGCGCAGGATCAGCCGGGCGTCGTGGATCTCGATGATCCGCCGGTACAGGGCGAACTGCGGGTCGCGCGGCGGCAGCAGCGGCAGGCGGCTGGCCGGGGCGAGCGCGATCTCCGGCAGCACGGTGTGCAGATCCCGCCAGAGCGGGGCCAGCGCCCGGTAACGGCGGTGGGCGCGCAGCCAGCGGCGGACGGCGGCGTGCGCGGCCGGCCACACCGTGCTGCCCAGGCCCGCCGCGAGCAGCGCCACGCACAGCAGGCCCAGGACGCCGCACAGGGCGTCCTCGGCGCCGGCCTGGGTGCCGGTGACCGCCGCCTGGACGACGTCGTCGACGCCCCAGGCGTTCCACAGCAGGCCCGCGACCAGGCTCAGGGTGAGCAGCCGCAGCCCGCTGCGCTGCCGCCCGGGCGCGGCGGCGCGGGCGAGCCGGGCGAGCCGGCGCAGCAGGGCGGTGAGGCAGTAGGCGAGGTAGAGCACGCCCGCGGCGGTGTACCCGGCCAGCGCCAGCCGGGCGCCGGTGGAGGGCGCGGCGGTGAGGTCGGAGGCGTCCAGGCCAGGCGCGGCGGCGACGAACAGGACCGCCCGCACCCCCAGGACACCGGCCAACAGGGCCAACTGGCGCCGCACCGCACGGCGGGCCGGCTCGGGATCGCGCAGGGCGAGAGCCAGCAGCCGGATCGCGCAGGCCGCGCCGATGCGCAGCACGTCGCCGAGCAGGACGGGCACGGCGGGCGCGATCCCGAGCAGGTGCAGCCGGTCGGCGGCCTGGACGGTGGGCGGGGCGAGCAGCAGCAGCGCGGCGGCGAGCAGCGCCGTGGCGTAGCAGCTGTAGCGGGCGATGGCGCGCGGGTTGGTCCGGCGGCCGCGGGCGAAGTGGCAGGCGCTCAGGGCGAAGAACAACGCGACGCCGTAGAGGACGAGGCCGCTCACGGACGCCCCGCCGTCCGACCGCCGGCGGGCCCCGGCTCGCCGGCGAGCAGGGCGTCCAGGACGTCCAGCGAGTCCGGGTGCGGGGCCGGGCCGGGCAGGTGCGCCGCGTCGGCCTTGGCGGCCCGGCTGAGGACGAGCGAGGCCAGCAGCTCGGCCTCGCGCTCCTGGGGCTCGTCGTAGCCGGTGCGCCCGAGCACCCGCCGGACCAGGTCGGGGGACAGGTGCGGCAGGAGGTCCGCGGCCGGGCCGAGCGGCGCGGAGCCGGCGTGGTCCAGGAGCAGGTGGGCGATCTCGTGGACCAGGATGTGCCGGCGGTGCAGCGCGCTGGTGTCGGCGGTGTACAGGATGTAGTCCGCCTCCCGGGTGGACACCAGCAGCCCGCAGGGCGCGTTGGGCCGGGCGGCCACCGGCAGCAGGTCGATCGGCCGCCCCCGCCGACGGGCGATCTGCTCCAGTAGCACGGTGGTGTCGAACGGGCTCGGCAGTTCCAGCTGTTCGGCCATCCGCCGGCAGCGGCGCAGCGCCGATCGGTAGCACCTGTCGTCCCGCACGCTGTGTTCTCCTTCTCGATCAGCGGCCCCGTTCCCCCCGATCTCCCGACCGCCGTGGCTCCGCCTCCGTGCCTGGCCCCCGTCTTCGTAGCCCCCGCGTCCCGTCGGCCCCGCGCCCGTCAGCCCCGGACCCCGTCCGCCCCGCCCGCGGCCCGCGCCCCCGCCGACGGCGTCAGGGCGCCGGGTGCCGGCGGGCCGCGTCCCGGCGGGCGATGACGTCGATCAGCTCGCTGACCGTGTCCAGGCCCTCGGAGGAGAGGCCGACCGCGCGCAGCGCCAGGCTGCGCACGCCCGCGTCGCGCAGCGCCCCGAGCAGCGCGAGCTCCTTGGCGATCTCCGCGCCCTGCCGCTCGTCGAAGAAGTACGCGGGCGGGACCTGGAAGAACTGGGCGAGCGCCTCCAGGTGACGCTTGGTCGGGTTGTCCCGGCGCCCGGTGCGCAGCTGCCACAGGTAGGTGGTGGAGAACGACTCCCCGGTCGCCTCGCGGCAGGCCCGGGCCACCTCTTCGTTGGTGTACTGCTCGCGGTCGGGTCTGCGGACGGTGTGGAACAGCGCCTCGATCCTGGCCGCGAGTCCGGACAGCTCCACCGGTCCGTCCTCCCGGTTCGATTCCGCCATGGCCCGCCCTCCTCACCGGGGCCCCGCGCGTCTCCTCCGGGCGGGCGGGCAGGGCCGGCCAGGTCACGATAACCCAACGGCATCAGCTGGCGTGGATCACAAGATACCGCCAATCAACGTCAGTTGACCCCTCCACCGGCGGCTGACATCCTGGACCGCGGGCGGGCCGATCGAGCTGACTGACCATCAAATCCGTTCGTGTTGACGACATTTGACGTTTCCCCCGGATCGGCCGAACGATCTCGGCAGGCCGGTAGTGTGACCGACTCCCCTGGGACCGCCAGGCATCGACGCCCGAGACGGGACCGGCCGAACCGGCCGGCCCCACCGACGGCACGACGTGGGAAGGGGGCGCCCGTGAACACGGCGCCGCGACACCAGACGGTGCGGCTGGGCTTCCTGTGGCGAGCCGCCGGCGCCCCCATCGGCTGCGTGCTCGCCCTGGCGATGGGCGTCGTGCTCGCCGACAGCGGGGACGCCGGCCGGATGGGCGCCGTCCCCGCACTGCTGCTGTCGAGCGCGGCCGTCCTGGGCGTGGCCCTGCCCGTCCCGTACGGCTTCTGGCTGCGCGCCGACGACCACGGCCTCACCCTGGTACGGGCGTTCGTCCCGCGCCGCTACCGATGGCGGGACATCCAGGGGCTCACGATGGACGCCGGGCAGGACGCCGACTCCGGCGCCCACCGGCTCGTCCTGCTGCTGCGCCTGACCCCGGCACCCCGCCGGACCGCCCGCGGGGCCCGCGACGCACATCTGAACGGGCCGGTCCTCGGCATCCTGGGCACCACCCGCGACGGGCTGCCACGCGGCACCGAACCCCGCCGCCTCGCCGAACTGTTCGACCTGCTCCGGCGCCACGGCGTCCCCCTCGACGACCGCCGCTACGCCGACCTCGTCCTCACCGCGCACGGCTACCCGGCGCTCGCCCACACCGCCCCCGGCGCGTCCCCCTCCGCTCGGCCCGCCGCCCGCCCCGACGCCGCCTGAACCGGGACCGGGCGGGGTCCGCGCAGCCCGCCCGGCCGGCCCGGCCCCTTGCGCCGCCCACCGCTGAGCCGCCCACCGCCCCGCAGCCGTTGACCCCGACGGAAGCGCGCCCGCCCGGACGGCGCGCCAGGACGTCAGGAGTGCGGCGATGCTCAGGTTCCACGGCGCGTGGCGGATCACCGTGGTCGGCAAGAACGCCGGCTTCGACCAGCGCGCGGTGGTGCGCGGCCCCTACGGCGCCCGGATGCTGCCCGGCCGGGTCGGCGCCACCCTGGAGGTCGACGAGGACAGCTGGACGCTGACCCTGGAACACCACCTGTGGGGCCGCAGCTGGCAGCCGAACCTGCGCGTCACCCCCGGGCCCGTCACCGAACGCGACGGCGTCCGCAGCCGCCTGCTGACCAGCAACGACTGCCACTGGCCCGACAAGCCCCTGGACTACGTCAACTTCGTCGTCCGCCTCGACCAGAGCCTCGCCCCGGCCCCCGTCCTCGCCCCCGTCCGGGCCGTGCGCCCCGCCGACTCCCCGCAGCCCTCCGCGCCCCGGGCCATCCGCACCTCCTCCTCCGGCGACGTCGGCGACTTCGGCGCGCCCGCCCCCGCGCCCGCCTCCCGGCCCGCAGCCGCCCCCGCGCCCAGGCCGGCGCAGGCCCCGGGCACCAACGCCCGGCCCACCGCGACCCCCTGGTAGCCCGCCGCCGGGCCCGGGGGACAACCCCCGGGCCCGGCGGCCTACTGCCCGGATGGCCCGGCCGGGCACCGCAGGGTTGGCTGGACGCATCCGAACCACCCGATCCGAAAGGCCGTCACCCGTGCTCCTGCGCAAGACCGTCCGCCGCCGCGCCGCCCGCGCCACCGCCGTCGCCGCCCTCGCCGCCGCCCTGGGCACCACCGCCATGACCGGCAGCGCCCAGGCGATCGTCAACGGCCACGACTCCACCGAGCGCTACCCGTTCATGGCCACGATCCCGATGAGCGCCAAGCAGATAGCCGACGGCACCTGCGGCGCCACCCTGATCGACCCCCAGTGGGTCCTCACCGCCGCCCACTGCGTCCAGGGCTACCCGGGCAGCGAGCTGACGCTCGACGGCACCGTGCGCATCGGCAGCGCGCACCGCAAGAGCGGCGGCACCGTCCGGGCCATCACCCGCACCGTGGTCCACCCCGGCTTCAGCTTCGGCGACGGCCAGACCCGCCCCAACTACGACGACCTCGCCCTGGTGCGCCTGGACCGCGCCGTCGCCCAGCGGCCCATCCTCGTCGCCCAGCGCCCCGGCCCGCCCGGCACCCCGACCCGGCTGCTCGGCTTCGGCACCGTCGTCGACACCCCCGAGTTCGAGGAGATGGTCTTCCCCGACCGCCTCCAGGAGCTCGACACCCGCCGCGGCGCCGTGGCCGACTGCGCCCCCGGCTACGCCGGCCCCACCCGCCTGTGCACGACCAGCCCCACCCCCAAGGCCATGGCCTGCTTCGGCGACTCCGGCGGCCCGCAGATCCAGCGCGGCCGCGGCGGCCGCTGGGAGCTCATCGGCACCACCTCCGGCCCCGGCGCCCCGGGCGTGCCCTGCTCCGAAGGCCCGGGCCTGTACACCGACGTGCGCGCCTACGCCGACTGGATCCGGGCCACCATCGCCGCCGGCTGACCCGGCTGACCTGCCTTGGCCTGACTGACTGACTGACTGACTGCCTGACTGACCGGCCGATCCGGCCGACCCGACGGTAAAGTCCCAGGTGAGCACCGTCGCGCCCGAGGAGACCCCACCATGCCGACCGACCCCGCCACCGGAGCCGCCGCCGCCCGCCCGCCGATCGCGCGGTACGGCCTGGGCACCGCGGCCGTCGGCCGGCCCGGCTACATCACCCTCGGGCGTGACGGCGACCTGCCCGCCGAACGCACCGTCGAGGCGCTGTGCGAGCGCACCCACGCCCTGCTCGACGCCGCCTACGCCGCCGGCGTGCGCTACCTCGACACCGCCCGCTCCTACGGCCGCGCCGAGGAGTTCGTCGCCCAGTGGCTCGCCGAACACCCCACGGCCGCCGCCGAGGTGACGGTCGGCAGCAAGTGGGGCTACACCTACACGGCCGACTGGCAGACCACCGGCGTGGCCGTGCACGAGGTCAAGGAGCACTCCACGGCGGTGTTCGACCGCCAGCTCCACGAGACCCGCTCCCTGCTGGGCCCGCACCTGGACGTCTACCTGGTCCACTCCGTCACCCCCGACAGCCCCGCCCTGACCGACACCGCCCTGCACGCCCGCCTGGCCGACCTGGCCGGGCAGGGCGTGCGGGTCGGCCTGTCCACCAGCGGCCCGGCCCAGGCGGACACCATCCGCGCCGCCCTGGCCGTCACCGTGGACGGCCGCCCGCTGTTCACCGCCGTCCAGGCCACCTGGAACCTCCTCGAACCCTCCGCCGCCCCCGCCCTGGCCGAAGCCCACGCCGCCGGCTGGCTGGTCGTCATCAAGGAAGGCATGGCCAACGGCCGCCTCGCCGGGCGCAACGCCACCGGCGACGACACCGCCGCACTGCGCGCCCTCGCCGCCCGCACCGGCGCGCCCCTCGACGCCCTCGCCCTGGCCGCGGCCGCCGCCCAGCCCTGGGCCGACCTCGTCCTGTCCGGCGCGGCCACCGTCGACCAACTCGCCTCCAACCTCACCGCCGCCACCCTGCACCCCACCCCCGACGACCTGGCCGCCCTCGCCACCCTGGCCGAACCCGCCCCGGAGTACTGGCGCACCCGCGCCGCCCTGCCCTGGGCCTGAACCGCCCCCGCCGCACCGCGGGCCCGAACCCCGCCGCACTGCGGGCCCGAACCCCGCCGCCCGAACTCCCTTGTCAGTGACCGCCCCTACGGTGGCCGCATGACCTCGGACCTGTCGCGTCTCCTGCCCGCCACCCTCCCGCCCGGCCGCCTGGTCGGCGGCGAGGACGGGCCGGAGCCGCTGCTGTGGATCAGCGACGCCCCCGCCCCCGCCGGCCTGTGGCAGCAACTCCACCACGCCCACCCGCAGTCCGGCCTGTGGCCGCTGCTGCTCGTCCCCCTCGGCGACGGCGCCGACTGCCGCCCCTGGCTGTCCGGCGAACTCTTCCCGGCCTACGCCTCCGACCCCACCCTCTACGACCCCGACGCCCTGCTGCGCCGCTGGTGGCAGCAGCTCGGCGGCACCGACGAGGACGCGCCCGAGGGCCCGCTCGACGCCGAGGACGCCGCCGAACTCCGCGCCGCCCTGGCCCCCTTCGGCCCCGCCTGGCCCGGCTCCGCCCCCGCCGCGGCCGTCCCCGGCGGAGCCCCGGGCATCGAGGCCCGCGGCCTGGCCGACGTGCTGCTGTCCGTACGGGACGCGCGCCTCGGCCTGGTCCGGGCGGGCAGCGGCGCCGAGGCGCTGGCCGCCTGCGGCTGGAGCGGCCCGCTCAACCACGAGGACGACACCGCCAAGATCGCCGCCGTACTCGCCGACTGGGAGCGCCGCTTCGGCGCCCAGGTCCTCCAAGTCGGCTTCGACACCCTGGAGTTGAGCGTCGCCGTCCCGCCCGCCACGCTCGCCGAGGCCCTTCCGCTGGCCGCCGAGCACACCGCCTTCTGCCCCGACCTCGTCTTCCAGGGCACCGGCACCCTGGCCGCCTACGCCGAACGCCTCGTCGCCTCCAACCAGTGGTCGTTCTGGTGGGACTGACCCGGCCCCCGTTCCCGCCGCCGAACTCGGGGCCGGCGGGGGGCGTCGAGCCACGGCAGACCGTGCCCCGCCAGGCTCGCCCACCGTTTGGGCAGAGGTGGCTCAGCGTCGGCTCGTCATCCAGAGCGACACCGTCAGGCGCCGCCGCCCCGGGCCGGGGCGGCGGCGCACAAGCAGCGTCAGTTGGTGTCGAATTCGCCGGTGCGGACGGCGGTGACGAAGGACTGCCAGGCGGCGGCGGGGAAGACGAGGGCAGGGCCGCGAGGGTCCTTTGAGTCACGGACGGGCATGACGCTCGGGAAGCCGGGCGCGACCTCGACGCACTGACCCCCGTCGCTGCTGTGGGAGGACTTGACCCAGTGGGCAGAGGACAGGTCGGGGCGGGAGCTCATGGTGCCAGTTCCTTCCGGATGCTTGGGGTCCTGGGTTGTGCGGCGCAGTCATCCGCGATGGCTGCGCCGCGCAGGTGGATCAGTTGGTGCTGAACTCCCCGGCTCGGATGGCGGTGATGAATGTCTGCCAAGCGGCTGGTGGGAAGTTGAGGCGGGGGCCGTCGGGGTCCTTGCTGTCCCGCACGCGACCTGGCTGGGCATCGTCCACCTCAATGCACATGCCGCCGTCGTTGTTGCTATGGCTACTCTTCCGCCATCTCTCCTGGTTCCCTGCTGGCACGACCGAACTCCTGTGAGATGCGCCTGATCATCGCCCTGGAGCCCCGGGGCGACAGGGCCATGGCCCTGAGGAGATCGTATGACCTGCGGCGAGCGGCAACACCCGCTGCATCCTCGATGAGTTCACCGCTCCGTGCTCCTTCTTCCCATGCAAGCGAAGGGCTGCCGGATCCAGAGTGACACTGTCAGGTGCCGCCGCCCCGGGCCGGGTCGGCGGCGCCATCGAGCGGCATCAGTTGGTACCGAATTCGCCTGTGCGGACGGCGGTGACGAAGGCCTGCCAGGCGGCGGAGGGGAAGAGGAGGACCGGGCCGTGGGGGTCCTTGGAGTCGCGGACGGGCTGCACATCGGTGAAGCCGTTGGCGACCTCCACGCACGTGCCGCCGCTACCGCTGTATGAGCTCTTCCTCCAGCCGGTGTCAGTCAGGTCGGCATCCATTCAAAGTCCCTCCGTACCGCGCGGATCATGGCCACCGAGTCGGCCTGGCTCATGGCTTCGACTACGAGCCGATCGTAGTCGTCGGCCAGCGCAGCAATCGGCTCAGTATCTCGATCGATGTAGCCTCGCTGCTCGATCTCGCCGTCGTCTTCGACGGCGGCACCGTGCGCGACGACACCCGCCTCACCGTCCCACCGCAGCGCCGGAGCGGCCTGTTCGGCGCCCGCTTCGTCCCGGTCCGCCGACTCCCCGACGTCATGGTCCCTTCCCAAGCCGCCCGCGCCACCGAGGCGTTGGCGGGCCGACGCCGTCCGTCCTCTTTCGCGGACAGCGCGCGACCTGATCGGCACCGCCGGAAACCAGGTGGCCGGCTCGGGGTCAGTGCGCACATTGGCCCACCATGCAGGTGAAGGGCTGCCGGATCCAGAGTGACACCCCCAGGCGCCGCCGCCCCGGGCCGGGGTGGCGGCGCCATCGAGCGGTATCAGCTGGTGCCGAATTCGCCGGTGCGGATGGCGGTGACGAAGGACTGCCAGGCGGCGGCGGGGAAGACGAGGGCCGGGCCGTGAGGGTCCTTCGAGTCACGGACGGGCATGACGCTCGGGAAGCCGGGCGCGACCTCGACGCACTGACCCCCGTCGGTGCTGTGGGAGGACTTGACCCAGTGGGCAGAGGACAGATCGGGGCGGGAGCTCATGGTGCCAGTTCCTTCCGGATGCTTCTGATCATGGCCAGGGACTCGGCCCTGGGCGGCGCGTCTACCTGAAGGCGATCGTATCTCCTGCGCCACGTCACGACAGTGGCCCGATCGCGTTCGAGGAAACCCCGGTGCAGTGTCTCGGTGTACCCGAACTGGGTGTTGTCCCCGACGGTCAGCAGGGTGACGGCTGAGCGGAACGACCGGTGGACCCCCATGGTGAAGGGGACGACCTGCACCAGGACGTTCGGCAGTCCTTCCGCCAGGTCTTCGAGCCGCTGGAGCTGTTCCGCCATGACGGCGGGACCACCGAGCCGCCATCGAAGAGCACTCTCGTCGAGGGCGACGAAGACCAGGGGCGGGGGCGTGCGCTCCAGGAACTTCTGCCGGGCCATCCGGAAGTTGAGACGTTCCTCGGCCTGTTCGGCGGTGACCTCGCCCAGATCCACGGCACCGGCCAACTCGGCCTCGGCGTAGGCCCGGGTCTGGAGCAACCCAGGAATGGCGCCGATTTCGAACAGTCTTATCTCCGTGGCCTGCGTCTCGTGCTTGGTGAACTCGGCGAATCCCTCGGCGAGACCGGCACTGTTGGAGGCCTGGAGCCACATCAGCGTCAGGGAGCCGTGGGTCCCGAGGACTTCGTCCGCCTTCTCGGCGAATCGTCTCGACACCTGCTTCGTGGCAGTTTCAGCGACCGAGATCGTGGACGGGTGGCACCCGATGCGCCTCGCAAGCTGGCCCTGGGTGAGGCCGGCCGCCACTCGTGACCTGCGGAGCAGCACTCCGAAGGGGGCCCAGCGGCTTGACTCTGGATCGATTTCCCTGATGTTCACCATGGGTGCTCCAACGTGGATGCCCGGGAAGACAAGTCCATCTTCGCTTCCGATGCTAGGTGACGCGGGGCCACCATGTGCACAGAACGTGAAACATTGATCGCGGAGGGTTTCCTCATGGCCTATGACCAGGTTCCCCGCCTCCACGGCTACGGCGTGCGCTGGGACACCGGGGCCCGCCTCTACCGCGTCCGCAACGAGGTCACCCGGGAGTGGCTGCGCCAACCGGACGGTGAGCTCGGCGGGTTCGGCTCCTTCTCCGAGGCCTGGAGTGCCTGGCGCGTCTTCGAGGTCCACAAACGGCCGGGGGAGTGAGCATGTCCTCGATGCTCTCCCGGGTGACCGCCGACCAGCGGCGCCAGGCGGCCGACGTCCTCGACGACCTGACCACCGTCCTCGCCCTGGGTGGAGTGACGCTTCCGTCCGTCGAAGTCGACTGGGAGCGCGGGCGGTTGACCGGGTGCTACCTGGTGAGTCTGGGCTCGGCCCGTGCCGTCGAACTCCTGCGGGTCGTCGACCTGCTCCGCAAGGGGCTGCGCTACGAGCGCCTGACGCATGACGGCTGAACTTCTCGTCCGCCTGCTGTGGTGGGCGGGCTTCTCCCTCGTACTCCTCGCCGCCCTCAGGAAGTGAACCCCTGATGCAAGACCCCCGCCTGCTCGCCAAGCCGCCCGTGTGCCGGCTCGGCTGCCTCGTCCTCGTGCGCAACCCACGCGGCGACGTCCTGCTCGTCGACCCGGACTACATGGACGGCCTCCTCCTCCCGGGCGGCGCAGCCCAGCCCAACGAGTCCCCGAACCTCGCCGCCGCCCGTCACCTCCTCGCCGAGACCGGCCTCAGCTTGCGCCTCACGGACGTTGTAGCCGTCGACTTCACCCCGGCCGACCGCTACCTGGAGCGCCTCAACCTGGTCTTCGACGGCGGCACCGTGCACGACGACACCCGCCTCACCGTCCCGCCCCGGCACCGCAGTGGCCTGTTCGGCGCCCGTTTCGTCCCCGCCCGCCGGCTCCCCGACGTCATGGCGCCCTCCCAAGCCGCCCGCGTCAGCGAGGCGTTGGCGGGCCGATCGCTACCCGTCCTCCTCCACGGACAGCGCGCGGCCTGATCGGCACCGCCGGGTTGGGGTCGGTGCCCACATCGGCCCAGTCGGTGACGCGTTGGGCGCTTCGGCAGCGAGAAGGGGCGGGCGCCAGGCGCCCGCCCCTTCTCGTTCAGCTGCGGTCAGCTCCAGGGGTTGGCCGGCTGGTCGGTGATGGCGGTCCAGAAGCGGGTGTTGGCAGGCAGGGTGCCGTTGGCCCACAGGCCCCAGCCGTTGGCGTCGTGGAACTCGGCCATCCGGAAGCCGGCGCCGAAGTAGCCGGCGCAGAGCTGGTCGGCGGCGGTCCGGCTGGTGAGCTGGCTGCCGGAGGTGGGGATGGTGGCCTTCACCTCGCCGCCGGCCCAGCTGTGGAAGCCGCTGGTGGGCACGCCGGCGGGGGCGGGGCGGCCGTCCTGCTTGAGGCACAGCACGGGCAGCTGCGCGGTGGCGGGGGTGTCGCCGCTGTACGCGTTGCTGCTGTTGTCGTTGCCGACGTGCACGACGTTGTCGGCGCGCTGCTCAAGGGTGGCCCAGGTCATGCCGTTGTGGGTGGCGACGCCGCCGAACAGGGCCTCGTAGGTGTTGCGGGCGATGTCCCACTCCTGGTACCCGCCGTAGTTGCAGTCGAACATGTAGAGCCGCCAGCCGCCGCCGATCCTGTGCTCGGTGTTGTCCAGGCACTGGGAGGTGGAGATGTTCTGCAGCCGTATCCCGAGCATGCCGTACCGCGGCGTGCTGTCGGCCGCGGTCCACGGCGTGACCCGCCACATCTGCGAGGTGTTGTTGGCGTAGCACTGGACGCCGGAGGGGGTGCTGTCGACCGTCAGGCAGGAGCGCTGGTCGGCGGCGTTGTTGACGGTGTAGACGCTCGGCAGGCCCGGGACGGGCTTGAACACCCACTGGCCCGGGTTGTTGGACGGCGCGCAGGGGTGCAGTTCCTGCCCGCCCCATATCGCGCCGTTGGGACAGCGCTCGGATTTCTGGTTGAGCAGGACCGTCGAGGGGGTGTCGGCCGAGGCCGAGCCGCCCGGGACCAGCACCAGGCCGGTCAGGGCGAGCGCGATGCCGAGGACGATACGCCGGACTAGCGAACGCACAGTGCTCTCCAAGGAGGGGAGACGACGAGGGGCGGCGGCCGGTCCGGAGGGCCCCAGGGCCACCCGGTCCGTCCGCCGCGGTCAGCTTGTCAGCGCGCGATCAATCGCCGGTATCCCAGTTTTCTGGGGGGTCGTTCGACACCCGACTGGTCAGGGGCGCGGCCAGGGGCGCCCGTCGAGGTGCTCGATGTCGGTGTTGAAGCGGCGCAGGTAGGCGGCGAAGGTGGTGACGTCCTTGGCGGACCAGCCGGCCATCACCCGGTCCAGGGCCTCCACGTGGGCCTCGCGCTCCTCGTCGAGGCGGCGGTCGCCCTCGTCGGTGAGGCGGAACTTGCGGGCCATCCCGCCGTCGGGGTCGGCGATCCGCTCGACCAGGCCGGCCCGGGTCATGGCGGCGGTCTGCCGGTTGAGGGTGGAGGCGTCGAGGTTGAAGGCCTCGCTCAGCTCGCCGATGGACATCGGGCCCTGGATGCGGATGCGGCTGAGCAGGATGTACGCGCTGCGCTCCAGGGTGCTGCCGCGCGGGCGGGCGGCGGACTGGCTCAGGTAGTGGTGGCGGCCGAGCACCATGTACTCGAACTCGACCAGGTCCGTACGTTCTCCCATGCCGTCGTCCTTCGCCCTTCACCCTCATCGCCGCACCGCTGACCTGCGGGTTTCGCGGGCCTTGTCCAGTATGGCAAAGGGGTGTGACGGCGCGGTCCGGCCATGTAATGTGCTCGATGCACATAATATGTACGATACACATTCCGTTTTCGAGGAGCCCGCCATGGACGGCCCCCAGCCCGGCGGCACGACCGCCCCCACCGCCCCGGCCGCCGGTACCACCCCCACCACCGGCATCGTCGCCACCCTCGCCTTCACCGGCACCGTGGCCGCGATCATGCAGACCCTGGTCACCCCGCTGATCGGCGAACTGCCCCGACTGCTGCACACCGCGCCGTCCAACGCCTCCTGGGCGATCACCGCGACCCTGCTCGCCGGCGCCGTCTTCGTCCCGATCAGCGGACGCCTGGGCGACCTGCTGGGCAAACGCCGCATGCTCCTGGCCTGCTGCGTACCGCTGTTCATCGGATCGGTCCTGTGCGCGCTCGCCTCCGCGGCCGTACCGATGATCATCGGCCGCGGCCTCCAGGGCATGGGCATGGGCGTCGTCCCGCTCGGCATCAGCCTGCTGCGCGAAGTCCTGCCGCCCGAACGGCTCGGCTCCGCCATCGCCCTGGTCAGCGCCTCGATGGGGATCGGCGGCGGCCTCGGCCTGCCGATCGCCGCCGCCGTCGCCCAGTACGCCAGCTGGCGGGCCCTGTTCTGGGGCGCCGCCGCCCTCACCCTCGTCGTCGCCGCGATGATCCGCTTCCTCGTCCCCGCCCCCGCCCGGCGCCCCGCCGGCGGACGCTTCGACCCCGTCGGCGCGGCCGGCCTGGGCGCCGGACTGGTCTGCCTCCTGCTGCCCGTCTCCAAGGGCGCCGACTGGGGCTGGACCGACCCCCTCACCCTCGGCCTGTTCGCCGCCGCCGCCGTCCTGCTCCTCGCCTGGGGCCGGTGGGAACTGCGCTGCCCCGAACCGCTGGTGGACCTGCGGGTCACGGCCCGCCCCCGGGTCCTGCTGACCAACGCCGCATCCGTCCTGGTCGGCTTCGGCATGTACGCGCAGGCGCTGATCATCCCGCAACTGCTCCAACTCCCCGAGGCCACCGGCTACGGCCTGGGCCGGTCGATGCTGGCCATGGGCCTGTGGATGGCACCCTCCGGCCTGATGATGATGGCCGTCTCACCACTGGGCGCACGCCTGTCGGCCGCGCGCGGCCCCAAGTTCACCCTGGTCGCCGGCTCCCTCGCGATCGCCGCCGGATACGGACTCTCGATGGTGCTCATCGGCTCGACCTGGGGCGTCCTGGTCGTGACACTGGTGTGCAACAGCGGCGTCGGCCTGGCCTACGGCGCGATGCCCGCACTGATCATGAGCGCCGTGCCGCTGTCCGAGACGGCGTCCGCGAACAGCTTCAACACCCTGATGCGCTCGCTCGGCACCTCCGTCTCCGCCGCCGTGGTCGGCGTGGTCCTCGCCCAGCTGACCACCACCCTCGGCGGCCACACCCTGCCCTCGGAGAGCGGCTTCAGGGTCGGCCTGCTGATCGGCTGCGGCGTGGCCCTGGCCGCCGCCGCGGTCGCCGCCACCATCCCCGCCCCGCCCACCGGGGCCGCACCCGCCACCACCCACCCGGCACCCGCCGCCAAGGACACCGCCACGACCTGACCACCCGACCCGGCATGACCTGACCACCCGCCAGACCCGCCCCCGGCAACCCGCCGGGGGCGGCCGCGCTACGTACCCCCTACCGATCCGCGACGGATGCGCCCCCACCGCCACCACCGCACCGTCGCCTCCACCTGCTCCTCCAGCGCGGTCGCGCGCACCGCGAAAGCGGCCTCGTAGGCGGAGGCGTCCACCACGAACGGGCGGTCGAACTGCTGACGGACCTCCCGCAGTTCACGCAGCACCGGGGAGGGCGGCAAATACTTGGTATGGCAACCGTAAAAGACGATCTATGCTGGCGGGCGTTCACAATCTCTCCGCACAACGCAAGGTACTGAATGAAGCTGCCCCGGGTGTCCGCCGTCGTCGCGGCCGCCGTCCTGGCCCCCACCGTCCTCTTCCCGTCGATGGCCTCCGCCGCCGACAACCCCCAGCCGGCCGGTGTCTCCGGACCTGACACCGCGTCCAAGGGCACCGAGGACCAGGGGACGGGCCAGGAGGAGCACGACCGCGCCGAGGTGCGGCGCATCCTCGCCGACAAGGAGAGCGGCCCGGGCGTGCGCGAGGCGGCCCAGAAGGCTCTGAACGGCACCGCCGCCGACCTGCGGCACTTCCTGGACGTCGAGCTCCACGACCAGCGCGTGATCGACAACCGGGTGAGGGCCTACCAGGTCCTCGCGGTCGGCGGGCCGGCCGTCAAGAAGGCCGCCACGGCCGCCCTGCGGGGCGGCACCGCCGAGGACGTCGCGAAGTTCCTCAAGGAG
Organism: Kitasatospora sp. NPDC094016; assembly: GCF_040304045.1. Taxonomy (NCBI): domain Bacteria; kingdom Bacillati; phylum Actinomycetota; class Actinomycetes; order Kitasatosporales; family Streptomycetaceae; genus Kitasatospora; species Kitasatospora sp. NPDC094016. The sequence goes on from NZ_JBEOUK010000023.1 coordinate 72,668, forward strand.
GGCCAGTTCATCGCCCGCGCCGAGGACGAGGACCGCGCCAAGGTCCGGAGCATCCTCGACGACAAGGAGACCGGCCCGGCCGTGCGCGCGGCGGGGGAGAAGGCCCTCGCGGGTACCGCCGCCGACGTGCGGCACTTCCTGGACGTCGAACTCGACGAGCGGCGTCAGACCGACAACCGGCTGAAGGTCGCCCGGATCTTCGACGGCGCCGGGCCGGCACTGAAGAAGGCCGCCGGGAAGGCGATATCCGGCAGCAACGAGGAAATCCTGGCCTTCCTCAAGGAGGGCCAGTTCATCGCCCGCGCCGAGGACGAGGACCGCGCCAAGGTGCAGGGCATCCTGGACGACAAGGAGACCGGCCCGGGCGTGCGCGCGGCGGGGGAGAAGGCCCTCGCGGGTACCGCCGCCGACGTGCGGCACTTCCTGGAGGTCGAGCTCCGCAGGCAGCGGGCTGACGACAACCGGGTGAAGCTCGCCCAGATCATGGCGGTCGGCGGGCGGGCCGTGTGCGAGGCCGCCAGCCGGGCGCTGGACGCCGGTACCGACGAGGACGTCGTGAAGTTCCTGAAGGAAGACCAGTTCACGGCCCGTGCCGAGGACGAGGCCCGTGCGAAGGTGCAGGGCATCCTGGACGACAAGGAGACCGGCCCGGGCGTGCGCGCGGCGGGGGAGAAGGCCCTCGCGGGCACCGTCGCCGACGTGCGGCACTTCCTGGACGTCGAGCTCCGCAGGCAGCGGGCCGACGACAACCGGGTGAAGCTCGCCCAGATCATGGCGGTCGGCGGGCGGGCCGTGTGCGAGGCCGCCAGCCGGGCGCTGGACGGCGGCACCGACGAGGACGTCGTGAAGTTCCTGAAGGAGGGCCAGTTCACGGCCCGTGCCGAGGACGAGGCCGCCGCGAACAAGCCGGCCCCGCAGCCGGCCCGGCCCGCCGAGCAGCCGCAGACCGCCACCGGCGTCCAGCCGGCCGTCCAGCCCGCCGCCCTGACCACCACGACGGGCACGACCGCGGGCGCGATCGCGGCGGGCACCACCGCCGGGACGGCCACGGCCACCACGGGCACCACCACGGTCACCACCCGCCCCGGCCAGCTCGCCGCCACCGGCACCGAGGGCCTCGGCTGGGAGGCCGGCGGCGCCGCTGCGGCCCTGGCCGCGGGCGCGGCGCTCGTCGTCGCCTCCCGCCGCCGCTCCACCGAGAGCTGACGCCCCCCGGGCGTCCCCGGCCGCCCACGCGTCCGGGGACGCCCGGGCGCGTGGGGCCGCATGCTCAGCCGTGGGCGCGGCGCCCGGCGATCGCCCGGGCGAGGTCCGCGTGCCAGCGGGCCGCGTTGCTGCCGTCCAGCTGGCCCGCGAAGGCGCGCCGCGCGGCCTGCACCAGCTCGGCCGAAGCGTGCGGGTACGCCTCCCAGACCGCCCAGAGCGCGTTCTCGGTGTCCTCGTCCAGGCCCGTGCAGGTGAGCGGTCCGGTCCCGGACAGGGTCTTGGCCAGCACCGCCTCGAAGACCCGCCGCAGCCGCTCGTCGTCGTCGCGCCCGCGGGCGGGGCGCTCAGCCGCCATCGCCGCCGCCACCACCGCCACCACCATCGCCGCCATCGTCGCCGCTGTCACCGCCGCTCAGGCTCCGGTTCCGGCGCCGGCTGCGCGAGGAGCGGCGCAGCAGGGACCCCGAGGCGAGCGTCACGGACGCCACGGCGCGCACCCAGCGGGGGCCGCCGCGTTCGGCCCACACCACGCACACGCACCCGCCGACCACGATCACTAGGACACCGACCAGCACGGCACCGACCACGTCTCACCCCTCTCCCGTCCATCCCGTTTCCGGGCCGATCCTCTCAAGCCGATCCCCCCGCCCGCGCCCCCGACCCACCCGAAACCGGGCCGATCCGCCATGCAAGTGGACACCAGGCCTGTCCTGCAGGGAAGTTGGCGCCGCGCGGGATCCGCTCGACCCGCGCCCCGACCCACCCCCCTGACCTGCGCCCCGCCCCTGCGCCGAGTGCGGTGGCGAACCCGCCGTGTGCCAGGATGCCGACACCGATCCCCTCGACCGGAGACCTTTCTTGACGATTCGCCGCACCACCGCCCTGGCCGCCGCCGCGACCGTGCTCTCCCTCACCGCGCTGACGGGCTGCAACGACGACGCCGCCCCCTCGGCGGCCCAGACCCCCGCCGCCCCGCCGTCCGCTCCGGCATCGGCATCGGCCCCGGCGTCCGCCCCGGCGTCGGCATCGGCATCGGCCCCGGCGTCCGCACCTGCCTCGGCCCCGGCCGAGGCGCCCGCCGGCGGGGTGATCGACCCCGAGCAGGCCCTCGCCCAGGCCGCCCGCACGCCCTACGCGGCCTCCCAGGACTTCCGCACCGAGGGCGGCCCGCTGGTCGCGACCACCACCGGCCGGATCAACCTCAACGGCAAGGTACGCACCGGCCGCCTCACCGAGTCCCTCGGCGCCGGCGGCGATTCGGCGGGCGACCCGGTCGTCGTCACCGAGGACGCGGCGTACATCAAGTCCGGCAGCGGCTGGCGCAAGTCCCCCCTCGCCGACCGGATCGCCGACTACCACGGCTACGCGAAGGCCCTGCTGGCGCTCGGCCCCGCCGCCCGCAAGGGCATGGAGGAGCAGAACGGCGCGCCCGCCTTCCACCTGTCCGGCACGCTCGGCGTGGAGCAGATGCGCGCCGTGGACGCCGAGCGCTACCTCAACCTCAAGCGCATGGGGGTGGCGTCCTTCCAGCTCGACCAGTGGATCGACGCCCAGGGCCGCACCGTGCGCTTCGACCAGCGCGTCGAGATCAGGGGCACCCCGACGCGCACCTACGGCACCTTCCGCGACTTCGGCCCCGTCGAGCCGGTCCCCGCCCCCAACTGACCACCCGAGCAAAGGAGTCCGCCATGGCCAAGGGCCTGTTCGCGACCCTGCACACCACCCTGGGCCCGATCCGGCTGGAGCTGTTCCAGTTCCACGCGCCGAAGACGGTCCGCAACTTCGTCGAGCTCGCCGAGGGCGCCCGGGAGTACACCGACCCGCGCACCGGCGGGCCGGGCAGTGGCCCGTACTACGACGGCACGCTCTTCCACCGTGTGGTGGCCGGCTTCATGGTCCAGGGCGGCGACCCGACCGGCGGCGGCACCGGCGGCCCGGGCTACGCCTTCGCCGACGAGTTCCACCCCGAACTGCACTTCACCAGGCCCTACCTGCTCGCCATGGCTAATTCCGGCCCGGGCACCAACGGCTCGCAGTTCTTCATCACCGTCGGCACGCCCGCCCACCTGAACCGCCGGCACGCCATCTTCGGCCAGGTCGCCGGCGCCGACTCCCGGGCCGTCGTCGACGCCCTCGCGGCCGTGCCCACGGACGGTGAACGCCCCGTGGAGGACGTCGTGATCACCGAGGTCACCGTCGAGCGGCTCTGACGCCGTTCCGGGAAGCCCTGCACCCGTCGTGCGGCGGTGTCACAGCCAGCCGCGGTCGTCGGCGGTGCGCAGGGCCTCGGTGCGGTTGCGGGTGGCGGTCTTGGCGATGGCGGAGGAGAAGTAGTTGCGCACCGTGCCCTCCGAGAGGTAGAGCTTGCCGGCGATCTCGGCGACGCCGGCCCCGGAGCGGGAGGCGTTCAGGACGTCGCGTTCCCGGGCGGTGAGCGGGGAGGCGCCGGCCGCCAGGGTGGCCGCGGCCAGTTCCGGGTCCACCACGCGTTCGCCCGCCGCGACCCGGCGGATGGCGTCGGCGAGCACTTCGGCCGGCGCGTCCTTGACGACGAAGCCGACCGCGCCCGCTTCCATCGCCCGGCGCAGGTAGCCGGCGCGTCCGAAGGTGGTGAGGATGACGACCCGGCAGTCGGGCACCTGCTGGGCCAGGACGGCGGCGGCGGCCAGGCCGTCGAGTCCGGGCATCTCGATGTCCAGGAGGGCCACGTGGGGCCGGTGTCCGCGGGCCGCGTCGACGACCTGGTCGCCGCGTCCGACGGCGGCGACCACTGCGAAGTCGTCCTCCAGGTCGAGCAGGGCGCACAGCGCGGTGCGGACCAGTTCCTGGTCCTCGGCGAGCAGCAGGCGGATCGTCATGTCGTCCCTTTCCGGGCGGGGGCGCGCCCGTGGCGGGCGCCCGGAGGGACGGTGACCAGCAGCCGCCACCCGCGCGGGCTCAGCGGGCCTGCTTCGACGGTACCGCCGGCCGCCGCGACCCGTTCCCGCAGGCCCCTCAGGCCCTTCCCGACCCCGCTGCCCTCGCCGGTCCCACCGGTCCCACCGGTCCCGCCGGTTCTGCCGTCCGCGCCCGTCCCGTCGTCGCGGATCTCCACGGAGGAGCCGGTGACGGTGACGGTGCAGCGGTCGGCCCGGGCGTGCCGGACCACGTTGGTCAGGCCCTCGCGCACGACCCAGCCGAACAGTTCCCCGTCCTGCGTGGCGACGGGGTCGGTGGACGTCGGCAGGTCGGCGACCACCCCGGCGGCGCGCAGCAGTTCGCGTCCGCGCGCGAGTTCGCCGGCCAGCGTGACGTCGCGGTAGCCGGTGACCGCGGCCCGGACGTCGGCCAGCGCCTGCCGGGACAGCGACTCCACCGCGGCCATCTCGGCCAGCGACTGGTCGGGGTCCTTGGCGGCGAGGCGCTGGGCCAGACGGGACTTGACGGTGATCGCGGTGAGCGAGTGCCCGAGCAGGTCGTGCAGGTCGCGCGCGATCCGGTTGCGTTCGGCCTCCGAGGCCAGCCGCGCCACCTCGGCCCGGGCGGCCACCAGGGCCTGGTTGGTGGTGGCGATCTCCGCGAACGCGCCCGTGGTGAGCACGGTGAACAGCAGTGCCAGCGCCTGGAAGGCGCCGGGCCCGGCGTGCCAGGCGGGTACCGCCCACGGCACCAGCAGGGCGGCCAGGGTGGCGGTGACGGTCACCAGGGTGGCGTGGCGGCGCCGCAGCACGGCGACGAAGGAGACGACGACGGTGGCGAGGTAGAACGCGTTCTCGTGGGCGGACGGCAGCGCGGCCAGGAACAGCGCGCTCATCACCGCCAGCAGCAGGAGCACCTGCCGGCGCCGGCCGTGGATCATCGCGGTGGCGGTGAGGACGAAGCAGAGGCAGAACGCGCCGACGACCGCGTACCCGGCGACCAGGGCCGCCCCGGACACGTTGCCGCCCACGGCGACGGCGGTCAGGCACGGGTAGACCAGCATCCCGGCGCCCAGCATGATCCGCCGCCAGCCCCGCACCCACCGCTGCGGGGCGCGCTCCCCTGTGGCGCGCTCCGCGGCGGCGGGCCCGGGGAGGGCCGCCTGCGTGTCCTCGTCCACCCTCGCCTGCCTCACGTCGCGTCGGATCGAGCGAACAGGGTACGCAGGTGGCGTCCGTTGACCACGGTGGCCACCCCCGCCAGCGCCAGCCCGCACAGGGCCTGCTCGGCCTTCATCCAGAACGGGAAGGTCCCCGGCACGCAGATGATCACGACGATCGCCGCGATCATGACGGCCGAGATGATCCGCAGCCGCCGGTACGCCGCGTGCGAGCCGCGGGCGGCCCGGGTGGTGAACAGGGACGTGACCACGGCGCTGGCCACGACGAGGGTGCCGCGGATCCACACGGCCGGGTTCACCAGGTCGGGGTGGTTGCGCAGGGCGTAGGCGGCCGCCAGGGTGACGACGCTCAGGCCCAGGTAGGCGAACACCAGTCGCCTGATGGTGCGGAAGGCCCGGACGGTGTCGGGGTGGTGCACGTCGGTGGAGGTCATGCCCCCATGCTGTCCGCGCCGCGCCCCCGACCGGCAGTGTGCTGCCACACCGGCCGGCCGTGACAATTGTCAGCAGGTCAGGGCAGGTGACGGCGGGTCAGGGCGGGGCGGGGAAGGGCCGGGGGAAAGCGGGGCCGCCGCCCGGCGGGGCCGGGCGGCGGCTGGCTGTCGGCCGTGCGGTGGGGCTCAGGTGCAGCTGGTGAAGGTGGGGCTGGTGTTGGCGATGTAGAGGGTGGCGCCGCCGCTGGGGTCGGAGGTGAGCGGGACGGTGACGGTGTCCTCGGCGGTCCACGGGAAGCCGCGGGCGTCGAAGGTCCAGTTGCCGGTGACCTTGCGGGCGAGCTCGGCCAGCGTCACCCAGCCGTACTGCTGGGGCGGGACGGTGACGGTGACGGCGTTGTTGACGGTGGTCGAGCCCTGCCAGACGTTGCTGTAGTTGACGGCGGTCTTGACCGCGGTGGTGAAGACGCCGCCGGGGGCGCCGCCGGAGATTTCCGCCCCGATCTCGCCGCCGATGGTGCTGGACCAGCCGGTCATGTTGGTGACCGCGAAGTTCTGCTGGGCGGCGCTGCTGGTGTTGTTGAACCAGATCGAGGAGACGCAGATCTTGGGCAGCGGCGCCGCGGGGGCCTCGCTCTTGACGGTCCAGGAGCAGGAGGAGACGTCCTTCTGGCACTGCTTGGCGGCGTGGTCGACGGCGAGGCCGCGGGCGGCCTGCGGGAAGCCGGTGGACCACTGCTGGTTGGCGGTGCCGTTGCAGGTGTACTGGTCGGTCCAGGCGTCGTCGTACTGGGCGCCGAGCAGCAGGTCCAGGCAGGTGTTGTCGCCCAGGTGGCGGATCATGAACGCGTCGGCGGCCCCGGCGACCGGCTGCAGGAACCACCGCTGGCTGGCCTGCCCGGCGCAGGTCTGCTGGCGCAGGGCCGGGGTGAAGAAGGCCAGGTCGATGCACTTGCCGGTGTCGTTGTTGACGATGGTGAAGGAGAAGTCGGAGGGGTCGACGCTCAGCCGCCAGGACTGGTGGTAGCCGGGCGCCGAGTTGGTGACGATGTAGGCGCCGTCGCCCATGGTGCCGTTCTGGACGTCGAGTTGGCGCCCGTTGCTGAGGGACTTGATGGTCAGGCACTGCTGCGGGGAGGCGCAGGCGGCGGCCGGCGCCGTGGCGGCGTGGGCCCGCGCGGTCGCGAACGGGGAGGCGGTGAAGCCCAGGGCGGCGCAACAGGCCACCAGGACGGCCGCGATCAGGCGCAGCCAGGGAGCCGGTCGGCTCGGGGTCGTGGCGGAAAGCACGGGGTCGGGTCCTTTCGTCGGGAACGGGGAGAGGGAGAGGGGAGAGGAGTCGGAAAGAAGGGGAGGGCGGCCGGTCAGGCGGCGGCGAAGGCCGCTTCCAGGCGCGGGACGTAGTCCACGAGGTCCTGCGCCCAGCAGCCCGCGCTGTGGCCGCCGTTGCAGGCGGTGCCCCAGCCGGCGCCGTTGCCGTAGTCGACGTAGCGGTAGCGGTAACCGAGGGCGTCCAGGCGGTCCTTGAGGCGCTTGGCGGTGCCCTCGGCCCAGAACTCCATGTCGGAGGCGCTGCCGTTGCCGTTGCCGGTGTAGACCGCGATGCCGGTGTCGGCGAGCGCGCCCACGCGGGAGACCGGGTCCGCGGCGTTCCAGCGCCAGTCGGCGTTGAACACCGGGTACGGCGAGCCGAAGATCGCGTCGCTGGAGACCGTGGGGCCAAAGTCGAGGCCGCAGGGCTTCCCGTCGCTGGGCCCGCACAGCACGGCGCCTGCGTTGACCAGGGTGGCGACCACGGCCCCGCGGATGATCATCTCGTTCACGGAGAGGTCGTTCGCGCCGGACATGGTGAGGACCTGGCCGAACAGCTGGGGCCGGTCCTGCGCGTAGTGCAGCGCGCCGAAGCCGCCCATCGACAGGCCGCCGACGGCCCGGCTCCTGCGGCCCGTCAGGGTGCGCAGGTTGGCGTCGATGAACGGGACGACCTGGTCGAGGTGGAAGGTCTCCCAGTTCTGCGCCCCGGCGGCGGTGTTCTGGTCGAGCCAGTCGGTGTACCAGCCGCGCAGGCCGCCGTCCGGGATGACGGTGATCATCGACTGCGCGGCGGTGAGGGCGGGGTAGGCCAGGGCCGGGTCGCTCGGGTTGTCCGAGGCGCCGTGCAGGAAGTACAGGACCGGGTAGCGCTTGGCCGGGCTGGCCGCGTAGTCGGCGGGCAGCAGGATCCGGATGGTGTGTTCCCCGGCGACCTGGGGTGTGGTGACGGTGAGCACGAAGTTGGTGGCGCTGCCGGTGGGGGCGCCGACCTGGGTGAGCCCGAAGCCGTCCTTCATCGGCGGCGGGGCGGGGGCCTCGGCGTGCGCGGCGGGCACGCCCAGCAGCAGGAGGCAGGCGGTCAGGGCGGCGACGGCCGTCCTGGCGTGCCGGAGCCGGGCGCGCAGGGGCCGCGCGGGCGGGCGCCGGGCGGGCTGGGCTGGTGTCAAGGGTCGTCCTTGGCCGTGAGGGTGCAGCCGTTCCCGGGGGGAACCGCTGGAGCTGTCTGAACACCGACAACTCTTGCGAGATCGCCCGGCCGTCCGCCAGAGCGACCTGCGGCGCACCTGGGCCACTGGCGCATGTGCGCCACCGGGGTGGGTAGCCTCCGACGGCCCGTCCGGGCGACACCGGCACGACGACAAGCCGACAAACCGATGAGCGGACGGGTCGGCACAACGGCACAACGGCACAGCGCCGAGCTGACGAGCCGATGAGCCGACACACCGACACACCGACACACCGACACGATGACGGGGGACGTCGTGCATGACGTGCTGGATCCAGACTCCGAACGCGGCCGGATCTACCGCTGCCTGGTCGGCCGTCCGCAGGCGCGGGCGGCGGAGCTGGCGGCCGGGGTCGGCCTCGGCGAGGGCGCCGTCCTGGCCGTGCTCAGGGAACTCGCCGACGAGGGCGTCGTCGTGGCCTGCAACGGCGGGGGCCCGCGCGACGACGGCCACCGTGACGACGGCCCGCGCGACGACCGTCACCGCGACGACGGCCACCGCGACGACGGCCACCGCGACCGCGCCTGGGAGGCGCTGCCGCCCGGCCGGGTGGTCGAGGCGGTGCTGCAGAGCGACGCCGTCCGGCAGGCCGCGGCGCGCCGGGCCGGGGCGGAACTGGAACGCCTCTACCGCTTCGCCCGGCGCGACGCCGGCACCTACGGCGCCCTGGAGGTGGTCGAGGACGCCGCCCAGGTACTGGCGGCCAGCCGGCGCCTCCAGCTCGCCGCCCGCCACCAGGTGCGGGTCATCGACGTGCCGCCCTACTCCGGCAGTTCGGCCTACTACCTCGACCAGGAGGTGCTGCAGCGCCAGCGGATGGCCGCCGGTGTCGTCTACCGCTCGATCTACCACGGCTGCGCCTTCGACGACCCGGTCGCGGGCCCCAACATGGCGCGCATGGTCGAGGCGGGGGAGCAGGCCCGCACGCTGGACGAGCCGCCGCTCAAGCTGGCCCTGGGCGACGACGACCTGGCGATCGTCACGCTGGCGGCCGACGGGCGCCCGGGCGTCGTCTCGCTGCTGATCCGGCCCTCGGGCCTGCTGCGGGCGCTGGCCGCGGTGTTCGAGACGCTCTGGCGGCTGGCCGTCCCGGCGTCGGTGTCCGCCGTCGACCTGCGGATCGGTGAGCGGGACCGCCGCATCCTGACCCTGATGGCCAGTGGTGCCACGGACGACGCCATCGCCCGGCGGCTGGGGCTGGGGCGGCGCACGGTGGTGCGCCGGGTATCGGCGTTGCTGGCCCAGCTGGGGGCCACCACGCGTTTCCAGGCGGGCGTGCAGGCGGCCCGGCGCGGTTGGCTGTGAGCCGTCCGCGCCGGGCCGGACCCCTGGGGGGTGGGGGTCAGGGAAGGATGGTCAGCAGGTGCCCGCCGCGCGGTCGCGCACGACCAGGTCGGTGCGGCCGGGGGTGGAGTCCAGCCAGACCACCCGGGTGCCCTGGTCGGCGGCGGGCTGGTCCTGGCCGCCCCGGTCGCAGGAGAGGCGCTGCGGGGTGCCGCCGCCGACCGGGAGCTGCCAGAGCTTGGGCAGTGCGGCGTTGGTCCAGCCGCCGGCGGGCTTGGTGCTCTCGACCTTGTAGGTGAGGGCCTGGTCGGAGGCGGTGAGGCTGCCGCCGCGCGTCGGGGCGTTCGGCGAGTCGGCGGCCAGCACCTCGGTCACGCCGGAGCCGTCCAGGGCGCCGGAGCGGACGGAGGCGCGGGCGGTCGCGCCGGCGGGGGTGTCCAGCCACAGCAGCCGTCCGCCGGCGAGCCGGGCGGAGGAGGCGCTGGTCGCGGCGGCGCCGGGGGCGGCGTGCGCGGTGTACTGGGCGGTGACCTTGCCGGCGGCGATCGAGTAGACGGTCGGCGCGGTGACGTACTGCTGTCCGTCCTGCCAGGACTCGGTCCAGGCGAGGTAGCCGTCCTTGAGGGTGAGGTCGTCCGGGTGGTGCCCGTCGGCCAGCGGCAGTTCGACCGCGGGGGCGCCGTCGTGGGACAGCCGGATGCTGGTGCGGTGGGTGGTGAAGTCGTTCACGGTGAAGGCGATGTCGCCGCCGGAGACCTGGGGGCTGCCGGGCTCCGTCCCGTCGGCGAGGAACAGGCTGCGGACCGGGCCGGCGCCGGACAGCGGTGCGGCCAGCAGTTCGCGGCTGTGGTTCTGGGCGGTGGTGCCGATGGCCTTCCACACGGCGGTGGTGCCGTCGGTGGCGGGCCAGCTGTGGTAGCGGCCGTCGTCGGGGCTGAGCCGGACGGGGGCGCCGCGCCCGGTGGTGGAGCCGGTGTACAGCGCGGTGGTGCTGCTGCTGTTGCCGCCGCCCGTGCCCTTGACCGGGTCGGGGGCGGGGGCCATCGCCACCCAGTGCCCGCCGCCGGCGGCCGGGGGTGCCATCGAGTAGGAGAGGTTGCGGGCCAGCGTGCGGCTGTCCATGCCGATCCGGTTCTCCCAGCCGGCCTTGATCCCGTGCGCGTCGAACGCGGCTGCCACGGTGCGCAGTTGGGCGTGGCTGAGGCCGAGGTCGCGGCCGGCCGCCAGTGCCGCGTTGCGCCCGGCCACGAAGTCGTCGAGCGGGGTGAGGTAGGCGGTGAGTGCCCGGTAGACGAGGCGGTCGGCGGTGAGCGGGTCGAGGGTGCGCCGGATGTCCCACAGCGCGCCGCTGAAGATGGTGGCGTTGAGGTGCTGTCCGCCGTTGTCGACCGTGCCGCCGAGGTAGTCGTTCACGGTGGTGCGGTGGTCGTCCATCCGGCGGTCCGCGCAGGCCTCGGGGGTGCCGGTGCGGCACTTGCTCTCGCCGAGCAGCGCGGCCGCCGGGTCGTTCATGGACATGCCGCGGGCGGTGACCTCGATGGCGTTGCCGAAGTAGTCGGCGAGCCCCTCGTTCATCGCGCCGGCCTGGCCCATGCCGACGAGGTCGGCGGTGTTCGATATGACGCCGTGGGTCATCTCGTGCCCGGCGATGTCGAGGGCGGCGGAGAACGGGTAGTAGGAGGGGCCCGGGTTGCCGTAGACCATCTTCTTCCCGTCCCAGTACGCGTTGGCGTAGGGGGCGCCGTCCTGGGTGACGTTGACGACGGAGGTGATCGCGCCGCCCTTGCCGTCCAGGCCGTTGCGGCCGAACCGGTCGTGGTAGAAGTCGTACACGATACCGGCGTTGACGCTGGCGTCGGTGGCGCCGCTGGTGCCGGCGGAGGCCGGGAAGTCCGGGCCGGGGGAGTGGGCCGGGGGGAGGTCGGCGGGGATGCCGCCGCCGAAGTCCATCTCGTCCCGGCCGCCGGCGTCGTAGGTGGTGATGGCGGCGGGCCGGGTGAGGTCGGTGAGCTGGTAACTGCCGTCCGGCAGGCGGGCGATGTTCACCTTGACGGAGTTGCCGCGGGCGTCCGGCGCGGTCCCGGTGGCGGGTTCGAGGCCGGCCGCGGAGCTCCCGGCGGTCGGCGCCGGCGACGGGAGCGGGGCGCGGGTGTCGTAGGCGAGGGCGACCACGCCGACGGTGGCGTCCACGAAGACCTCGCGGGCCGCGGGCCCCCCGGTCGCCGGGTCGGCGGCGTGCACGGTGAAGCGCTGGGCGAGCCGGCCGGCGCCGTCCGGCAGGACGACCAGGCCGTGGTCCTCGGCGGTGGCCGCGGCCCGGGCCTTCGGGTCCTGGACGGAGCCGAGCGCCAGGTCCCGCAGGGCGGCGGCCGGGACGGTGGCGGTGGTCGGCACGGTCAGGCCGGTGAAGTACTTGCCGCCGACCGACTCGACGCGCTGCCCGGCGCCCTCGCCCGTCAGGTGCACCAGGTACTGCGCGCCGAACACGGGCACGCCGTCGTGGCGCTGCTCGAACCTGACGGTGCGCCGGCCGTCGGGGGTGCTCTCGGAGCCGACCTCGGCCAGCTCGCCGGGGTCGACGTGGTAGCGGTCGGCGTGGGCCGCGAGGTGGGCGCGGGCGGCGTCGGCGGGGCTGCCGACGGCCGGCTCGGCCAGGCCGGTGACCAGCTGCGGGGCGGCGGTGTCCTGACCGGCCACCAGGGAGGGCACCGGGTCGGGGGCGGCCGCGGGCCCGGCCAGGGCGGGCGGCGCGGCCAGGGCCAGCGCCACCACGGCGGTGGCGCTGATGCCGAGTGCTGTGGACGTGCGGGAACGACGGGGCACGGAGGTCCTCTCGCAGGGCCGAACGGTGGTCGCGGCGGGCCGGCCGCGCCGGACCACCGCGACGATCACGATAAGTCATCCAACGTCATATGTCGATAGACTTTCTATGTGCCCGCGGAGGGCCGGAACCCGACCCCCGCAACCGGCCCACAACCGGCCCGCAGCCGGCCCCGAAAACCCCCAACCCGCCCCGCCCGGCGAGCGATTCGTTCAAGACGCCACCACACCCCCCGGCCGACACTGACCCGCATGACCGATCGCGCCTTCACCCCCGCCGCCGGCCGCCTCGGCCCCGTACGCTTCTACGACCCCATCGTCTCCCTCACCCGCGAACGCCTGTGGCGCAGCCTGCTCGCCATGCACGTCGCCCCCCGCCCCGACGACGTGATCCTCGACGTCGGCTGCGGCACCGGCTCCCTGGCCGTCCTCCTCGGCCGCGTCGAACCCCGCGCCCGCGTCATCGGCGTCGACCCCGACCCCACCACCCTCGAAGTGGCCCGCCGCAAGGCCGCCGCCGCCGGCGTGACCCCCGAATGGCGCATCGGCATGGGCGACGCCGTCGCCGACCTCGTCGGCGCCGAAACAGCCGACACCGTCGTCTCCAGCCTCGTCCTCCACCAGTGCCCCATCCCCATGAAACAGGCCGTCCTCGCCTCCATGCACACGGCGCTGCGCCCCGGCGGCAAGCTCGTCATCGCCGACTTCGGGCGCCAGCGCACGGCCGCCATGCGCCTCGCGTTCCGCATCGTGCAACTGGCGGACGGCAAGGAGGACACCCAGCCCAACGCCGACGGCATCCTGCCCCGGCTGATCAGCGAGGCCGGCTTCCACGGCGTGCGCGAGACCGAGACCGTCGCCACGCTCACCGGCTCGCTGTCGTTCTACGTCGCCCGCCGCGCGTAGGCCGCGCCCGCGCCGCCCGTGGGGTCCTGGCCGCCCGCCGGGCCGCCCGCCCGGCCCGAGGCGCGCAGCACCGGGAGCACCGCCGACGGCGTCAGCCCCGTCATCTCCCGCATCTGGCGGCTGAAGTGCGCCTGGTCCGCGAAGCCGCCCGCCAGCGCCGCCTCGGTGAGCGTGCGCCCCTCACCGAGCGCGTCGGCGGCGCGGGCCAGCCGCCGCCAGATCCGCCAGCGCGCCAGCGGCACCCCCAACTGCCGCCGCGCCAGCGCCCGCAGGCGCTGCGGCGACAGCCCCACCCGCGCCGCCAGCCCCGGCAGCGCGACCCGGTGGTCCGTCAGCGCCTCCATCGCCGCCCACAGCCGCACGTCCACCTCGGCCGACGGCAGCACCCCGGACGCACGCAGGTCCTCCTCCACCAGGTCCCGCCACTGGGGCGCCACGGTGACACCGTCACCGCACCCCGCCCGCAGCCGGTCCGCGAACGCGCAGTGCGGATCGACGAAGAACGCCGACACCTCCCGCACCGGCGCCATCCGGTGCCACACCATCGGCGCCACCACCACCGCCGCGCCCCGGTGCCGGACCCCGGCCCCGTCCACGATCGTCACCTCGTCACCCGCCGCCGCGACGGCGACCTGGAACGCGGCATGCCGGTGTGACGTGCTGTCCGCCAACGGCCCCCGGTACAGCGCGTACCCGGCGCCCACGACGAAGCGCCGCCCGATCCCCTCCCGCTGCCCCATCCGCCCGATGCTGCCAGAGCACCACACCCACCACCCCGGATTCCGGCCACCCCTAGCCCCTCAGGCCCACGTCGCGGGCCTTCCAGGCCAGGAACGCCGAGAACCGGACCGCGCCCGCCAGCCCGGCCAGGGCGAGCGCGATCCACAGCGGGATCCCGAGCAGGCTCGGCCGGCTCGTGATCATCCGCTCGCCGGGGAGCCACACCCTGGTCTCGTGCCCGTCCGGATACAGTTTCCCGGTGGGCCGCTCCTCGCTGAACTCCCGGTCGCCGACGCTCCAGCGGTAGGTGCAGCCGTAGACGTCGTGGCCCCGGTTCTGGTCGTCCAGCTCCCGGCCCGTCGTTCGGCAGCCCGTCACGGTGGCCGTGACGTGGGGCGGTTCGTGCAGCCTGGTCCGGACGGCGTAGGCGGCCTGCGCCGCCGCGAACACCGTGCCCAGGGCGAGTGCGAGCAGCACCACCAGCGCCACGCAGGAGACGACGTAGGCGGTGGTGGAGACCCGACGCAGCAGCGGCAGCGAGGCGCCGACGGCCGCCACCAGCGCGACCCCGCACACCACCAGCCACCACCGCCGATCGCCCGGCAGGTCCTGCGACCCCGCCCACACCACCGGCCCGGCCGCGCCCCCCAGCACCACCACCCCCGCCACCACACCCACCGCACACCGCCGGTGCAGCGCCCCCCACTCCACAGAAGCCCCGCGTCCCACCCCGCCCCCCTCTCCCCGTTCACCCGCCCACCCTCGCCACCCCCGAGGACGCCCCCGCCCGACGCCACGGTTTCGGTCCGCGCCCGGTCGCGGGGTCGGTGGTGACGCCGGCAAGGGCGTCGGCGGAGGGCTGGTTCCCCTCGCCGGACGGGAGGATTCCATGACGGATTGATCATGGAGCGACACGGCTCGGCGCAGGGCCGAGCCAGGCTTATACGGGCAGATCCCATCCGGGCCCGTCCTCGGTGCCGAGCCAGACCCGCTGTCCGGCAGCCGACACGGTGATCCCGAAGCGATCCTGGTGCGGCTCACCGGCCGCCTGCCAGGTCTCAACCGTTTGCTCGACCCGGTCCCACAGGGCGACGGGCCCGCGCTGGGTCACGGTCCACCCGTCGGTGGGGTCGGGCGCCGTCCGGGCCTGCGATCCGGTGGCCGGGTCCCAGAGGATCTGTTGAGCCCCCACACCCATGCGGATTGCCCCGGGTGCGGCAAGCTGGGCTACCCAAGCGCCCGTCCAACTGTCCAGCTTCGCCGGGTCGATGCGGGTCGGACGCTCCTCGCCGGGCAGGAGGTCCAGCGTCGGGCGGGGCGGTCGGTCGTGCGGGCGGGCGATCATGAAACCGGTTTGGCCGGTCAGGAACCGGCCAGTGGCCTCGCCGGGTCCGGTCACGTCGAGCAGCACGAGTGCGTTCGCGTAGCTCCACCCGGAGAGGGTGACCAGGATCCGACCGCCGGGCTTGACCTGGTGGAGCCAGGAGAGAGGGATGTACCGGACGGAACAGGTGGCGATGATCCGGTCGTACTGCCCGCCGTCCGGGTCGCCGCGCAGCCCGTCACCGATGATCAACCGGGGGGAGAAGCCCGCAGTCCTGATCGCCGCCGCCGCTGCCGCGCCGACTGCCGGGTCGTACTCGATGCTGGTGAGGTCGGCGTCCCCGAGGCGGTGCGCGCCCAGCGCGGTCGAGTACCCGGTGCCCGTACCGATCTCCAGTACCCGGTGTCCGGCCTCGGCGCCCAGCTGCTGCCACATGCGCAGTACGACGGACGGGAGGGTGGACGACGACGACGGGATACCTGTCACGGTCTCCCCAGCGGTGTCCTCGGGCCCGACGCGGCCGTCGAGTTGGGTCACCAGCGTCTGGTCATCGTAGATCCCCGCCAGCCACCCGGGCTCGCCCTGACGGACGGGTCGGTAGCTCGTCGGAACGCTGCCGGCGACCGGAGCGAAGTAGGTTCCGACGAAGAGCTCTCGCGGAACGGCCCTCGCCGCGCTGTCCCACTCGCGTTCGGTCAGTGTGCCGTCCCCGGTGAGCCTGTCGGCCAGAGCGGCGCGGAGTTCAGCCGGTGTGCTCATGCGGCACGGCCTTTCTGCAGTTGGTCGGCGAGGGCGTGGGCAATCGCCTCGATGGTCTCGGCCGGCTGCCATGCCCACTGGCCGTTCGGGTTGCATTCGAGGAAGTACCAGTCGCCCGAGGTGGTCACGGCGAAGTCGAATGCGCCGTAGACCAGACGAAGTTCTCCGAGGTAGGCGGCGACCGAACGTGCGACCGGCCCGGGTACGTCGATCGGGGTGCACGTCATCCGGTCCTGGCGGCGCCGCCAGTCAAGGTCGGGGCTGTCGATCCGGACGCCGAACAGGCGGTTGCCAACGGCCGTCACCCTTGCGTCGAACAGTTTCGGCACCTTCGCCTGGAAGAGGTGCGGGCAGGCGGACACGGCGTCGGTGATGTCGGCCGGATCGACCTCGCGCACCCACACGGCGTGAGGCTGCCCGCCGACCGAGTAGGGGATGTTCCACAACGGCTTGTACACCGCCCCGGCGGCCTGGGCCGCCACGAACTCCCGCGCCTCGTCCGCGCTGTTCGTGATCACCGTGTCGGGGACCGTGAACCCGCAGCGCTGCGCGGCCGCCAGTTGTGCCGGCTTGTGCTCGGCCGCACGGTTGGCCCAGGGGTGGTTCACGTAGTGCGCGGCGGGGAGCGAGGCGAGGATGCCGCCCGCACCCCACAGGGATTGCGAGGCGGCGAACCGGCGGTCCTGGCCGTCCAGTTCGGAGGGCCCTTCGTAGGGTGAGGCCCGGCGCACCCAGACGGACCGGACGGCGGAGAGGTCGAGCTCCCGGCTGGCCGTGCGCAGGGTGCCCCGCTGCTGGCCCGTGCGGTACGTGGCGATCAGCGAGGCGCCCGTGTGCAGGTCGGCGCCGGGATCGAGCCGGACCACCGGAACCCGGCGCTCGGCGAGCACCCGCAGTACCGCATCCGCGGTCACGTCAAGGGGATTGGTCAGCACCAGCACCGACCCGCTTCGGTCGTTCATCAGCCGTTGTTCTGGTCCTGGTCGTAGGACTCGGTGCTGTCGGCGTCGGTCGGCCCGCCCGGTTTTCCGTCGGGCGTGGTCGTGGTGGGCGTCAGGCCGCTCGTGCTGGTGCCGTGCCCGCCCAACTCGACCGTGCGCCCGTGCTCGTCCACGATCACCGCAATCTGCGTCTCGGGGTCGATGACGGGCGTGTGCTGCGGGACCGGGACGGTAGCCGTGAACGGCCCCATCCGGGTGGTACCCCACGGTGCGGTTGTCATCTGTACTGCGCCTCCATTTCGTGGTGGTGCCGGTGGGATCAACAACTCGGCCGGTCGGCCGAGTTGTTGATCCCGCCCGGTCGGCTCGACCTGTCCGGGCTTGGGAACCCGCTCCGCGCGGAACGGACCTCAAGTCCGCGACCAGTTCGCCGACCTGCGGGCGGTGTCGCGGCTTCGGGGGCGCGGGGGTGCTTTTGCGCGCCACGACAGCGACTCCGTTCCGTAGTCCGACGACTACCGGGGCCGCCAACTGTCCTCTAGGCTGCGGAGCTGTTCAACTTGTCCCACGGTGTCAGATTGGTAGGACGAACAGCCTTGAACAAGCGGGAACTTGGCCCTCCGGAATCCCCAGCCGCCGAGTTCGGCGTACTGCTTCGCACGTCGCGCGAGCAGCGAGGCTGGACTCAGGAACACCTTGCCGAGCTGATCGGCTGTACATCGTCGTACATCTCCGCACTCGAGCACGGCCGAAGGAAACCAAGTCAACAGATCTCAACGGCACTTGATCGAGTGTTCGAGTCGGGAGAGCAGTTCCTCAGGGAGTGGAGCACGTCCGGTCGGCGGGTCTTGTTCGAAGGCTTCGACGAGTACCTGCGCAATGAAGCGAAGGCCATCGCCCTGAGGCTGTTCGAGATCAACCTGGTTCCGAGCTTGCTCCAAACGCCCGAGTACAGCCGAGTTTTTCAGGAGGCGGCTGTCCTGCGCGGGGTCGCAACTCAACAGCAGGCCGACGAACGAATCGAGAAGGTGCTGCTCCGACAGCAGGCCCTCGCCCGAGATCCGGCGCCGCACGTCCAGGTGGTGATGGACGAGGGGGCGCTACGGCGGCCGATCGGTGGTCGGGACGTCATGGTGGCGCAACTCAGGCACCTGGAAGCACTCGCCGCACGTCCCCGTTTCCTGGTGCAGGTGTGTCCTACCGCGGCAGGCGAGAACCGCCCGTTCGGGCATCCAATTACGTTGCTGACCATGCCGAACAGGGCCATCGTGGGGTACGGCGAGACGCAGCGGCGCGGCTACCTCGAACGCGATCCGGAGACGTTGGCCGAGTGGGCCAGTGAGTACGATCATCTCCAGGCCGAGGCGCTGCGCCGAGCAGCGAGCATCGAGTTCATTCGAAACGTGCGGAAAGGCTTTGAGCATGGATGATCGCAATGCCACCTGGTACAAGAGTTCCTACAGCACCCAGGGCGGGAACTGCGTCGAGGTCGGTGCGAACGTCGTCCACACTGTCCCGGTCCGTGACTCCAAGGATCCCCACGGTCCCGCGCTGGTCTTCCCGGCCGACGCCTGGTCGAGCTTCGTCACCGCCGTCCGTTCCGGAGAGTTCGGCAACGTCTGACGCACGCGTGCCGCCCCGAGGCCCCGCCACTCTGGGAACCGCCAGGAAGCCTGTCTCTCTCATGACCCGCACGCCCAAAGCCGAACGGTAGGCGGCGGCATCGCCACCCCCGAGGACGCCCCCGCCCGACGCCACGGTTTCGGCCCGAGCCCGCATGCTTCCCACTCCGGACGGGCGCCGCGCCGTCGCGCTCACCCCGCGCCGCCGCTGACCGGCGCCTGCACCCCCAGGCGCCAGTAGGCTGCCCCTCAGCTCCCCACCAGCACGCGGAGGTAGAGGATGACCCGGGTCGCCGTACTGTCGGCCGGATCGTGGGGGACCGCCTTCGCCCTGGTCCTCGCCGACGCCGGATGCGACGTCGTCCTGCACGCGCGCCGCCCCGAGGTCGCCGACGGCATCAACACCCGGGGAGTCAACCCCGGCTACCTGCCCGGCGTCACACTGCCCGGCACCGTGAAGGCCACCACCGAAGCCGATGTCGCCCTGGCCGGAGCCGACGTCGCCGTCCTGTCCATCCCCTCCCAGACCTTGCGGGCCAACCTGGCCGCGTGGGCGCCCCTGATCGAGCCGGACACCCTGGTCGTCAGCCTGATGAAGGGCATCGAGCTCGGCACCGGCCGGCGCATGAGCGAGGTCATCGCCCAGGGCGCCGCTCTCGACCCCGCCCGCGTCGCCGTCCTGTCCGGCCCGAACCTGGCCCGCGAGATCGCCGCCCGCCAGCCCGCCGCCAGCGTCATCGCCTGCACCGACCACGACGCGGCCCGCCGACTCCAAGCGGCCTTCCGCACCCCGTACTTCCGCCCCTACACCCACACCGACGTCGTCGGCTGCGAACTCGGCGGCGCGGTCAAGAACGTCATCGCGCTCGCCGTCGGCCTGGCCGTCGGCCTCGGCCTCGGCGACAACGCCAAGGCCACCCTTCTGACCCGCGGACTCGCCGAAACCGCTCGCCTGGGCACAGCGCTCGGCGCCGACCCCGCCACCTTTGCCGGACTGGCCGGCCTCGGTGACCTCACCGCGACCTGCCTCTCCCCGCTCTCCCGTAACCGCACCTTCGGCGAACACCTCGCCCGAGGCCTGACCATCGGACAGGCCGCCACCGCCACCGGCCAGACCGCCGAAGGAGCCAAGTCCGCTTACTCCATCCTCGACCTCGCCCGACGACACCAGGTCGAGATGCCCATCACCGCACTCGTCGTCGCCATCCTCGACGGCACCGTCACCATCGACCGCGCCGTCGACCTGCTCATGGCCCGCACGCCCAAAGCCGAACGGTAGGCGGCGGCATCGCAACCCCCGAGGACGCCCCCGCCCGATGTCACGGTTTCGGCCCGCGCCCGGTCTTCACCGGTGAACAGGGCGCGGCCGACACCCGCGCCCCCCGCTGCAGGAGAGGGACGAGCCATGGAAACCGTGACCGTACGACGGGTCATCGCGGCGCCGATCGCCGAGGTGTTCGACTGGTGCGCCACGAGCACCAACTACACCCGCTCCCCGTTCGTGCTCAGGGCGCGCCTGGCCCGGCCCGGGGAGGGCGCGCCCTACGGGGTGGGGGCCGTGCGGCTGCACACCTGGCTGATCGGCTGGTTCAACGAGCGGATCACCGCCTACAACGCCCCGCACGGCTTCGACTACACCGTCGACCGCAGCTTCCCGCCGGCCCGGCACGAGTTCGGCCGGATGACGTTCGAGGAGGTCCCCGAGGGCACCCTGGTCGTCTGGGCGACCGGCTTCGCGATCCCCGTCCCCCTCGTCGGCGCGGCCCTGGCCCGCCGGGTCGGCAAGCCCGTCATCGCCCACGTGTTCGGCGCCATCCTCGCCGCCGCCGCCACCGACCTCGAAGCCGCTCCGAAGAAGCGCCCCTGACGCCGTACCCCCCGCGGCAGGAGCGTGACGGCTCAGGCCGGCGGGTTCGGCCGGTTCAGTCCGCGGTCGTAGGCGAAGATCACGGCCTGCACCCGGTCCCGGGCGCCGATCTTCGCCAGCACCCGGCTGACGTGCGTCTTGACGGTCGACTCCGCGAGCACCAGGCGCTGGGCGATCTCGCCGTTGGTCCAGCCCCGGCCGACCGCGACCAGGATCTCGCGCTCGCGCTCGGTCAGGGCGTTCAGCCGCGGGTCGTCCTCGGCGGCCGCGCCGGGCGGGCGCACGGGCAGGTGGTGGGCGTAGGCGTCCAGGAGGCGCCGGGTGATGGCGGGAGCGACGACGGCGTCGCCCTCGGAGACGGCGCGGATCCCGGCCAGGAGGTCCTCCGGGCGGGCGTCCTTGAGGAGGAATCCGCTGGCGCCGGCGCGCAGCGCGGCGTGGGCGTACTCGTCGAGGTCGAAGGTGGTCAGGACGAGGATGCGCGAGCGCCCGCCGGTGGCGACGATGCGACGGGTGGCCTCGATGCCGTCCATGCCGGGCATCCGGATGTCCATCAGGACGACGTCGGGCCGCAGGTCGGCCGCCAGGCGCACGGCCTCGGCGCCGTGCGCGGCCTCGCCGACGACCTCCGTGCCGGGCTGGCTCTCCAGCAGCATCCGGAAGCCGTACCGCTGGAGCGGCTGGTCGTCGACGATGAGGACCGTGGTCACGTCAGGCCGCCTGTCGGGTCGAAGTCGGGGTCGGGACCGGAGGTGAAGGCACTGGGTCCGTCGGGTCCGTCGGGGGTGAGGTCGAGGACGGCCTCCACGGTCCATCCTGCCCCGGGCCCGGGCCCGGCGGTGACGGTGCCCCCGTACAGGGCCGCGCGTTCGCGCATGCCCGTGAGACCGTGCCCCTCCTCGCCCGCCGTCCCGCCGCGCACCACCCCGCCGGGCGGACCGCCGTCCCGCACCCGCACCCGCAGCCGGCCGCCCTCGGCGGCCAGCGTCACGTGCACCCGGGTCTCGGGCCCGGCGTGCTTGAGGGTGTTGGTGAGCGCCTCCTGGACGATGCGGTACGCCATCAGCTGCACCCCGCGGTCCAGCCGCCCCACCTCGCCGCGCGCGGTGTACACGACCTGCGGCCCGGCGGCCCGGATGCGCGCGCACAGCCCGTCGAGGTCGGCGATGCCCGGCTGCGGCGTGAACTCGGGGCCCTGCTCGCCGCCCTGGTCACGCAGGACACCGAGCATGCGCCGCAGCTCGCCCAGCGCCTGGCGGCTGGTCTCCCCGATCAACAGCAGCGCCTCCCGGCCCCGCTCGGGGGAGGCCTCGGTCGCGTACGCGCCGCCGTCCGCCAGGGTGATGATCACGGACAGGTTGTGGCCGATGATGTCGTGCATCTCCCGGGCCACCCGGGTGCGCTCGGTGGCGGTGGCCAGCCGGCTGCGCTGGTCGCGCTCGACCTCCAGGCGCGCCGCCCGCTCGCGCAGCCCGGCGAGCTGGGCCCGGCGGATGCGCACCGCGATGCCGACGGCCACCGCCGCCGTCGCCGCGCTGAACAGGAAGAACAGCGCGTCCCCGACCGGCAGCCCGCCGGACAGCTCCACCGCGACCAGCGCCGACGCGCCGGCCATCGCCGCGCACGCCCACGCCAGGTGCCGCAGGCTCCCGTGCAGGGCCAGGCTGTAGAGGGCGACGAGCAGCGCGACGTCCGCGCGCAGCGCCACCCCCAGCGACCACTGCAGGACGAACACGGCCGCGACCGCCGCGAACGCCGCCGCCGGTCGCCGCCGGCGCCACAGCAGCGGCAGCAGCAGCCCCGCCTGCAAGGCCAGCATCGCCGCCAGCGGCGGGCGGGCGAAGACGATCCGGTGCTCGCGCGCCCGCTCCCCGCCGTCGTGGAAGGGCAGCAGGTCCGGCAGGCAGAACAGCAGGAAGACCGCGGCCACCACCGCGGTGTCCAGCACCCACGGGTGGTCGCGGTCCGCCTGCCGCGCCCGCTGCCCCAGCCGGGCCAGGCGCGCGAACACCGGGTACCCCGACAGCGGGTCGCCCCCCGCCCCCGCGGCGGTGTCGTGCTCGCTCACGGCGTCACCTTCGTCCAGCTCGTCCGGAACGGTCGTCACCTTCGTCCAGCCCATCCGCAAACGGACGTCACTTTCGTCCAGCCCATCCGCGACGGACCTCGCCTTCGTCCAGCTCACCCCGGAACGGATACGGATACGGATACGGATACGGATACGGATACGGATACGAAACGGGCCCGGTGCGGCACCCGACTCGAACGGGCACCGCACCGGGACGTCCACGCAGTCTCCCAGCCCTCAGGCGTCGCTGCGCATCAGCCGCACGGCCGCGCCCGCCAGGGCGAGCACCGTCCACAGCAGGAAGACCGCCAGCCCCGCGGCGGGCGACAGCGTGGCCGCGTCGTGGTGCAGGGCGAACATCGCCTGGCCCGCGTTGCTGGGCAGGTACGGGCTGATGTGGTCCTGCCAGGACGAGGGCAGCAGCGAGATCAGGCCGGGGACCAGCATCAGCGAGGCCACCAGCACCGAGATGCCGCCCGCCACCGACCGCAGCAGCGCGCCCAGCGCGACACCGATCACGCCCACCAGGGCCAGGTAGAGCCCGGCCCCCAGCAGGCCGCGCAGGACGCCGGCGTCGGAGAATGTCATCGCCGCGCGGGTGCCGGAGAGAATGCCGCTGTCGGCCGCGAAGGCGACGAACACCCCGACGGTGCCGAGCAGCAGCACCACCACCCCGTACACCGCCGCCTTGGACCACAGCACCGGCAGCCGGCGCGGCACCGCGGCCAGGGTGGAGCGGATCATGCCGGTGGAGTACTCGCCCGCGGCGACCAGCACACCGAGGACGCCGAACGCCAGCTGCGCGAAGTTGGTGCCGAACAGCGACAGGCTCAGGGCACTGGCGTCGGCGAAGTCCCCCCGGTCCATCGGGCGCCCCGAGGTGATCCTCGACTTGAACTGGAACGCGGCGATCAAACCGAACGCGACCAGGAACAGCAGGCCCAGGCCCAGCGTGATCCAGGTCGAGCGCAGCGACCACAGCTTGGCCCACTCCGAGCGCAGCACGCGCACGGGCGTCACCCGGTAGGCGGGGCGCGCGGGCCGACGGTCGGCGGCCGCGGGCGTCTGGCTCGGTGCGATGGTGCTCATGCCGCGCTCCTCGGGGACTCGGCGCCGGCACCCGCACTGGCGGCGGGCCCGGTCGCGGTGGTGGTGCCGTGGTACTCCACGGCGTCCCTGGTCAGCTCCATGAACGCCTCCTCCAGGGAGACCGTGCGGGTGGTGAGCTCGAACAGCGCGATGCCCTGCTCGGCGGCCCGCAGGCCGATCTCCCGCGCGGCCAGGCCGGTGACGAGGAGCTCCTCCGAACCGGAACGGCCGGTGACCTCCACACCCGGCCCGGCCAGCGCCGCGCGCAGCCGGGCCGGATCGGCGCCGGCCACCTTCACCACGTCGCCACCGGCCTGGCGGACCAGGTCCTGCACGGTGGTGTCGGCCAGCAGCCGGCCCCGCCCGACGATGATCAGGTGGTCGGCGACCAGCGCGACCTCACTCATCAGGTGCGAGGACACGAAGACGGTGCGGCCCTCGGCGGCCAGCGAGGTGAGGAGGTTGCGGATCCACAGCACGCCCTCCGGGTCGAGACCGTTGACCGGCTCGTCCAGCATCACCGTCGCAGGGTCGCCCAGCAGCGCCGCCGCGATCCCCAGCCGCTGGCCCATGCCCAGCGAGAACGCCCCGGCACGCTTCCTGGCCACCGACTGCAGCCCCGTCAGCTCGACGACCTCCTCCACCCGCGAGCGCGGGATGCCGTGGGTGTGCGCCTGGGCCATGAGGTGGTTGAACGCGGAGCGCCCCGGGTGGATCGACTTGGCCTCCAGCAGCGCCCCGACCTCCTGCAGCGGCGCCGCGTGCGCGGCGTAACGGCGCCCGTTGACGCGCACCGAGCCGCTGGTGGGCGCGTCCAGCCCGACGATCATCCGCATGGTGGTGGACTTCCCGGCGCCGTTGGGCCCGAGGAAGCCGGTGACCGTGCCGGGCTTGACCGTGAAGTCGAGCCGGTCGACGGCGGTCTTCTCCCCGTACCGCTTCGTCAGCTGGTGCGCCTCGATCATCGCTCACCCCTACGCTCCGGGGCCGGACCGTCCCGGCCTCCCTCACACTCCACGCTAGGTGCGGCGCCGGCGCGATCCGTGGTACCCCGGACCGATCATCGGATGGGGCGCGGTACCGCAGTACCACGCCGGGATCGCCTGTTGCGGTTACATCACGACGTGTCCGATTCATCGAGAATTGGACCGGAGTGCGGCGATTAACTTTGTTGGCAGTGATGCGAACGGTCTCTCATAATTCCTGCTGAGACGCGTGATGGACGGTCCGGAGAACCGCTGGGGAAGCGGTTTGCGAGGGAGTCCGCGCGCGAGATCCCACATTTTCCCGGGGGAGTTCCTTGTCCGCGCCCGAAAACGAGACAGCCGCCGTTCCGGAGCAGCCCGACGCTGTGCCGGAACCGGCCGCCGTACCGCAGCACCCCGCCGTACCACAGCACCCCGCTGCGCCGCAGCACCCCGCCGTACCGGAGCACGTCGTCGCACCCGAACCGGCCGCGCGCCGGCTGCCGCGCGCCGTCGGCGTCGTCCTGGCCACCGCCGGCCTGCTCGCCGTCACGGCGACCAGCGCCGCGGTGACCGTCGCCGTCGGCAGGCCGGACGCCCGCCCGGTGGCCGCCGCCGTACCCGCGCCGGCCACCGCCACCGCCAGCCCGACCCCGACGCCCTCCGCCACCCCGGTGCCGGTGCCGACGCCCACCGCCGCCCCGACCACCCCCAAACCGGCCAGCACCGTCAAGGGGACCGTCAACGGCGGCAAGCACGAGGGCGACCTGCGCTACTTCCTGCTCCCGATCCCGGACGGCGGCGAGTCGTACGGGCCCGCGGACGGGATGACCATGACCAACGACGACGTCGCCGACCTGTTCGGCAAGCAGGACGGCATCATGGACATCCTCGGCTCGTACGGCTACCAGTCGGGCGCCACCCGGATGTACCGGACGGCCGACGGCAAGGCCGAGGTCACCGTCACCCTGCTGCGCTTCGGCTCCACCTCGATGGCGCGCGAGTTCGTCCAGGGATACACCCTCAAGTCGCAGGACCCGATCGACATCGACGGCGACCCGAACGCCCACGGCTACCTGCACAAGCCCAAGCAGCAGGCGTACACCGGCTCGATGACCGGCATCTCCAGCCAGGGCGACGTCCAGTACACGATCGACGTCGAGGTGAAGGGGACACCGGACAAGGCGCTGCTGAGCGGGCTGATGAAGCGCCAGCGCGAGTGGCTCGCCTCCGGCGGCTGAACGCAGCTGAACGCGGTTGAACGCGGCTGGACCCGCGCCGCCGCCCGCCCCGACGCCGTCCTCCCCACCCTCCTCTGGAGCCACCCCGTGACCACCGAACCCGCGCTGCCCCCGCCCGGCACCGCGCCGGCGCCCGCTGCCCCGCCGCGGCCCGCCGCCGCGCCCGCCGAGACCCCGGCCGCCGAAGCACCTGCCGCCGAATCGCCTGCCGCCGAATCGCCTTTCGCCGCACCGCAGTTCGCCACTGAACCGCCGTCCGACGCGCCGGCCACCGAGTTCCTGCCGCCCGCCCCCGAGCGGGCGCCCCGCGCCCCGCGTCGCCCGCGCCCGGTGCTGCTGGCGGTGTCCGGCCTGGTGCTCGGCACCCTGGCCGGCGGCGGGGTCGGCTACGCCGTCCAGGCCCAGCGCCCGCCGACGCCGCTGCCGCCGATCCAGGTCGCGCGCCCGTCCTACCCGGCCGTGGCGGTCGACCCGACCGCCTACGCCGCCCAGCAGCCCAAGCCGCTGGCCATCGACGGCGACCTGCTCAAGCTGCTGATCGGCGCCCCGGACGGCAGCACCGCCTGGGCCGACTACCCGGACAAGCCGAGCTGGATGTCGGTCGGCGAGATAGCCGAGCGCAACGGCGGCGCGGTCCGCGCCTTCAAGGACCTGAACGCGCGCGGCTTCCGGCGAGCGGCCGAGGTGGACTGGAAGAAGGACGACGTCAAGTACCGCGTGTCGCTGATCCAGTACGCGCCGGACCGCGCCAACGAGGCCGTCACGAACGTCCTGACCGCCCGCACCATGGAGCCGTTCGCCGACGCCGCCAGCGGCGCCAACGGCGGCTACCAGGTGGAGAAGGATCCCCGCCGCTGGGCCGAGACCACCGAGCAGTACTACTACGGCAGCGCCCTCGCCCAACGCGGCACGGTGGTGATGGTGGTGGAGGTCTTCGGCACCAAGCCGGTGGATCCCGCCGTCGTGAAGGACCTCGCCAAGCAGCAGTGGGAGCGACTCGCATGACCGACAACACCATGACCGGGACCCCGGCCGCCGAGCCTGCCCCGGCTGCCCCCGAGCAGCCCGCCATCGAGCAGGCCGCCGCCGAACAGCCCGTCGCCGAGCAGCAGTTCGCACCCGAGCCCCCGGTACCCGCCGAGCCCGCAGTACCCACCGCGCCCGCCGCCCCGCGCCCCGCCTCCCGCCGCCTGCTGCGCGCGGGCGCCGCGACGGCCGCGGCGGCGCTGGCCGGGGTGGCCATCGGCGTCGGCATCATCAAGACCCAGTACGACGACCCGGCCCCGGCCGTGGCCGCCGGGCCGTCCGCCGCGCCCGTCCCGACCGCGACCGCCACGCCGTTCGGCGCCAAGTCCAACGGCAACCACTTCGGTTCGCTGCGCGACCTGCTGCTGCCCGTCCCGGCCGGCTACGAACTCGGCCCGGACGACGGCGGCTACGGCAACGACACCGAACTCGGCGCCGAGTTCCTGTCCGCCGAACTGGACGACGAACTCCAGCAGATCCCCAAGGACAAGCGCGACAAGCTGCGCTCCTACTGGGAGGGCCTGCACGTCAAGGCCACCGGCGTGCGGACGTACCGGACCAGCGAGGACGACCTGGTGGTCGGCCTGAAGCTGCGCCAGTTCAACCAGCAGGAAGTGCAGAAGCTCAACGAGTACACCGCGGTCTTCACCGGCGACACCGGCCTGTTCCGGATCGGTCCGGAGATCCCGGGCCACCCCGAGGCGCACTGCTACCTGATGCCGGCGCCGCCGTCCGCGCCGATCGACTACCTGGAGTGCTCGGCCGCCGAGGGCGACCTCCTGGTGGTCATGAACGTCGAGGGCGTGGCACCGCTGCCCAAGGACCGGATCGTCGCCCTCTTCACCCTGCAGCTCGACCGCCTCGCCCGCCCGGGAGCGTCCGCATGACCGACCACGCCACCCCGCACGAGCCCGCCGCCCTCTCCGAGGCCCCCGCGGGCCCTCCCGCCGAGACCCTCGCCGAGACCCCCGAGGAGCACGAGGCCCGCCTCGCCCGGCGCAGCGCCCGCCGCAGGGCGGCCGCGCGCTGGGCCACCGCCACCCTGGTGTTCGCCCTCACGGGCACCGGCGCCGCGCTTGCGGTCACCGCCCCCGAGCGCACCGACCTGCCCGGCCTGGCCACCCCGGGCGACGGCCGCTACACCTTCCCGCCGCTGACGCTGCCGCCGCTGCCCTCGGGCAGCGGCGCGCCGGACCGTACGGGCGGCAAGAACGCCCTGCACGCCGCGGACCTGCGCTACCTGCTGCTGCCCGCCCCCAAGGAGGCCGGCGGCAGCCTCACCCCGGCGCTCTACCCGGTTCCCACCACCTCGGCCACCGGCACCCCGTCGGCGAGCGCGACCCCGAGCCCGACCGCCTCCGCCTCGGCGTCGGCGTCGGCCTCGGCGGGCGCGAGCCCGTCCACGGCCCCCGCCGGCCAGGCCCCGGCCGACTGGGTCACCTGCGACGCGATCCTCGCCGACCAGCGGGACCCTGCCGAGCTCCGCGCACTGCTCCTGCGGGACGCCTGCCGGGCGGCCACCGTCCGGGAGTGGACGGCCTCCGACGGCACCCGCACCCAGATCCGGCTGCTGCGCTTCGGCGCCTCCTTCGAGTCCTGGAACGTCTTCTCCTCCCTGCGCTCCGACGCCAGGCCCAATGCCCTGCCCGGCGCGAAGAGCACCTCCCACAGCGCCTGGGACACCGTCGAGGGCGTCCACCTGGACGCCCAGGAGAGCACGGCGAAGGGCGCCAAGGGCACCCCGACCGGCCGCGTCGCCTACCTCTGCGCCTCCGACCTCGTCGCCGTCGTCACCATGACCAACCCCGACGGCGTCCCGGACGCGGCCTTCCGCCAGGTGGTCACCCTCCAGTCCGACCTCCTCGCCTGATGGGACTCGTCGGGCCGTGAGGGAGACCACGGTCCATAGCCGCCCCCGCCGCCCGCGCGCCCCTCACGGCGTCAGCCGGGCGGCGGCGGGCAGGTGGTCGCTGGAGGTGGCGGGCAGGGTCCAGGCGGCGGTCGCGGTCAGGCCCCGGGTCATGACGTGATCGATCCGTGCCAGCGGGAAGACCGCCGGCCAGGTGAACCCGAAGCCGCCGCCCGCGCTGTCCTGCGCGGAGCTCAGCCGGCTGGTGACCGGGGTGAGCGCGTGGTCCCCGGCGGCGGTGTTGAGGTCGCCCAGCAGCAGTACCCGGCGCAGGGGCTCCTCGTCCAGCGCGGCGCCGAGCGCGGCGAGGTTGCGGTCGCGGTGAGTGGTGGCGAAGCCGGTGACGTTGAGCCGGACGGAGGCGAGATGGACCACGAACACGGCCAGCGGCCCACCGGGGGCCTGGACTTCGGCCCGCAGTGAGCGGCTCCAGCCCGGGTCGATGGTCAGCCGCCGTGCGTCGGTCACCGGGTAGCGGCTCCACAGCGCGACGGTGCCGATCCGCGTGCGGTGCGGCAGTTCGGCGTCCAGCACGTGTTCGTAGACGGGCAGCGCGGCGTCGGTGACCTCCTCCAGGGCGACCAGGTCGGGGCGGGCGGCGAGCAGCGCCCGGGCCGTGTCGGCGGGATCCGGGTTCTGCGCGCTCACGTTGTGGGTGACCACGGTCAGGCCCGCACCGTCGGCCGGGCCCGCACCGCCCCCCGGCGGCGGGCCGCCGCCGGCGAGCACCGGCCCGAGCACGACGGCCCACACCGCGGCCAGCACCACCGCGGCGCACGCCGGCACCGGCGCGCGCCGCAGCGCGGCGGCGAGCAGTACGGCGGGCACCACGACGCCGGCCCAGGGCAGGGCGCTCTCCCACAGGCTCCCCAGCTGGACGCCCAGGCTCGGCACGTGCCGGTGACCGGCCAGGGCGAGGGCGGTCAGCAGCGCCACGGCGGCGGCCACGTGGCCGCGCCGCCAGCGCCCGACCGGCGGGCGCCGCTGCCGCCGCCGACGGCATCGACGCCCGCCCGGGCGGGAGACACCCGCCGAGGCGCCCCCCGCCGTCCCCTGTCCCGCCCCCGGCCTTGAGGCCCCCGCCCCCGGCCTTGAGACCGCCCCCGCCCCCGGCGCGAGCCCCTCCTGCGATCGGATCATGAACGCCCCCTACCCGGCCGCGTCGGGCAACAGGGCCGGGCAGGTCCCGCCAGGGCTGGTCAGCAGCTCGAAGTGCCAGATCTCGTTGGCGTACACCTGGCAGAGCCCGTACCGCGCGCCGTGCTGGATCAGCCAGTAGTCGGCATTGGTCGGACCGATGTCGATCGCCTTGCCCGAGACGTGCGCCGACTTCTCCGGCGTGTTCACGAACTGCCTGGCCCGCTCCAGACTCCCGTACCTGACCACCCCCTTGTCGAGCAGCCGCTGCTGGTACTCCTTGCTGCGCCAGCCCGAGGTGACGGTCATCTCGATGCCCTGGGCGCGCGCGTCCCGGGCGGCCTGCTGGACGGCTTCCAGCAGCGGCCCGTCCAGGTTGCCCACCGCCGGCGCCCCGGTGTCGAACGGGGTCAGCGTCGTGCCGTCGGGTATGTCGCCGTCCGCCCCCGCCGAGGAGCCGGAGCCCGGGGCGAGGGAGGAGGAGAACGGCGCGACGGTGGCCGCCAGGGTCCGCAGCGCCGCCTCGGTCGCCGGCGGGTCGGCGGCCGCGCAGGCGCCGGCCAGCGCCAGCACCACCACCGCCCCGGTGCCCACGGCCACCGCCCGCCGGCCGCCCCCCACCGTCCGCCACCGCGTCGCCTCCCGGCGCGTCGTCCCGTCCATCGCTGCCTCCCGGCGCTCGTCATCTCGCCGCGACGGGGAAACCCGGCGGCCACACCATGGGAGGAAATGCGGTGTTACCAGGACGTCTGCACTAACCGATACGTTTTCGATAGGCCCGTTCGTGTCCAATGGACACCGACGGCAACGGCAACGGCACAAGAGCGGGACGGGAGAACAGCGCGTGCGGGTCCTGGTGGTGGAGGACGAGATCTACCTCGCCGAGGCGGTCCAGGCGGGCCTGCGCCTGGAGGCGATCGCCTGCGACATCGTCACGGACGGCGACGCCGCCCTCGAACGCCTCGCCGTCCACACCTACGACGTCGTCGTCCTGGACCGCGACATCCCCGGCACCCACGGCGACGACGTCTGCCGCACCATCGTCGAGCACCGCCTGGGCTGCCGCGTCCTCATGCTCACCGCCGCCGCCCGCCTCAACGAGAAGGTCGCCGGCTTCGAACTCGGCGCCGACGACTACCTGACCAAACCCTTCGACCTCGCCGAACTCGTCGTCCGGCTGCGCTCCCTGGCCCGCCGCCCCGCCCAGGCCGCGCCCCCCGTCCTCGAATACGCCGGACTGCGCCTGGACCCCTTCCGCCGCGAGGTCTACCGCGACGGCCGCTACGTCGCCCTCTCCCGCAAGCAGTTCGCCGTCCTGGAGGTCCTGATGACCGCACGCGGCGGCGTCATCAGCGCCGAGAACCTCCTCGAACGCGCCTGGGACGAGAACGCCGACCCGTTCACCAACGCCGTCCGCATCACCATCTCCGGCCTGCGCAAACGACTCGGCGAACCCTGGGTGATCCAGACCGTGCCCGGCGTCGGCTACCGCCTCACCGACGGCACCCCCACGTGAGCGCCCCGCCCCGCACCCGCCCCGCGCCGCGACCGCGCCGCCTGACCGCCCGCCTGCGGCTCACCCTCAGCTACACCCTCTTCGCCGTCATCACCGGCACCCTCTGCCTGGCCGTCGTCTACGTCGGCATGCGCTACATCCCCAACTACCCGCTCACCTCCTCCAACCCCCGCGACCGTCTCTCCGCCCCCTCCCGCCAGGAGATCCTCCGCTCCCTGCTCACCATCTCCGGCTACGCCCTGGCCCTGCTCACCGCCGTCGGCACGATCGGCGGCTGGTTCATCGCCGGCCGCGTCCTGCGGCCCCTCCAGGACATCACCAGGGCCGCCCACCGCGCCGCGAGCGGAGCACTCGAACACCGCATCGCCCTCGCCGGCCCCCGCGACGAGTTCACCGACCTCTCCGACGCCTTCGACGAGATGCTCGAACGCCTCCAGCGCTCCTTCGACGCCCAGCAGCGCTTCGCCGCCAACGCCTCCCACGAACTGCGCACCCCCCTGGCCATCACCCGCACCATGCTCCAGGTCGCCGCCGCCGACCCGGCCCACCAGGACTGGACCACCCTCGTCGCCCGCCTCCAGGACACCAACCAGCGCGGCATCGAGATCAGCGAAGCCCTCCTCCAACTCGCCGACCTCGGCCACACCGCCCCCGAACTCGAACCCCTCGACCTGGCCCGCACCACCGGCGACGCCCTCGCCGCCGTCCAGGAGGAGGCCGCCGCCCTGGGCGTCACCGTCACCACCGACTGCCGGCCCGCCCCCGCCACCGGCAACCCGGTCCTGCTGCGCCAGGCCGCCGTCAACCTGCTGCAGAACGCGCTGCGCCACAACCTGCCGACCGGGGGATTTGTCACCGTCACCACCGGGGCCGATCCGGACCGCCCCGGCCGGGTCCGGCTCACCGTCACCAACACCGGCCCCCGCCTGGCCCCCGAGACCGTCCCCACCCTCACCGAGCCCTTCCTGCGGGGCCGCGGCCGCACCGCCCAGTCCGACCCCGCCCGCCGCGGTCACGGCCTCGGCCTGGCCATCGTCGCGGCCATCACCGACGCCCACCACGGCGACTTCGGCCTCACCCCCGCCCCCGGCGGCGGCCTGCGCGCCACCCTCGGCCTCCCGGCCCGCTGAGCCCGGCCGCCGTCCCGCCGAGCCCTGGCCTCACCCCGCCGGCTGCCCGGGCCGGCCCGGCACCCACAGCGGCGCCGGGCCGCCGAGCGCCATGTACCGGGCCGCGTCCTCCTCCAGCCACCCGTCCACCCGGCCCGGATCGCCGCCGCACGACTCCACCAGCGCGGCGGCCGCGATCCGGGCGCAGGCCAGCATCAGCGCCAGGGTGTCCCGGCGGTGGTACCGCTCCCGGACGTACGCCTCGCCCCGCTCGTCGATGCGCCGGCCGTGTGCCTCCCGGCCCTCGGCCTCCCGACCGTGCGCCGAAGCACCCCCGCCCCCGCCCCCGTCGTCGGCGGTGACCGCCTGGACGCCGTGCCACACCAGGGCGAGCGCGGCCGGTTCGGCCGGGTGCGTCACCTCCGCCCGGCCCGCCTGCTCACGGGCCTCCGCCGACCGCCGGCCCAGCCACTCCAGCACCGCCGGCACATCCCCCTCGCGGGCCTGGAGCACCAGCTCCGCCGCCCGGTACGCGAGCGCCCGCAGGACCTCCCCGGCCGGCACCCGCAGCCCCGGCACCGCCGTCTCGCCGAACGCCAGCCAGGCGTCCGCGAACGACGCCGCCCGCAGCCGCCCCAGCCACGCCGGCGCCCCGGCCGCGTCGCCCACCCACTCCTGCGCACCCAGCCGGACCAGGCCCGCCGCGGCAAGCCGCGCCGCGTCCCCGTCCAGCCCGCACAGCCGTCCACCCCTCACCGCGCACCCCCGTCAGCGCCCTCAAATCCCGTGACGGGCACATCCCACCACACCAGGACGCAAGCGAACTAGACAGGGACCCGACAAAAATTTCCGACGCCGCCCAGCCGCCGATCAGCCCAGGACCAGCGGCAACCGCCCCGCCGGCCCGCCCGGCGCGGCCCGCTCACAGGGCGGTGAGTTCGCCCAGCCCCAGGGTGCGCAGCGTGTGGTCGGCCAGGTGCAGGTGGCCGGCGCCGTTGGGGTGCGTGGGGTCGTCCAGCCACGGGATCGCCTCGCCGCCGGGGAACTCGGCGAGCCAGTACGCCTCGTGGTCGACGAGCAACGCGCCCGTCTCCACCGCGAGTTCGCGCACGGCCTGGCAGTACGCGGGCAGCTCGGGGCGGGCGGCGCGCCCGGCCTGGCTGGCCACGAGCGGCGTGTGCAGCACGATCTGCGCGCCGGCGGACCGGGCGACGATCTCGCGCATGGCGTCGCGGAACTCCCCGAGCCCCTCCAGCCCGGCGGGGGCGTCGTTGGTCCCCAGCGAGAGCGACAGCACGTCCGGTGCGAACCGCCCGATGACGAAGTCGTACGCCCCGAGGACGTCGGTGGCCCGCCAGCCGGACACGCCGGTGTTGACCACGACGTCCGTCAGCCGGCCGAGCTGCCAGCAGAGGCGTTCCTGCACGTGCTCCACCCAGCCGCGCGCGCCGTGGGTGTGGAGGGCGGCCCGGGTGATGCTGTCCCCGGCCGCCACCCAGGTCATCGGACCGCTCGACAGTTCGACCATGTGACCGTCCCCCGTTGATGGTTCGTCCCGTGCCGCAGTCCCCGCCGCGGTACCCGAAGAGTTGATCACAGGTGTGCGGGACCGACGGACGGCGGGGTGGGCCTTCCCGGCGCACCGGGCCGCCGGAACCGCGGGGCCCCCGACCGCCCGTACCGGGGCGCGGCTACGCGAGGTGGTACTGCACGGGGGTGGAGACCCGGGCGCCCAGTTCGGCGGCGGCGCGGCGCGCCCAGTACGGGTCGCGCAGCAGTTCGCGGCCGAGCAGGACGGCGTCGGCCCTGCCGGCGGCGAGGATGTCCTGGGCCTGGACGGGGTCGGTGATCAGGCCCACGGCCGCCACGGGCATGCCGGCCCCGCTGCGCACCGCCTCGGCGAAGGGCACCTGGTAGCCGGGTCCGGCGTCGATCGTGGCGTCGGGGACGAGGCCTCCGGTGGAGACGTCCATCAGGTCCACGCCGTGGGCCAGGAGTTCCTTGGCGAGGCGGACGGTGTCCTGCGAGGTCCACCCGGTGCGGCCGTCCTGCGGGTTCTCGGTGAGCCAGTCGGTCGCGGAGACGCGGAAGAGGACGGGCAGGTCCTCGGGCCACGCCGAGCGGACGGCGTCGACGACCTCCAGGGCGAAGCGGATGCGGCCCTCGAAGGAGCCGCCGTAGGCGTCGGTGCGGTGGTTGCTGTGGGGGGAGAGGAACTGGTGGATCAGGTAGCCGTGGGCGCCGTGGATCTCGACGGCCCGGAAGCCGGCGTCGAGCGCGCGCCGGGCGGCGTCGGCGAACTGCCGGACGATCCCGCGGATCTGCTCCTCGGTGAGTTCGTCGGGCCTGGTCCGGGTGGGGGCGAAGGGGAGGGCGCTGGGGGCGAGCGGCGTCCATCCGTGGGCTTCGTCCGGGGCGAGGGCGCGGCCGCGGTCGATCCAGGTGCGCTCGGTGGACGCCTTGCGGCCGGCGTGGGCGAGTTGGAGGGCCGGCACGGTGTCCTGTGCCGTCAGGAAGGAGGTGATCCGCCGGAAGGCCGCGACCTGGGTGTCGTTCCAGATCCCGAGGTCGTAGGGGGTGATGCGGCCTTCGGGGCTGACGGCGGTGGCCTCCATGATGATCATCCCCGTGCCGCCGGTGGCGCGTGCCGCGACGTGGGCGAAGTGCCAGTCCGTCGGGGCGCCGGCCGCGTCGCCGTCCGGAGCGGCGCTGTACTGGCACATCGCCGCCATCCAGACGCGGTTGGGGACGGTCAGGGTCCTCAGGGTGTAGGGGGTGAAGAGGGTGGTGCTCATGGGCGGACTCCTGTCGGCGGAGGCGGGGCCGGGGGAAACCTTCTCAAATGGTTGCAAGTGCACTTTGCGCGACACCACAATAGTTGCGCAAGCTGATTGCTTGCAAGCGCTGGCCATTCCGCCCGAGCCCCGGTCCGGCGTCACCCTGCGTCACCCGATGCCACCCGATGCCGTCCGGTGTCGCCACCGCCGGCCGGACGCGCTCCCGCGCGATCCTGGTCCCCACGGCCGTCGGCGCGCCGCCCGCGTCCACCGTCCGGGCGGCGGATCCGGCCACACGACACCAGGAGGTCCGATGAAGATCCCCGGTCCCGACCCCCGGCCGGACGGCGGGGTCGGCGCCATCGCGCAGGCCGGCGGGCTGCACGCCTACCAGCTGTGGCTGCACGCCGAGTACGGTCCCGTGGCGCGGTTCCAGCTGCCCGGCGCCGAGACGGCCGTGTCGGTCGCCGACCCGGTACTGCTGGAGGCCACCGCGCACCTGGACCGCCGCCCCGAGCGCCTGTTCTCCTTCCTGGACCCGCTGTTCGAGGCCGGCAACCTGCAAGTGCTCCCGGCGGACGAACACGCCCCGTGGCGCCGCACCCTGCTCTCGGTCCTGGCCGGCCGCCCCTCGCACGAGCAGGCCTTCGACCGCTTCACCGCGCTCGCCACCGGCCTCGCGGACCGCTGGGCGGCGCGGGGCGGCGCCGTCGCGCTGCAGCAGGACCTGACCGCCCTGTCCCTGCGGATGATCTGCGCGTACGCCCTGGGCGGCGAGGTGGAGGGCCCGGACGTCGTCGCCGCCGCCTTCGAGGAAGTGCTCGCCGACTACCTGGAACGGCTCTACCAGGTGCCCCCCGCCGTCGACCCGCGGGAGCGCGCCGAGCGGACCGCGCGGGCGCTCGCCCTCCTGCGCGCGACGGTCGACCGGGTGATCGCGGCCCACCGCGCCGGCGGCCGCGCCGACCGCAGCGACCTGGTCGGCGCACTGGTCGAGGCCGGCGAGCACCCCGCCCGGATCCGCGACACCGTCCTCGCGGCGATGCTCGCCGCCCACCACACCACCGGCGTGGCCGTCTCCTGGACCCTGCACCTGCTGGGCCGCCACCCCGAGGCGGCCGAACGCGTCACCGGGGAACTGGACCGCGTGCTCGGCGACCGCGCGGCCCCCGGATACGCCGACCTGCGGCGCCTGCCGTACCTGCGGACGGTCCTCCAGGAGTCGATGCGCCTCTACCCGCCCGGCCCGTACGGCGCGCGCCAGACCACCGAAGCGCTCACCCTCGGCGCGTACGAGGTCCCGGCCGGGGCGGTGGTCTTCTACCCGTTCTGGGCCGTCCACCTGAACCCCGACCACTGGCCCGAGCCCGAACGGTTCTGCCCCGAGCGCTTCACCCCGGAGCAGGCGGCCGGACGCGCGCGGCTGGCCTGGGTCCCCTTCGGGTTCGGCCCGCGCAGCTGCGAGGGCGCCGCCCTGGCCATGGTCGAGTGCGAACTGCTGCTGGCCGTTCTCCTCAAGCGCCTGCGCTTTCGGCCCGTGCCCGGCCACCGGGTGGTCCCGGTCGAACGGTTCGTCCTCTGGGCGGCCGACGACATCCGCATGCTCGTCGGCCCGCGCGGGGCCGGGTGAGCGCCGCGGGCCCGACGGCGCGCCCGGCGCGGTCCGGCTCCGGGCGTGCGGGTGCCCCGGGACGAGTCGTCCCGGGGCACCCGGCATGGGGCCGTGGCGGGGATCAGCCCCCGAGGTGGATGCCGGTCTCGGTGGCGTAGCCGGCGACGCCGTTGGGGCCCACCGCGACGGCGGCGTCGAGGAACGAGGCACCGTCAGGACCGAACTGGACGTCGGTGATGTGCAGGGCACTGCCGTTCGGGCCGACGGAGAACGCCCCGTGGTCGTAGTTCAGGGAGGGGATGTTGTTGGGCGTGTCGGCGGAGGCGATGGTCGCCCCACCGAGCACGAGCGGGAGGCAGAGGGCGGAGACGGTCAGGACGCGGCGCGCAGTACGCATGGGGGAAGAGCCCTTCCAGATAAGGGTGGTGATGGTCGATCGGCCCGCCACGAAATGGCGGCCTGTCACCATCCACACACATTCGTATGCGGAGCGCGACCGGGGATGGCTGTCCGGGGCTACCGGTTCACCCGGGCCCCCCATCGCCGCCCCGGTGACGGGCCGGCCGGCGACTTGACGATCAAACCGGTGGTGCTGCGATAGTGACCCGGTGCGCGTCGGCCTGCTCGGACCCCTGGTACTGGACGCCGGAGCGGGCCCGCTGCCGATCGGCGGCGCGCGGCTGCGGGCGCTGCTGGCCTGCCTCGCGCTGGACGCCGGCCGCGCCGTCCGGCCACAGGCCCTGGTGGACGCGCTGTGGGCCGAGGCACCACCGGCCGACCAGGCGAACGCCCTGCAGTCACTGGTGTCCCGCCTGCGGGGCGTCCTGGGCGACCCCGCGCTGCTCACCTTCGGACCGGCCGGGTACCGGCTGGCCGTCGAGGCCGGCGCGGTGGACACCGCCCGGTTCGAGCAACTGGCCCGCTCCGGAAGGCACTTGCACGAGCAGGGCCGGCCGGCCGAGGCCGCCGCCACCCTGCGCGAGGCCCTGGCCCTGTGGCGCGGCCCCGCGCTGGCGGACGTGCGCGAGGCGCCGTTCGCCGACGCCGAGGCCCGGCGGTTGGAGCGGGCGCGGCTGGTCGCCCTGGAGGACCGGATCGAGGCCGACCTCGCGCTGGGCGCCGGACCGGAGCTGATCGCCGAACTCGAATCGCTGACCGCGCGGCACCCGCTGCACGAACGGCTGCACGCCCAGCTGATCCGGGCACTGGCCGCCGGCGGCCGGGGCGCCGAGGCGCTGGCCGCCTACCAGCGGCTGCGCGCCCGGCTGGCCGACACCTTCGGCAGCGACCCCGGACCGCAGCTGCAGGCAGCCCATCTCGCGGTCCTGCGCGGCGAGCTCCCGGCACCCCCCGACCACCGGCCGCCCCCCGACCACCGCACTCCCGCCGACCAGCCGCCCCCCGACCAGCTGCCACCCCAACAGGCGCCACCCCAACGGCCGGAACCCCGCCGAGCGCGGCCGCCCGGCAACCTGGACGCGCCGCTGACCAGCTTCGTGGGCCGCGAGGACGACATCCGCCGGGTGGCCGAGCTGCTCGGCCGGGCCCGCCTGGTCACCCTGGTCGGCCCCGGAGGGTCCGGCAAGACCCGACTGGCCACCACCGCCGGCCGCCGGCTCACACCGTCCGGCGGGGTGTGGTTCGTCGCCCTGGCCCCGGCCGGCCCGGCGGACGTGCCCCGCGCGGTGCTCGACGCCCTGCGCACCCGCGAGGCCGACCTGCCCAAGAGCGCCGCGGCCCCGACCCGCCGCCCCGGCACCACCGGCACCACCGGCACCACCGAGGAGATCCTGGACCGCCTGACCGAGGTGCTCACGCACGACGACCCGGTCCTGGTGCTGGACAACTGCGAACACGTGATCGAGGCGGCGGCCGCGCTGGCCGAGACCCTGCTCGGCCGGTGCCCCGGGCTGCGGGTACTGGCCACCAGCCGGGAGCCGCTGCGCATCGACGGCGAGAACCTGCACCCGGTGCTCCCCCTGGAACTGCCCGAACCCGGCTCGACACCCGAACACGCCCGCGCCTGCGCGGCGGTGCGCCTGTTCCACGACCGGGCCGCCGCCGTGCGCCCCGGCTTCGCCGAGGCGGACGGCTCGCTGGCGGCGGCGGTCGAGATCTGCCACCGCCTGGACGGCCTGCCCCTGGCGATCGAACTGGCCGCCGCCCAGCTGCGCACCCTGCCCGCCGAGGTGGTCGCCGCCCGGCTGGACGACCGGTTCCGGCTGCTCACCCGGGGCAGCCGCACCGCCCTGCCCCGCCACCAGACGCTGCGCGCCGTGGTGGCCTGGAGCTGGAAGCTGCTGGCCGCCGACGAACGGGCGCTACTGGAACGGCTGTCGGTGGCGCCCGGCAGCTTCACCGAGGACGCGGCGCAGGCGGTCGCCGGGCTCGGCGACTTCCGCGACCCCGGCGACCCCGGCGACCGTGAGGCCCACGACGCCCCGGCCCGCGACGTCCGGGAACTGCTGGCGGCGCTGGTCGACAAGTCGCTGCTGCACCCCCTCGGAGCCGCCGCCACGGGAGAGCCCCGCTACCGGATGCTGGAGACCATCCGGGAGTACGGCCTGGAACAGCTCACCCGCCGCGGGGAGGACGGCGCCGCCCGCGAACGCCACTGCGGGTTCTTCCTCGCCC
The DNA here is from genome assembly GCF_040304045.1 of Kitasatospora sp. NPDC094016. Taxonomy (NCBI): domain Bacteria; kingdom Bacillati; phylum Actinomycetota; class Actinomycetes; order Kitasatosporales; family Streptomycetaceae; genus Kitasatospora; species Kitasatospora sp. NPDC094016. The sequence goes on from NZ_JBEOUK010000023.1 coordinate 112,252, forward strand.
TGGCCGAGACCGCGGAGCCCCGGCTGCGCACCCGCGACCAGCTGCGCTGGCTGGCCCGGCTGTCGGCCGAGCGGGACGACCTGCTGGCCGCGATCCGCTGGGCGGTGGAGTCCGGGGACGCCGCGACGGCGGTCCGGTTCGGCGCCGCGCTGTGCTGGTTCTGGTCCATGCGGGGCTATCCGCCGGAGTCGCTGGACCTGCTCGAACGGGTGCTGGAGGTCCCCGGGCCGGCCGACCCGGCGGACCGCGCGCTGGTGGTCGCGACGTACGAGGTCGGCACCGAGTCCATCGGCCGGCCGGAGGACAGGGCGGCCGCCTTCGGCCGGATCGAGGCGGCGATGGCGGGCGTCGACCCCGGTGCCCACCCCCTGCTGGAGCTGGCCCGGCTGGCCGCGGCCATCGCCGGCCCGCAGCCGCCCCCGCACACGCCCGACCCCCCTGACCCCTCGGACGGCGAGCGCAAGGACCCCTCCAGCGGCCCGTTCAGCCTGCTCGTGCGGGGCCTGCTGACCCTGCACACCGGGGACGTCACCGAGGCGACGGGCCTCCTCGCCCACGCGCTGGCCGGTTTCGAGGCGCTCGGCGAGCGGTGGGGCATGGCGACCGCGCTGAGCACCCTCGGTTCGCTGCGGCGGCGCTCCGGCGACCTGGCCGACGCGCTGGCGATGAACGAGCGGGCCACCCGGTACTTCCAGGAACTCGGAATGCAGGAGGACACCGTCGACAGCGATGTCCAGGCCGCCCTGATGCGCGCCCAGGCCGGGGACGCGGACGGCGCGCGGCGGCAGCTGGCGGGCCTGCTCGACGAGGTGGCGCAGGCCGGATGGGCCGAGCCCCGGGCCCTGGTGCGCCTGGGCCTGGCCCAGCTGGAGTGGCGGGCCGGGCGACGGGAGCCGGCCCGCGCGCACGCCCTGGCCGCCCTGGCCCAGGCCCCCGGCGGGGCCCCCGGCGGCCAACCGGTGCCCTCGCACCTCACCGCCCTGCTGCTGGGCGTGCTCGCGCAGCTGGACGCGGCGGACGGCCTGCCCGACGCGGCGGTGCGCCGCCTCGACCACCCGGCGGTGCACCTGGTGCTGACCTGGAACTCGGCGGTCGCGGCCCGGATCGCCGTGGCGGCCGCCGACATCGAGCTGTGCCGCGGCCGGCCGAAGGAGGCGGCGCTCCTGCTCGGCGCCGCCGACCTGCTGCGGGGCTCGGACGACCTCGGTGACACCGACGTGCGCAGGATCGCCGGGCGGGCCACGGCCGACCTGGGAGCCGCCGGGTTCGCGTCCGCCCACGCCGCGGGTGCGGCGATGGCGCGGACCGAGGCCAGGGACCTGCTGTCCACTCTCATCACCGCACCCGCACCCGCGGCCGGGCCGCCCCCGTCAGCGAGCCGTGGCCAGAGCCGGAGCTGAAGCCGGATCAGCGGCAGGGGCCGGCTTGCCGAACATGGCGCAGGTCACCGCACCCTGCAGGGCCTGGCCGGCCGCGGCGAGCTTCGCGTCGGCCCCGAACTCGAACAGGAACTCGGTCGAGATCAGGACGGTGGCGGTACGGCCGCCGGTGTCGTCGGTGAGGTTGGTGCTGGAGTAGCCGGTGATCCCCCCGTCGTGGGCCCAGACGGTGCCGCAGGGGGTGCGGACCGTCCCGATGCCCAGGCCGGAGCCGGGCCCGTCCACCGGGTTCTGCGGGTCCATCGGCACGGTGGTGCGCAGCTGCGCCAGCTGGGCCGCGGGCAGCAGCCTGCCGGACATCAGCGCGTTGTAGAAGCGCGACCAGTCCTGCGCGGTGGACACCACGGCCCCGGCCGCCCCGCCCCAGCCCGGGTCGTTGCCGGAGACGTCCACCCGGCCGTCGCGGTGCACCCCGGCCACGTCCTGGAACGCGGCGGGCACCCCCGCCGGCATGTGGGCGGCGTCCGGCTCGTAGCCGCGGACGTAGCGCCCGCGCCAGCTGCCGTCCGTGGCGAGATAGGTGTGCCTCAGGTCCAGCGGACGGGCGATCCGGTCCCGGACCAGGTCGGCGAGGCTCGCCCCGGTGACCCGCTCCAGGACGGCGCCGACCGCCGCGTAGTCGGTGTTGCTGTAGGACCACCGGGTGCCCGGCGGGAACAGCGCCGGGCGCTTGACGCCCACGGCGAGCAGTTCGGCGGAGGTCCACCGGTGCGGGTCCTTGCCGAGGATCGACGGCAGGACGGCGGGGTCCTCGGTGTAGTCGGGCAGGCCGCTGGTGTGGTTCAGCAGCATCCGCAGCGTGATCGCCCGGCCGCCGGGCACCTGGCCCGGCAGCCACGCCTCCACCGGGTCGGTCAGCGCGAGCCGCCCCTCGGCGGCCAGCTGCAGGGCGATCACGGCCATCATGGTCTTGGTGTTGGAGCCCATCCGGAACTCGTCCCCCACCGCGAGCCGCTGGTCCGCCGCAGCCCAGGGGGCCTGCTCGGCGATCTCGACGGGCCGGCCCCGGCCGTCGTCCACCCGCACCACCACCCCCGGCGCCCCGGCGGCCACCAACTGCCGTGCCAGCTTCTCCAGTTGGACCCGCTGCGCCTCGGCCCCGCCCCGGGGCGAGGCGGGCACGGATCCCGCGGCGGCGGGCAGGGGGGCCGGGAGCGCCGGTCCGGCGGCCAGCCCCACGGCCAGGGCCGAGGCCGTCAGCACGAGCGGCGCCAGCCGCAGGCGGCGCGACCACCGCGCGCGGGACGGCGAAGGGGCTGCCGAAGAAGTAGGAGAAGACGTAGGAGAAGTAGCTGGCGACATGGATGCGGTTCCCTCGGGTTGCCGGGTGATCTGGACGGCCCCAGCCTGTGGCCCGCCGCTGGCAAACCGCGCACAGCGCGCTGGCAGGCGCCCGCCGTCCACCCCGGATCCGTCGCCCGCCCCGTCGCCCGCCTCGCCGTCCGCCCCGGTGCCCGCCGGCACCGGGGCGAACGACACAGCCGTGCGTGCTCGGATCAGCAGGTTCCGGCCGGGCGGTCGCGGACCACGAGGTCGTTGCGCCCGGCGGTGGCGTCCAGCCAGACCACCCGGGTGCCCTGGTCGGCGGCGGCGTGGAACTGGCTGCCCCGGTTGCAGGAGACCCGCACGGGGGTGCCGCCGGCGAGCGGCAGCTGGTACAGCTTGGGCAGCGCGGCGTTCGACCAGCCGCCGCTCGGCTGGGCGCTGCGGTGCATGAAGGTGACGGCCTGGTCGGTGGCGGTGAGCTCCATGTCCGCCGGGGTGTAGGGCGAGTCGGCGGGCAGCAGGTCGCGCACGCCGGAGCCGTCCAGGGCGCCGGAGCGCAGGGCGGTGGGGCGGGTGTCGTCGGCCGGGGCGGCCAGCCAGAGCAGCCGGTCGCCCGCGAGCTGAGGGAAGTTGAGGTACGGGGGGTCGGTGCCGTTCGGGGTGGCCACCGGGTACTGGGCGGTGACCTTGCCGGTGGCGGTCGAGTAGGCCGTCGGCGCCTGGACGGTGGCCCCGTCGGCCGTCCAGGTCTCGATCCAGCCGAGCAGGCCGTCCTTGAAGGTGAGGGGCGCGGTGAGGTTGTGGCCCTCGGGCAGCGGGAGTTCCACGAACGGGCCGCCGTTGTGGGAGAGCTGCACCCGGGTGCGGCCGGTGTCGTTGTCGCTCACCGTGAGGGCGATGTCCCCGCCGGACATCCGGACGGTGTCGGGTGACTGCACGGGGGAGTGGAACACGCTGCGCACCGGGCCGCCGGACAGCTGGCGGGCCAGCACCTCCGTCCCCCAGGTGCCGGTGGCGTCGGGCCCGATCGCCAGCCAGACGGCGGAGGTGCCGTCGGTGGCGGCCCAGCCGTGGATCCGCCCGTCGTCCGGGCTGAGCCGGGTCGGGGCGCCGGGGGAGGTGGTGGAGCCGGTGTACAGGGCCGTCGCGCCCTTGCCGTTCGGGTCGGTGTTGCCCATCACCCAGTGGCCGCCGCCCGCGACCGGGCCGACCGGGGCGGTGGCGCCGGGCAGCAGCGGGCGGGTGTCCGTTGCGATCCGGTTCTGCCAGCCGGCCTTGATCCCGTGCGCGTCGAACGCGGCGGCCACCTTGCGCAGTTCGGCCTTGCCGAGCTTGAGCGACTTCCCGGCGGCGAGCACCGCGTCGCGCCCGGCCACGAAGTCGTCGAGCGGGGTGAGGTACTCGGCCATCGCCCGGTAGACGAGGCGGTCGGCGGTGAGCGGGTCGAGGGTGCGCCGGATGTCCCACAGGGCGCCGCTGAAGATGGTGGAGTTGAGGTGCGCGCCGCCGTTGTCCAGGTCGAGCCCGGCGCCGAGGTAGTCGTCCACGGTGGTGCGGTGGTCGTCCAGGCGGCGGTTGGCGCACTCCTGGGGGGTGCCGGTGCGGCACAGGTTCTCGCCCATCAGCGGGGCCGCCGGGTCGTCCATCTTCAGGCCGTGCGCGGTGACGTCGATGGCGTTGCCGAAGTAGTCGGCGAGCCCTTCGTTCATCGCGCCGGACTGGCCGTCGCCGACCAGGTTGGCGGTGTGCGAGATGACGCCGTGGGTCATCTCGTGCCCGGCCACGTCGAGGGCGGCGGAGAACGGCAGGAACCTGGCGTTGCCGTTGCCGTAGATCATCTTCTGCCCGTCCCAGGCGGCGTTCGGGAAGGGCTTGCCGTGGTTGCTCACGTTCACCACGGAGACGATCGGGCCGCCCTTGCCGTCCAGGCCGTCGCGGCCGAGCCGGTCGTGGTAGAAGCCGTACACGGCGGCGGCGTTGAGGTGGGCGTCGGTGGCGCCGCTGGTGCCGGTGGAGGCCGGGAAGTCCGGCCCCGGGGAGCCGACCGGGAGAATGCCGTCGGGCAGGTGGCCGCCGACCTCGTAGTAATCCCGTCCGGTCGCGTCGTAGGTGGTGATGGTGGCGGGCCGGGTGAGGTCGACGAGTTGGTAACTTCCGTCCGGCTGGCGGGATATGTTCACCGGCACGGTACGGCCGCGCAGGTCGGGGGCGGTCCCGGTGGCGGGCTCGGCGGCGGCCGCGCCACGGGCGGCGCCGGCCCCGGTGCCGTCGGCGCCGCCGACCTCGTACGGGGCCGAGGAGTCGTGGGCGAAGGCGACCACGCCGAGCGTGGCGTCCACGTAGACCTCGCGGACCAGCGGCTCGCCGTTGCCCGGGTCGGCGGCGTGCACGGTGAAGTGCCGGGCGAGTCGGCCGGTGCCGCCGGGCAGGACGACCAGGCCGCGGTCCTCGGCGGTGGCCCCGGCCCGGGCGCGCGGGTCGGGGAGCGAGCCGAGCGCCAGCCTGCGCAGCACCGCGTCCGGCACGGTGGCGGCGGTCGGCGCCGTCAGCGCGGTGAAGTACTTGCCGCCGACCGATTCCACCCGTTGGCCGGCTCCCTCGCCGACCAGGCGCACCAGGTACTGCCCGCCGAGCACCGGTACCCCGCCGTGGTACTGCTGGAACCTGACGGTGTGCCGGTCGGCGGCCGTGCGCTCGACCGCGAGCTCGGTCAGCCGGCCCGGATCGACTCGGTACCGGTCCAGGTGGGCCGCGAGATACGCCCGGGCCGCCTCGACCGGAGCGCCGGGAGCCGCCTCGGACAGGCCGGTCACCAACTGCGGGGCGGCGGTGCCCTCCCCGGCCACCAGGGAGGGCACCGGATCGGACTCGGCGGTCGGGCCCGGCGGCGCGGCCAGGGCGGGGGAGACGGTCACGGTGAGCGCCAGCGCCAGACTCAAGACGGCGCCCGCGCCGAGCACCCTGGGCAGTGAACGGGAACGGTGGTGCACTGCGGTCCTCCACGGAAATCGGCAGTGACGGCAGCACGACAGAGCTGCCTTTCACGGAGGAACGGGGCACCGGACGGGCCCGGTTCAGCCTGTCGCCGCCCTCCGGTCGCCCCCGCGGGGCCGCCCCCCCCCCCCCCGCCGATCTCGTCACCCCCCGCCCGGCACACCCGCCCCGCACGACCGCTTCCCCGGGGCCCCGGGGCGTCGCCCGGCAGCGCTCGTGGAAGCATGCCTCCTCAGCGGGCCGGGGCGGTGCGACCGTCTCGGACGAACCAGACGAAGGGGCACTTCCATGGGGGACACGCCGGCCGTCACCAGTGAGGTCGCGGTCGAGATCGTCATCAGCTGACGGGTGCCGAGCCTCGGCAGCGCGACGTCCTCCGGTCGTTTGCGCGAGCCCGCCATCGCCGTCCGTCCGTCCCGTCCCCGGCGGCCCCGGCCGTCGGCACGTCCCGAGGGCCGGCTGCCGGCCCACCGCGACCACCTTGTCGAAGACCCGCCGCGTGTCCGTGGATACGGCACCCGATCGGGTGCGGAGCGCACCCGCCCGGACCATTGCGCATCTCACCCGACCGCCCCGCAGGGGGTGCCCGGGATCAGCCGATCCGCGATCCGGGCCGGCTCTCCTCCCGCCACTGCCGGACGGAGCGCACGATGTCCTGGCCGATCCGGTCCAGGAAGGCCGCGGCGTCGTCCATCCGGGCGCCGGCCGGTGTGCCGGGGCCCAGTGTTTCGGCTCCCTGGCGGGCGACGCCGGCGAGCATCGTGTTCCGTTCGGCGCTGGCCAGCAGGGCCCGGTACCAGACGTCGTCGTCGATGACGTACCGCTCCCGGCGCTGCTGTTCGCCGCGTTCGCGGCGGATCAGCGCCTGGCTTTCCAGGTAGCCGACGGCCTTGGAGACGGCGGCCGGGCTGACCTGCAGCCGTTGCACCAGTTCGCCCGCGGTGAGGCTGCCGTCGTCGGTGACGTACAGGCACGCGAGGACCCGGGCGACCATTCTGGGCAGGCCGCTGTGCACCAGCAACTCGGCCAGTTCGTCGGCGAATTCGCTTACCGCCTGCGGGTCGCGGCCCTCGGCCGGGGGCGTGGTGGCGCCGGCCCGTCGGGCGGTCGCGCCGCTGCGGCGGGAGCGCTGCGCGGTGGCGCGCTGGGCGTGTTCGGCCCGGTAGTCGGAGGGCCCGCCGTTGCGGGCGATCTCGCGGGTGACGGTCGAGGTCGGCCGTTCGATCTGCCGGGCGATCTCGCCGTAGCCCAGCCCCTCGGCCAGTCCGGCGGCGATCCGGTGGCGGTCCTGCGGGGTCAGCCTGGCTCCGGGCATCCGTCCTCGTCTCCTTCCGTCGCGTGAACAGTATCCGCCCGGCTCGCCCACTGTTGCAATGGGAGCGCGACGTTCTGTTGCATTCACCGGGAGGGTCATTGCAAGAATATGGCGGCATCTAGCTGCGAATATATTCACCAGTGCCGGGTTTCGTATTGACCATTATGTGAATTTGCTCGTAGCTTCCTTCCGAACCGTGACACCACGTCGAGGGGGAACACGCCATGGGAACCATCACGCGCGCAGCCGTCGCCGCCCTGCTTGCCGGGGCCGTGCCGGCCGGCGCAGCCGCCGCCGCACCGGCGTTCGCCGTGTCCGCGCCGGACGGTGGGGGCGGGCATCCGGGGGTCCAGCGGGTGCTGGACGGGGCGGTGGCCACGGGCGGCGTGCCCGGCGCCGTCGCCGAGGTCCGGGAGGGCCGGCGCCGGTGGTTCGGCAGTGCGGGTGTCGCCGACCTCGCCACCGGGCGGGCCCGTCTCGCGCAGGACCGGTTCCGTATCGGCAGCACCACCAAGACCTTCGTCGCCACCGTGGTCCTCCAGCTCGCCGCCGAGGGGCGGTTGAGTCTCGACGACAGCGTGGAGCGCTGGCTGCCCGGCCTCCTCGACGCCCCCGGCTACGACGGCGGGCGGATCACCGTGCGCCGGCTCCTCAACCACACCAGCGGCATCTACAACTACGCGATGGACGAGAAGGTCCGGCAGGAGGCGAGCGGCCTGCCCTTCCTGCGGCACCGCTTCGACAGCTACACCCCCGAACAGCTCGTCCGGATCGCGGTCGCCCACCGGCCCGACTTCGCGCCCGGCGCCGGCTGGACCTACTCCGACACCAACTACGTCCTCGCCGGCCTGATCGTCGAACGGGCCTCCGGCGGCACCCTGGCCGCGCAGATAAGGCAGCGGATCACCACCCCGCTGGGCCTCACCGCCACCTACGAACCCTCCTTTGACGACACCGCCGTCCACGGGCCGCACGGGCGCGAGTACTCGCGTCTGGGGCTCACCGGGCCGAACCCCACCGCCTACGACGTGACGGAACTGAGCCCGTCCTGGGGCTGGGCAGCCGGCGACATGATCTCCGACGTCCGCGACCTGAACACCTTCTTCGCCGCCCTGCTGGGCGGACGGCTCCTGCCGCCCGCCCAGCAGCGGGAGATGTTCACGACGATCCCGACCGGGCACCAGTGGATCGACCGGGCGGACTACGGGCTGGGCGTGGCGGGCATCAGGCTCGACTGCGGCCCCACCGTCTGGGGCATGGGCGGTGCCATCAACGGTTCGTGGTCCTACGTGTTCGGCACCCGTGACGGCCGGCACCTGCTCGCCACCAACGTCAACGGCGACTGGGTCGAGGGGAGTTGGCCGATCGCGGTGTTCACCTCCGAGCTGGAGGCGGAGTTCTGCCCCCGCTCGTGACGGCCCCGCTCGCGCCACGCCCGCTCCTTGGCGATCCACTCGTTGTCCTGCGGGAACTCCTCGATGCCCGGCACGCGGCGGATTTCGACGGACGCCACCCTCCCGCGGGGGCCGTCCCCTCACACCTGGCGGTACGCGGCCGTGGCGATCTCGGTGAACGAGCGGACCAGCGGGTTGGTGTCGCCGTCGTTCCACGCCGCGACCACCGGGCTGGGCGCCATGTCGGCCAGCGGGACGGTGGTGAGGTTCTCGGGCAGGTCGTGTCCGAGCGGGGCCAGACCGACGGTGCTGTTCCAGAGCACGGCCTGGAGACATTCCTGGACGCCGCGCACCACGGGGCCCTCGCGCGGGGTGCCGCCGTTCCAGTACGACTGCCACCGGGGGTCGGTTCCCGGGGGGAACTGGAACCAGCGGCGGTCGGCCAGGTCGGCCAGTTCCAGGCGGCCGCGCCGGGCCAGCGGGTCGTCGGCGCGCAGGACCGCGCCGACCGGGTCGGTGCGCAGCACGCGCACCGCCAGGGCGGTGTCGTCGAACGGCGCGCGGGTCAGGGCGACGTCGACCAGTGCGGCGCGCAGTCCGCAGGTCGGGTCGGTCAGGTCGGTGTCGCGCACGCGGATCTCGACGCCGGGGTGGCTGCGGCGGAAGGCGGCCGCCAGCCGGGTGATGCCGGGGTCGGTGCCGTCGCCCAGGATGCCGACGGTCAGGGTCGCGGTGCCGGCCGCCGCGGCCATGCGCGCGCGCATCCGCTCGGCCCGCTCGAGCAGGTCCCGCGCCTCGTCCAGCAGCACGGCCCCGGCCGGGGTGAGGGTGACGCCGGCGGGGGAGCGGGCGAACAGCAGCGCGCCGCTCTCCTTCTCCAACTGCTTGATCGCCCGGCTCAGCGGCGGCTGGCTCATGTGCAGGCGGGTGGCGGCCCGGCCGAAGTGGAGTTCCTCGGCGACCGCCACGAAGTAGCGCAGGGTGCGTAGCTCCACGCTGCGACGATACCCCCCGGGTATCGTCGCGGCGCAACAGGTCTTGGACACCGGCACCGCCCCGGCGGTGGACTCGGAACATGACCGACACAGCGAAGACCAGTGAACCGCAGGCCGGCCCCACCGTCTCGGTGGTCGCCCCCGGCGACGGCGAGACGATCGTCCTGGGCACCACGCGCATGCGCGTCCTGGAGGACGGCAGCCACACCGGGCACCGCCTGGCGATGACCGAGTCCCTCCTCGCCCCGCACACCCCCGGACCGCCGCAGCACCGCCACGCCCGCCACGACGAGGGCTTCTACGTCATCTCCGGCACGGTGCGCTTCACCGTCGGGGACCAGCACCACGACGCGAGCGCGGGCACGTTCGTCATGGTCCCGCCCGGCGCCCCGCACACCTTCGCCAACGTGACCGACCACAGCGCCGTCATGCTCAGCGTGTTCACCCCCGACCTGTACGTGCAGTACTTCCGGGACCTGCGGGACATGGCCGCCGCCGGCGGGTCGCCGACCCCCGAGGCCGGCCTGCGCACGATGAGCCGCTACGCCACCGAGCCCGCCACCGACGTGGCCTGAAGCCCACGGGTCACCCACCGGCGGTGACCGTGAAAGGACGTCATGACCATCGCCTACTGGTTCGTCGCCGTACCGCTCGCCGCCTTCTACCTCTACGCGGGCGCGCTCAAGGCGACCCGCGACCGCGACCGGCTGCGCCCGATGATGGCCTGGGTGGACCGGGTGCCGCTGCCCGCGGTCAGGGCGCTGGGGGCGGCCGAACTCCTGGGCGCCGCCGCTCTGTTGCTGCCGCGGGCGGCCGGTGTCGCGCCGGGTCTGGCCGTGGCCGCGGCCGCCGGGTTCGTGCTCCTGCAGACCGGCGCGATCGCCGTGCACCTGACCGGCGGGGACCGCCGTATCGGGCTCAACGCCGGGCTCCTCGCCGCCGCGGCGGCGGCCACCTGGCTGGCCGCCGCCGGGATGTGACCGGGCGCCACCCCGCCCCGCTCCACCCCTTCGCTCCACCCCTCCGTTCGGCCCCGCCCCGCCCCGCCGGCAGGGCCTCGGTACGCAGGCCGCGCCAAGTTCGCGGTTTTCCACGATGCCCGAGCGTGGTGATGGCGTGTCAGCCTGTGACTGCCACCGCATCCCGCAGCCGGGTCGGGGCGGGGCCGATCCGCCGCGGGTGGCCGGCCGTTCACGTGGAACGCCCAGAAGGGGTATTTGTCATGCACAGGCAAATTCGTTCAGCTTCGCTCTGCGCCGCGATCGCCGCCGCGGTCCTGGCCGGCGGCACCGCCCAGGCGTACGCCGCCGTGGCCTCCCCCGCCCGCGCCCACGCCTCCGCGACGCCCGCCGTCCAGGAAGGCGCGTCGGCGTCCTCGATCTGGCGCTGGGCCGGCCGGTACGACTCGTTCGTCGAGGCGCAGGCGGCGTACTACGTGCTGTACGGCCTGGGCAGCGCCGTCGCCCAGCTGATCGAAGAGGTCATCGTCGACGGAGCGAAGAGGTGGGAGCTCTACATCCAGTGAGCCCCCCGGCGCCGGCATCGAGCCGCGCCGACCCCGGATGAGAACACGGCGGGCGCGACCCGGCGCCCGCTCGTCCAGCCTTGAAGAGAGTTGGTAGACCCATGCGACGCACGACTCCCAAGCGCGGCCTGTCCCGCACGGCCGCAGGCGCCCTGACCGCCGTGCTGATGGCGTCCGGAGCGCTCACCCTCGCCCCGGCCGCGCAGGCCGCGACCGGGCCGAGCGGGCCGCAGGCGACCGCGGACGGCCTGGCGGGGATCACCGCGGCCCGCTCCACGCAGGTCACCCTGTCCAACCACACCGCGTACGGCCTGACCAAGACGTGGGAGAAGCTCGACCACGGCTGCTGGACGAACAACATGCTGCCGCCCGACTACATCCCCACCGGCAAGGAGCCCAGCTTCGCGAGCGAGTCCTGCGGGGCCGGCACCGGGACGGAGGGGAACATCACCTACGCCTTCGCCGGCGGCGAGATCAAGATCTACTGGAACAACCCCTACGTGGGCAGCAACGGCTACAGCTGCTCCGTCCCGGCCGGGTACGCCTGCTACAAGAGCGGCGGCAGCGGGAACAACGCCGGCGTCAAGTTCGACGTCTGGCCGGCGTCCCGGTCGGCCGGTGCCGACAGCGTCGACGCGGTGGTGCCCGGCGTCACCGCCGCCCGCAGTACGAGCGTCAACCTGACCAACAACTCGGGCAAGCTGCTTGTCCGTTCCGGCTCCAGCCTGCGTTGGGGCATCTGGTCCGACAACATGCTGCCCCCGTCCATGGTCCAGCCCGGTGTCACCGCGAAGTGGGCGAGCGAGTCGGACGGCTTCATGACCGGCACGGAGGGCGAGGTCACCTTCGACGTGTCCGGGGAGAGCAACAAGGTCAGGGTGTACTGGAACAACCCCTACACCGGCAGCAACGGCTACAGCTGCTCGGCCCCGTCCGGGTACAAGTGCACCTGGCAGGGCGGCAGCGGCGACAACGCCGCGATCGCCTTCACCCTGTCGAAGTCCTGATCACTGCGGACCGAACCAGCGCCCCCGCCCGGGTCACCTCCCCGCGTGACCCGGGCGGGGGCGCCCCGCCCCGCCGCCGCCCCGCACCAGCCCTGCCGTCCCCTACCTGCCGCCCCTTACCGCCCCTTGCCGTTCCTGCTGTTCCTATCGTTCCAGGATCGCCATCAGTTGGGTCCGCCGGGCGATCCGCAGTTTGCGGTAGGTGTTGGTGAGGTGGGTCTCCACGGTGCGGCGGGTGAGACACAGCGTGGAGGAGATCTGGGCGTTGGTGTGCCCCGCCGCGGCCAGTTTGGCCACGCGTCGTTCGGCGGGCGTCAGTGCGTGTCCGCCGTTCCTGTTGCGTACCCCGCCCTCGCGCAGCGCGCCCGCGGTCAGGTCGAGGAGGCGGCCGGTGGCGGGCGCCTGCCCGGCCTGCGGGGCGGGCGCGGTCAGCCGCAGGGCCACCGCGTGTGCCTCGCGCAGTGTGTCGCGGCCCTTGCGGCCGTTGCCGGCCCCGAGGTGGGCCCGGCCGAGATCGACCAGGGTCTCCGCGAGTTCCACCGGCGCGCACCCCGCCCTGAGCAGTTCGGCGCCCTCGGTCAGCGAGGACAGCGCCAGTTTGCCGCCCACGGCCGCGGCGTGTGCCCGCAGCGCCCGGCTGATGGTGCGCGCGGTGCCCCAGGTCCGGGCGTGGCGCAGTTCCTCCTCGGCGAGTCCGCGGGCTTCCTCGCGCCGTCCGAGCCGTACCAGGGCGAGCGCCGCTCCGGAACGCCATGGTGTGGCGACGGGGCTGACGAAGCCGTGGGCGCTCTGTCCGGCTCCGCAGGCCAGGTAGTCGTCGAGGGCGGCCTGCCAGCGGCCGTCCGCCGCGTGCAGCAGGGCCCGTGTGTAGCCGAGCTCGTTCCACTCCCAGGAGCTGTCGCCGCCGCGGGGTCCGGCCAGTGCCACGGCCTCCCACGCCCCGGCGCGCCGGCCCCTCTCGTGGTGTGCGGTCGCCACCATGGCCGCCAGGTGGGGGAGTCGCACGCCCTGTCCGGCGGTCGTCTCCACCAGGGGGGCGTTCTCGGTGATGACGCGGTCGAACTCTCCCGCCCACAGCGCGGCCTCGGCCCGGACGCTGAGCAGGCACTGCAGGCCCACGTCCGTCAGGTCCGGGGGGACGGGCGGGGCGGGCAGGCACCGGCCGGTCAGCTCGCGTGCCTCCTCCAGGCGGTCCGCCCACTGCAGCAGGGTGGCCGCGCTGCCGAGCCAGGCGGTCCGCAGGCGCGGGTCCACCGGGGCGGCCAGCCGCGGGCGCACCCGGGCGAGCGCCTCGGCGGCGGAGCAGAGGCCGGCCCCGGCCTCGTACTCGGTGATCAGACCGCACACCAGCGGCTCGATGGCGGGCGGCGCGGTGGGGGCGAGCGCGCGCAGTCCGGCGACGGCGCCGCGCCAGGCGTCGTTGTCGTGCGAGGAGACGAGCGCGGCGAGGGCCTGCAGCACCTGGACGAGTTCGCCGTCGTCGGCGCCGCGGCCGGCCTGGTGGAGGACCCGCAGCGCGGTGCCGGGATCGCGGCCCGCCACGAGGGCCGCGCTCAGGGCGGTCGCCGCCCTGGCCCGCTCCCGCAGATCGCTGTGCAGCTCCACTCCGGTGTGGAGCCTGCGGATACCGGCGCTCGCGTTGTGCGCGAGCTCCAGCGCGCCCAGGCGCATGGTCAGGGCCGCGCGCCGGTCCGGATCCAGCGGCCCGCTCAGGGCGTGGCGCAGATACGCGGCGGACTCCGCGACGCGGCCGGCGCGCACCGCCTCCTCGGCGGCCTCGGCCAGCGAGCGGGCCATCCACGCCTCGCCGGGCCGCTCCACCCGCAGCAGTCGGGAGGCCACGGCGGTCGCCGGCGCACCGCTCTCGTCGAGCAGCTCCGCGATGCGGGTGTGCAGCGCCGTGATCTCCTGCGGCTCGGCGGCGGCGAGCACGGCCTCGCGCGCGAGGGGGTGGCTCAGCAGCCTGTCCAGACGGCGCACCGACCGCTCGTCCGGCGAACGCCTGGACGAGCAGAGACCGGCGAGCTGACGGCGAAGCCCGGGGTCCCCGGCCACCCCTTCCTCCGCCGCTACGGCGAGAGCCAGACAGGCCTGGCGCAGACACGGATCCACCCCCCGCCCCAGCCAGTCGGCGATCGCCTCGCGGTAACGGCTGCGGGAGCGGGCGGCGGGCGGGCGGGGCAGCGGCCCGTCACCGAGATCGGCGACCAGCGCCCGCACCAGCGCCGGGTTCCCGGCCCCCGCCCCGACACACGTCGCGACGTCCTCCCGGCCCAGACCGGCGCCCCGGGCGATGCGCACGACCGCGGACACACTCAGAGCGCGCAGGACGACCGACACACCCGCGGGAGAAGGAAAAGGCCCCGGACCGGACGGGTCACCGCACTCGGTGACCACCAGCAGGACGGGAATCTCCGCGATCCGGCGGGCCAGGTAGCCGATCCAACGCCGGGACGGCTCGTCGGCGTGATGGAGGTCGTCCACCGCGATCAGCACCGGCCGCTCGGCCGCCCAGCGGGCCAGCCGCGTCACCCACCGGTGGAACAACCGCTGCTCGTCGGCCCCGGCCGGCACCGCGAACGGAACGGCCCCGTCGTCCGCGAAGAGCTGCCGCACGAGCCCGAACGCGAACTCCGCCTCCTCCGGTACACCGCGCACCCGCCCCACCCGCATGGCACCGCCGCCCGCCTCCTGCCGCACGACCGCCTCCAGCGTGGCGCTGCGCCCCATGCCGGCCACCGGCGCCGAGAGCAGGACCCAGCGCCCGCCGCCCGCCCGCGCGGCCGCCCCTGCCGCCGCGGCCGCGCCCAACACCTCGTCGCGCTCCAAGAGCATCCGCGCCCCTTCCCCTTCGTCCTGTTCGTCCCGCGCCGCCGCCCCGGGCCGTGCGTCACCCGCCCGGACACCGGCTTCCGCGGCGATACCGCGGCCCCGGTTTGATCTTCACCCCGGGGCGACGCACGTCAGCCCGCCGCACGAAAAACGGCGCGATCGCGTTCATGACAGAGCTTGATCCCGCCGCTTTTATCACGTTTCACCCACGAACTTTCCACCCACGACAGAGACACGGCAGCAAACACCCACCCGCGACCACCGACCACCGCCCGCGCCCCAGTTCGTGCCGACACGGACCGCGTCCCCCAACGCACCACACCGACCGACAACCGAGACCCCCTCGATCCCAGCCCCCACAACCCCTCTCGGACGCCCCATTCCGAACGACGCGGACAATTCCGAGACCCACGGCAGCACGCCCACCCACGATGACGAATCCCGCCAACCCCCGGCTCATGCCCGCGAAACACACCGGACCCCACCACCAGCCACCCCGAACCCCGCCCCACACCCCAGACCCGCCGCCGCCACCACACCCCCAACACCAGATATTTCAGGGCTAAGAGAACCTCCGCCAACGAACAACCCGAAAGCCAGAAAACCCATGGAACAGCCACACGGACAAGCCCCCACCACCACCACAGAACCTCAATTCCAGGGTTAAAAATGGACTAGTGTAGGGCGAGGAGGTGGAGTTCCGATGCCCACACAGGACGAACTGTTCGCAGCAGTGGACGCGCTACTGAACGACCCAGGCCCGCAACTGCCGGAGCCAACCGAAAGAGCACGCCTCCGAGAGGCCGCCGGAGTCACCCAAGCGCGACTGGCCCAGGTACTGAAGTCAACAGTGCAATCCGTGAAGAACTGGGAAGCCGGCCGCTCCGAACCAAGGCCACCACGCCTGGAGGCCTACGCACGCCTCCTCGAAGGCTGGGCCCAACAGCACCCCGCCCCCGCCCCCGCCGCCCGAACAGTCGAAGAGATCCCGGCCGCCTTCGCCCCGGCCACCACCCCCACAAACACCGAGCCGGAACCCACCACCGACAACACCGCGAACCCGAACGACGACAGCCCCCGCCCCGACCGCAACCCGCCGGAGAAACCAGCCCAACAACCACAACCACAACCACAACCACAACCACAACCACAACCACAACCGCTGCGCCCCGCAGCCCGCCCCACACCACACTGCGACGCCCAATACCCCCACGGCCCACTCGCCGTGCTGGACGACGACGGCACCGCCTACGCAGTCGGCGGCCTGCTCCTGGAATGCCCCGCCACCACACTCGCACAACTGGTCACCTGGGCCCTGACCGAATCCGGCCTGGGCACCACACGACTGCACCGCAACGGCAAGGACTCCGACCCACTGATCGTCCTCACCGCCGCCGCCGCCCTGAAACTCGGCCTGCCACCCACCCTGGACGACGACCCGGCCACCCGCCGCACCCAGCGACTCCCCGACGACCACAAGATCGTCAAAGCACTCGCCCGCTCCAAATGGCAGCTCACCCGCCGCGGCTTCGGCCCCTGGGCCCGCATCTACAAGCCCGTCAAAGACGGCCGACGCCAATGCGTACAACTCGCCGTCCTGCCCTGGCGCGCCCTCGACACCCGCGCCTGGGGCGCCGCCGCCGACCTGCCCGCCCCCGACCTCGCCCGCGTCCTCGGCGTCTACGCCCAACGCGTCATCACCCCCCGCGGCTCCAGCGCCACCAGCGGCCTGGAACTGATGACCGCACTGCGCCCACCCACGAGGGCGGTACGCGACGAGGAGACGGGCGGGTGGGTGTCCGGGCCGAACCCGGGCGCGCTGACCGAAGTCGTCCAGGCCGCGCCGCCGGAGGTCCCGCCGGAGCACCCCGCCGCACAGGGCTGGACCGGCGGCTTCCTGGACGAAGAGTCCTACCAGTGGATCCGCCCGGTCGAAACCCTCTCCGAAGCGGAGATGATCGAACCGTTCGCGGTCGGCATCGACATCAACACCGCCTACCTCGCCGCCGCCGCCCGCCTCAACGTCGGCCTGTCCGGCCCACTCCACGTCACCAACCCACACTTCGACAAGAAGACCCCCGGCAGCTGGCTCGTCGACCTGTCCCACATCCCGACCGACCCCCGCCTGCCCAGCCCGTTCACCCCGACCGGCACCCCCCCCACCGGCCCGGCCTGGTACACCACTCCCACCGTCGCCTACGCCGTCGAGCTCGGCCACGACGTCCACCCGATCGAGGCCTACCTGCGCGAGCACAGCGGCGCCTACCTCGACCCCTGGCACGACCGCCTCCGCGAGGCCTACGTCACCACCATGACCGAGGCCGGCATCCCCACCGACAAGGACACCGACGAACGCGCCTTTCTCGCGGCGATGACCGCCCACCGCCTCCTCAAGAACGCCGGCACAGACCTGGACGCGCTGCGCGCCGCGCTCGCCGCCGAGGGCCTGGGCCACCTGGCCGCGATGGGCGACGACCAGCTCGCCTCCGCCACCTGGCGCCACCACCAGATCGCCATGGTCCTCTCAGCGGTGAAGTCGACGGTGAAGTTCGGGATCGGCAAGCTCCGCGAGCGCCCCCAGGGCCTGACCTACAAGCCCGGCGAGCCGTGGCCGGCGCTGGAGCGCGAGACCTGGCGCCCGGACATCCGGGCCGCGGTCATCGCCAAGGCCCGCGTCAACATGCACCGCAAGATGGCCAACGTCGCGAAGGCCAACGGCCGCTACCCGCTCGGTGTCAACAACGACTGCGTCGTCTATGCCTCCCCGACCACGGACCCGCTCGGCTTCCTGCCACTCACCGGCTCCGGCAAGGTGCTGCCCGGCACCTTCCGTCTCGGCGCCACCCCCGGTCTGGCCAAGGTCGAAGGCATCCAGCAGATGCTGACCGTCGTGGACTGGCTGGAACGCGAGCAGCCGATCAACCCGGCCCGCCACATCAAGGGCTACGACAGCAGCACCATCGAGGGGAAGTAAGGGCCGTGGAGGAGATCACCGACGCGATCGACCGGGCCGCGCCCGAGCACTTCACCAAGGCCCCGCCCAAGAGCGCCCAGGCCCAGATGCGACTGCTCGCCAAGGCGGCCAAGGGCGACACCGCCGCCCTGGCGGCCCGGCTCGGCGTCAGCCGCCGCACCGTCGAGCGCTACCTCGCCGGGCAGCGCAAGACCCCCAGGGCCGCACTGCGCGAGGCCCTGAAACGCGAGGTCCAACGAGTGTGGCAGCCCGGCATCCGCCGCCGGGCCCGCAAGAAGGCCGCCACCAGCACGGGCATCAC
>NZ_JBEOUK010000024.1:0-129572 GCF_040304045.1 Kitasatospora sp. NPDC094016
AGCGTGTCGGTGTGCGAGGAACCGTAGCCGTTCAGCCACGCCTTCCACGAACCACCGTGCGCAGCCTGCGAGGAGCTGTTGTCCACCACACCGGAACTGGTCGTCCACGGCGCCGCCGAGCCCGTCTCGAAGCCCGCGTTGCCCAGCAGCTGCGCCGGCGTGCACGTCCCGCCACCGCCACCGGTCACCGCCCACGTGAAGCTGGTGGTACCGGACTTGCCCGCCGAGTCCTTCACCGTCACCGTCACGCTGGACGAGCCCGCCGTGGTGGCGGTACCGGTGATCACACCCGTGGACGCGTTGATCGCCAGCCCGGCCGGCAGACCCGTCGCACTGTACGACAGCGGCGCGGTACCACCGGAAGCGTTGATCTGGAGGTTCACCGCACCGCCGACCGCGGTGGACTGGTCACCGGGGCTGCTGACGGAGACCGCGCCGCTGCCGGCCGGCTTGGTGAGCAGGCAGCCCGCCACGTTGAGGTCGATGACCCGGCCGTTGCCGAGGCAGGTGGTGAACCAGTAGGTCTCCTCACCGTAGCTCTGGCCCTTGACGGCCTTGGTGGTGCCGTCCGCGGCAACCTCGCAAGGGTTGTCCAGGGTGCACATCTCGCCGTTGTCGTTGCCGGTGTTGTTGATGCCGATGATCCGCCCGCTGGCGGAGTCGATGATCGGCGAACCGGAGGTGCCGTGCGTGGTGTTGCAGCCGGAGCTGTAGCGCAGCGAGTCGTGCCAGGTCCACTGGTCCTCGCGCAGGGTGGGCACGAACCCGTTGACGGAGCAGTTCCACACCTGCTTCCAGTACGAGGAGGGTATGTACATCGCGGCGCCGTCGGTCGGGTGCGTGTCGTTGACGGTCAGCGCGGTGGCGCCGTACTTGGAGCTGATCGAGCCGTAGGTGTCGGTGAGTTGGTAGAGCGCGACGTCGGTGCCGGTCATGGTCGCGTAGACGACCTTGTCGGCCTGGACGGTGCCGAGGCTGTTGCCGGCGCCGTCGAGCAGGGTGCCGCTGCGGCTCGCGCTCGCGTTCTGGATGACCTGGCCGGCCGTGGGCATGGTCGGCAGGCAGTGGCCGTTGGTGAGCATCAGGGCCCGGTCGCCGGCCACCGAGGTGGGGTAACGGACCAGCGAGGCCGAGCAGTTGCTCAGCGCGATGGTGGAGGTCAGGTCGCTGGCCTGGACGGCGTGCGCGGGGGCGGCGGCGAGGGTCAGTCCGCCCGCGACGACGGCGCCGACGCCGGCCATCGCGGCAAGTCTCTTGAACATGGCTCTCCTTGTGGGGGATCGCGGGGTGTACGACTGGTCGCCGAGGCCCGCGCCGCACGAAAGTGCCATGGTCACTTCAAGTGGTCAACCGTATTGGCCGAACTCGCCGACGGTAATCGGCCGTTGCGGCCCGGGGCGGCAACCATCCGCCCCGGTATGCCCGTTAAGGGCGGGCCCGATGGCACCCCGCGGCACCGGCCGTGCCCGCCCGCCGGGGCGTCATGTCCACCCGCCCGCTCGCCCGCCGGGGCTACGGCTGCGGGAAGGAGTTCTCGTCCACCTCGTCGGTCTTGGCGTTGCCGCCGACCGTCGGCTGGAGGGTGATCGACCAGGACGTCGCGGTGCGCCCGGTCTCGAACGCCAGCGTGTCCTGGAACTTGGTGAACCGGCAGCTCTGCGTGAACGCCTTCGCGTCGGAGTCCCAGTCCACCCCGCCCGCGAAGTACACCTCGTACGTCCCGTCCTCGACGCCCTCGATGCTGGCCTTCTGCCCCTTGGCCACGTACACCGAGTGCACCGACCTGCCGTTCAGCGCGAGCGAGACGACCGCGTCCCCCCTGCCGCCGTTGTCGACCTTGAACACGCCCTCGCCGCGCAACCGCCCCTCCCGCACCAGGGTGCCGTTGTCCAGCGAACGGGACTGCTGCTTCGGGGTCTGCGGGACGGCGAAGGCCGTCGGGTAGCCGGCCGCCGCCATCTTGGCCAGGGCCGCCGACACCGCCGCCAGGCCCTCGGAGGCGCCCAGCTCGGCCTGCGCGGAACCCACCGCGCAGACGCTCCTGCTCTTGATGTCGCCGCGGACCTTCGTCGCGTCGGCGGCCAGCGAGGTCAGCGCCGCCACCAGTTCGGTCCGCGCCGTGGTGACCGCGGCCGGCTCGTCCGCCAGGCCCAGGCCCCGCCCGGCCGTCCGCGCGCTGGTGGCGATGCCGCCGAGCACGCCGTCCAGGTCGCCCAGGGTCTTGGCCCCGGCCACCTGGCCGAGCGCGGTGTTCACCGGGTCGATGGTCGTGCCGAGCACCGGGCCGTACGGCGGCGGCGTCGGGGTGGGGGTCGGCGTCCGCGTCGGCGCGGGCGGGGCCGGGGCCGCGCCGGTGGACGGCCCGCCCGCGGCGCTCCCCCCGCCGCCCCCGGTGCCGCTGGAGCAGGCCGCGAGCAGCAGTACCGTGCCGACGGCCAGACCGGCCTTGGTGATGGACTTCATGAACCCCGCCCCCGTGACGCCCCGCGCACACAGCGTGCACGTGTCCGCCGCCATGCTGGCGGGCCCGCCCGGCGCGGTCAACCGGATTCCGAGGGCGTGCGGAGGGCGTGCAGGGGGCGCCCGGGGGCGCTGATCGAGGTCAACTACGATCGGGGCGTGCTCAGCCTCACCGGACTCCCCCTCCAGATCGTCGCCTCGGTCGTCGCGATCCTCGTCTTCGGCGCCACCATGTGGCTCTGGCCGCGCTTCGGCGGGAAGGGCTGGAAGTCCTGGACGGGCCGGATCGGCGCCTTCCTCGCCACCCAGATCGCCGTGCTGGTCGCCATGGGCCTGATCGCCAACGGCTACTTCGGCTTCTACAGCTCCTGGAGCGACCTGCTCGGCACCGACGGCAAGCCGGGCACCGTCGTCGACCACACGCCGAACGCCGCCGTGGCCGTCACCGGCGAGCAGAAGTTCTACTCGGCCCAGGGCTCCGACCGGGAGCGCTCCGGACTGATCCAGCAGGTCGCCGTCAAAGGAGCCTCGACCGGCCTGAGCACCGAGGCGTTCGTCTACCTGCCCCCGCAGTACTTCCAGCCGGACTACGCGCAGCAGCGGTTCCCGATGGCCCTGGTGCTCACCGGCTACCCGGGCACCCCGGAGAAGCTGATCTCGCTGATGCAGTACCCGGCCTCCACCCTCACCGCGATCGAGCAGAAGAAGCTGCCGCCGACCGTCCTGGTGATGATGCGCCCCACCGTCGTCGGCAACCGGGACACCGAGTGCGTCGACGTGCCGGGCGGCCCCCAGGCGGAGACCTTCTTCACCACCGACCTGCCCAAGGCGCTCGCCACCACCTACCGGCTCGGCACCGACCCGGCGAGCCGCGCCGTGATCGGCAACTCGACCGGCGGCTACTGCGCGCTCAAGTTCGCGATGCGCAAGCCCGACTCCTACCGCGCGGCGGTCGCGCTCTCCGGCTACTACAGCGCGGCGCACGACGAGACCACCGGCGACCTCTTCGGCGGAAACGACCAGCTGAAGCAGCAGAACGACCTGCTGTGGCGGCTGAAGAACCAGCCCGCCGCCCCCGTCTCCCTGCTGCTCACCACCAGCTACGACGAGAACAACTACGCCGACACCCAGGCCATGGTCGGCGCCTTCAAGGCCCCCACCAAGCTGTCCACCATCACCCTGGACACCGGCGGCCACAACTTCCACACCTGGACCCGGGAGATCCCCCCGGCCCTGGAGTGGCTCGGCCAGCACCTCACCATGCCGAAGGCCGCCTGACCACGCCGAAGGCCTCCTGACCGATCCCCCGGCGGCCCGCCCCGATCACCCGATCACCCGAACGCCCCGCAGATCACACCCGTCTCACAGCGTCGTCTCACGCTCCTCTCAGCCGCACCACGCACGGTATGGCGCATGACCACGACCAGCTACTCCACTCCGGCCGGCGAACCGTGGCCCGAGGCCGCGGACTTCCCGCCGCCGGAGGTGCCGCAGCCGGACCCAGCCCGGCCGGACCAGGCGCCGCTCTTCCCCGAGCAGCCCCTGCCGCCCACCGGCCCCAAGGGCCCCGCCTCCTGGTCCGGCCGGCTGCGCACCCTCCCCGCCCGCGCCTGGCGCGGCCGCGCGGACGACCCGCGCTGGGTGCGCCCGGCCCTGCTGGCCCTGCTGGCCGCGACCGTCGTCCTCTACCTCTGGGGCCTGAGCGCCTCCGGCTGGGCCAACGCCTTCTACTCGGCCGCCGTCCAGGCCGGCAGCCAGAGCTGGAAGGCCTTCTTCTTCGGCTCCTCCGACGCCGGGAACTTCATCACCGTCGACAAGCCCCCCATGTCGCTGTGGCCGATGGCCCTCTCGGTGCGGGTCTTCGGCCTGTCCTCCTGGTCCGTGCTCGCCCCGCAGGCCCTGATGGGCGCCGCCACCGTCGGCGTCGTGTACGCGACGGTGCGCCGGCGCTTCTCCCCGCTCGGCGGCCTGCTCGCCGGGGCCGCCCTGGCGCTCACCCCGGTCGCGGCGCTGATGTTCCGCTTCAACAACCCCGACGCGCTGCTGGCCCTGCTGCTCACCCTGGCCGCGTACGGGCTGGTGCGGGCCATCGAGGCGGCGGGCACCCGGTGGCTGGTGTTCACCGGGGCGATGTTCGGCCTGGCCTTCCTCACCAAGACCCTGCAGGCCTTCCTCGTGCTGCCCGCCTTCGCGCTGGTCTACCTGGTCGTCGCGCCCACCGGCCTGTGGCGGCGGGTGCGGCAGCTGCTGCTCGCGGGCGCGGCCATGGTGGTCGCGGGCGGCTGGTGGGTCGCGGTGGTCGAGCTGCTGCCGGCCTCGGCCCGCCCGTACGTCGGCGGCTCGCAGGACGACAGCTTCCTCTCCCTCACGTTCGGCTACAACGGCCTCGGCCGGATCAACGGCGACGAGACCGGCAGCGTCGGTGGCGGCGGGCGGCTCCCGGCCGGGCTCGACCTGCCCGCCGGGGCGATGCGCGGCGGCCGCGGCTGGGGCCAGACCGGCCTCACCCGGCTGTTCGGGAGCGACATCGGCGGGCAGATCGCCTGGCTGCTGCCGGCCGCGCTGATCCTGCTGGTCGCCGCCCTGTGGGCGACGCGCCGCTACGCCCGCACCGACACCGCCCGCGCGGCGTTCCTGGTCTGGGGCGGCGCGATGCTGTCCACCGCGCTGGTGTTCAGCTTCATGTCCGGGATCTTCCACCAGTACTACACGGTGGCGCTCGCCCCGGCCGTCGCGGCGCTGGTCGGCATGGGCGTGGACGGCCTGTGGCGGGCCCGGCACCGGCTTCCGTGGGTGCTGGTGCTGGCCGGCACCCTCGCGGTGACGGCGGTGTGGGCGTTCGTCCTGCTCGGGCGGAGCGCGGAGTTCCTGCCCTGGTTGCGTTGGACGGTGCTGGTCGGCGGGCTGGTGGCGGCGGCCGCGCTGGTCGCCGGACAGCTGGCCGGGCGGGCCGACGGGCGGCTCGGGGCCCGGATCGCCTCGGTCGCCGGCCTGGTCGGCCTGGCGGCGGCGCTCGGCGGGCCGGCCGCGTACGCGGTGGACACCGTCGGCACGGCGCACAGCGGCTCCATCGTGACGGCCGGGCCCGCCGTCCAGGGCGCCTCCGGCCCGGGCGGCGGCGGCCGGCACGGCGGGCAGGGCTTCCCGGGCAACGGGCGGGCGTTCCAGCCCGGCCAGAACGGCGGCGGGCAGAACGGCGGCGGGCAGAACGGCGGCTGGCCGGGCGCCCAGGGCGGCGGCAACGGGTTCAACGGCGGCGGCCAGGGCGGCTTCAACGGCGGCAACGGTGGCAACGGCGGCTGGCCGGGCGGCGGTTCGGGCAAGGGCCTGGGCGGCGGCGGTCACCGCGAGCGCGGCGCGGGCGCCGACCCCGGCACCGCCGACCCCGGCAACCCCGGCACCGGCAACCCCGGCACCGGCGAGGACCCCGGCGCCTTCGGCCCCGGCAGCACGGGCGGCCCCGCCGGCGCGGGCGGCATGGGCGGCCTGCTCGGCGGCACCAAGGTGAGCGAGGAGGCCTCCGCCCTGCTCAAGGAGAACGCCGACCAGTACACCTGGGCGGCCGCCACCAGCGGCTCGCAGAACGCCGCCAGCTACCAACTCGCCACCGGGAAGCCGGTGATGGCCCTCGGCGGCTTCAACGGCACCGACCCCTCGCTCAGCCTGGCCGGCTTTCAGAAGTACGTCCAGGAGGGCAAGGTGCACTGGTTCATCGCCGGCGGCTCCCACCGCGGCTTCGGCGGGACCGGGAGCGGACAGGGCGACACCGGGGAGAAGGAGTCGGAGACCTCCCAGATCGAGAGCTGGGTGACGAGCCACTTCACCGCGAAGACGGTCGGCTCCACCACCTTCTACGACCTGACGGCCCCGACGTCCTGACCGTCCCACCCCAGGGGGCGCACCGCAGCCGGCGGTGCGCCCCTTCGCGTTGCCCCCTGGCCAGCCCCTGTCAGCTCCCGTCAGCTCCCGTCAGGCGGACGGGCAGTGCGTCCCGGCGGCGGGCAGCGTGCCGTCCACCAGGAACGCGGCCACCGCGTCCCGCACGCACCCGCTCTTGTCGTAGCCGGTGTGCCCGTCGCCGTCCCGGGTGAGCAGGACGGCGTCGGCGAGGTTGGAGGCCATCCGCTGCGCCCACGGGTACGGCGTGACCGGGTCCGCGGTGGAGCCGATCACCAGGATCGGGGCGCTGCCCTCGGCCCGGATCCGGGCGGGCCGTTCGACGGTGCGGTACGGCCAGGAGCGGCAGTCCGGGGCGAACAGCGCCGCCGAGGTGTCGTGCCGGCTCATCAGCGGGGCGCGGGCGGCGAGTTCGGCGCGGTCGGTGCGCAGGTCCCCGGCGCCGGGGGCCATCAGGGCGTCCGCGCAGCTGATGGCGGCGAAGGCGTCCGCCGCGGTGGAGTAACCGCCGTCCTCGGCGCGGCCGTTGGCACCGTCGGCGAGGGCGAGCAGTTCGGCGGCGTCGCCGCGGGTGATCGCCGGGTCGAGGGCCTGGCGCAGCCGTTCCCAGGAGCGGTGGCCGTCGTAGAGGGTGTCGAGGGTGCCGTTCCAGGCCAGGGTGGCGGTGAGGCGGCGGCCGTCGGCGGCGGGCAGCGGGTGCGCGCGCAGGCCGTCCAGGAAGTCGGCGAGCCGCTGCGGGGCGGCGGCGCGGTCGCGGCCGAGCGGGCAGCCGTCGCGGCCCGCGCAGTCGGCGGCGAAGTCCCGCAGCGCGGTCTCGGTGGCGGCGGCGGCCTCGACGTTCATCCGGACCGGGTCGAGGCTGCGCTCGAAGGCGCCGTCCAGGGCGAGGCGGCCGGTGCGGGCGGGGAACTCCTCGGCGTAGAGGGCGCCCAGGTAGGTGCCGTAGGAGCTGCCGAGGAAGTCGAGCCGCCGTTCGCCCAGGGCGCCGCGCAGCACGTCCAGGTCGCGGGCGGTGTCGCGGGTGGAGAGGTGGGGCAGCAGCGTGGCGTACCGGGCCTGGCAGGCGTCGGCGAGGACCCGGCCGCGGTCGTAGCCGGGGTCGTCGGTGCTGGTCCACTCGTCCCGGGTGCGGTCGTCGAGGCAGTGCACGGGGGTGGTGCGGCCGGCGCCGCGCGGGTCGAAGCCGACCAGGTCGAAGTGGTCGGAGAGGGTGCCGCGGTAGTCCTCCCAGCCCCAGACCACCCGGTCCACGCCGGAGTTGCCGGGCCCGCCGGGGTTGAGCACCAGGGCCCCGATCCGCCGGTCGGCCTCGGTGGCGCGGATCCGGGAGACGGCGACGTCGATCGTCGCGCCGCCCGGATCGGCGTAGTCCAGCGGGACCTTGAGCCCGGTGCACTGCGCGACCGGCTCCCCGGCCGGGCGCTCGGGCCGGTCCGGGCAGTCCTTCCAGTCCAGCGGCTGGAGGTACAGGGCCGCGAGCGCGGGGGCGGCCGTGCCGGGCACCAGGTCCTGGGGCCCGGCCGCGGCCGCGGTGCCGGGCCGGCGGGCGCCCGGGTCCGACGGCCCGGTGCAGCCCGCGGCGAGCACGAGGAGGGCGACGGTGAGCAGGGCGCGGAGCGGGCGACGGGGGTTCGACGAGTGCACCGCCCACGAATACCACCCGGCGCCCGCTCCCGTCACACCAGCACCTGCCGTAACGATTCCTCAGCCGCCGCACTGCTGCAGCATGGCCTGCTTGTCGGCCACGGTGACGGGGAGCTGGTACTTCAGGGAGACCTGGGCGAAGCGGACGGCGTAGGAGCAGCGGACGGCGGTGTTGGCGGGCAGCCAGGTGGCCGGGCCGGAGTCGCCCTTGGAGGCGTTCTGCGAGCCGTCGGCGGGGATCAGGTTGAGCGGGTCGTTGGCGATCTGGACGCGCTTGGCCTTGTCCCACTTGGCGGCGCCCAGCTGCCAGTCGTAGGACAGCGGCATCACGTGGTCGATCTGGATCTTCGTGGCCTGCTGCTTGGTCCACTGGACGTTCTTGCCGGTGTACGGGTCGTAGATGGTCATCGCGGTGACGACGCAGTTCGAGCCGTCCTTGCGCTCGACGGCGGTGCCGTCGCGGGCGAGCAGGTCGTTGCGGGTGTCGCAGTTGTTGTGGCCGAGCGGGACACCGTCGACGTTGTCCGTCCAGGCGGGGCCGAACTCGTTGCGGTCGTAGCCGTCCTTGGGGCCGGCGGCGGCGGTGGCGACCTTGGCTATCACGTCCCGGCCCGCCTTCTGCTCCTCGGGCGTGGTCAGCGGGGCCAGGCCGGGCTTGGTGCCGTCCGGGTTCTGCAGCGGGCTGGTGCCCAGGCCCCCGGCGGGCGCGGCGGAGTCGCCGCTCTTGTGGTCACGGCCGCCGAGCAGCCAGCCGGCCAGCGCGAGCGCGCATATCAGGAACACGGTGGCGGCGGACAGGGCGGTGCGGCGGGCGGGCACGGATAACTCCCGGGATCTGTGGCGGGTTGACGGCGAACCAGCAGATCAGCCAGCCCGAGAGCAGGTCAAGGCGACGCCACGCGAACGCCGCCGACCATGTCGAAGCTCACACCCCGGTCGTCAGCCGCCGATGGCGGACATCGGGCGGTCGGGCCGGACGAAACCGGCGGAGTTGACGGCGTGTCCGGGCCCCTTCCCGGCCACCGAGGCCCGCCAGGCCGCCTCGATCCGGTCGTCGTCCGCGCCGCCGCGCAGCAGCGCGCGCAGATCGGACTCCTCCGTCGCGAACAGGCAGTTGCGCAACTGGCCGTCGGCGGTCAGCCGGACCCGGTCGCAGCCCCCGCAGAACGGGCGGGTCACGGAGGCGATCACCCCGATGACGGCGTCCGTGCCCGCGATCCGCCACTCCTGTGCCGGGGCGCTGCCCCGCCTTCCCACGGGCAGCAGGTCGAAGCGCTCCCCGAGCCGCTCCAGGACCTCCGCGGCGGTGACCATCGCCGAACGGTCCCAGGCGCCCTGCGCGTCCAACGGCATCGACTCGATGAACCGCATCCGGTACCCGTGCTCCACCGCGAAGGCCGCCAGCTCCGGGATCTCGTCCTCGTTCACCCCGCGCACCGGCACCGCGTTCACCTTCACCGGCCCCAGTCCCGCCGCCCGCGCCGCCGCCAGGCCCGCGAAGACGTCCGCGATCCGGTCCCGCCGCGTGATCCGTGCGAACCGCTCCGGGCGCAGCGTGTCGAGGCTGACGTTCACCCGCTCCAGCCCCGCCGCCCGCAGCGCCACCGCCGTGCGGGCCAGCCCGATCCCGTTCGTCGTCAGCGACACCTCCGGCCCCAGCGCGGCGATCCGCCCCACCAGGTCCGGCAGGCCGCGCCGCAGCAGCGGCTCCCCGCCGGTCAGCCGCACCGAGGCGATCCCCAGCCGCCCGACCGCGATCCGCACCAGCCGCACCACCTCGTCGTCGCCCAGCGCCTGCGCCCTCGGCAGCCAGTCCAGGCCCTCGGCCGGCATGCAGTAGGTGCAGCGCAGGTTGCAGCGGTCGGTCAGCGAGACCCGCAGGTCGGTGTGGACCCGGCCGAAACGGTCCAGCAGCGGGCGCGGTGCGGTGTTCATCGACCCAGTACAGGGGTCGGCGGGCCGCAGGACCAGCGGCCGAACCGCCGGGCGGCGGCCACCACCTGCGGGTTCCCCTTGTGCGTTCGTACAACTGTCGGTTCGTACGGCTGCGCGGCCCCGGCCCCGGCAGGCAGGCTGGGCCCATGCAGACCACCGAAGACCCCGCCGGGCCCGTCGCCGCGCTGGTGCTCGCCGCCGGGGGCGGGCGGCGCCTCGGCGGGCGGCCCAAGGCCCTGATCCGGTACGAGGGGCGCCCGCTGGTCGAGCACGCGGTGGCGGTGGTGCGGGCGGGCGGCTGCGCGGACGTCACGGTGGTGCTGGGCGCGGCCGGCGAGCGCGTCCGCTCCACGGCGCACCTGCCGGGCTGCCGGCTGGTGGCCAACCCTGACTGGGCGGGCGGCATGGGCTCCTCGCTGCGCGCCGGGCTGGCCGCGCTGGCGCCGGAGGTGTCGGCGGTGCTGGTGATGCTGGTGGACACCCCGGGCGTCACCCCGGCCGCGGTGGCCCGGCTGCTGGCCGCGCACCGGGCCGGCGCGGAACTGGCCGCGGCGGCCTACGCGGGGCGGCGCGGGCACCCGGTGCTGATCGGTGCCCGGCACTTCGCGGAGGCGGCCGCGGGCGCGTCCGGCGACGCCGGGGCCCGCACCCTGCTGGCCGCGCACCCGGACGCGGTCACGCTGGTCGAGTGCGCCGACGTCGCCGTCCCGGACGACCTGGACACCCCAGCCGACCTGGCCCGCTGGTCCGCCGGCTGACCGCACCCGGCCGGCCCGGGTGCCCGAAGCACCCGTGGCCGGCAACGGCCGGGCGCACACCCCTGATCCGACCCTGAGGATTGCCCCATTCCGTGCCAAGGACCCAACGTTTCGGGGAGCATGGAAACCGTTCCACCACCCGACTCGAACGGACGGAGCCCGCGATGGCCGGACTGCCCGACGACTTCACCGGACACGACCCCGCGAGGCCAGGGCACGGGGCGGGCGGTGGCGCCCGGGCGATCCGCTGCCCCGCCTGCCGCCGCGAGCACCTCTACGAGCCGCCGTCGCTGCCCTGTCCGTGCGGCGCCTCGCTGAAGGTGCCGCTGCTGCGCGGCGGGGTGCCGGTGCAGGTGCGGTTCCGCTCCTGGGAGGACTCCTGGCTGAGCATGCGCTGTCCGCACTGCGGCCGCTCCGACCAGTGGCCGCAGCCCGAGTTCACCTGCAACTGCGGCGCCACCGTCCGGCTGCCGGTGGACCGCACCACCCGGCTCGGCGGCGGCACGGCCGGCCCGCTCGCCACCCCCGGCCCGCAGGCCTCCCGCCCCTACCCGGCCCACCCGATGGGCGCCCCGGTGCCCGCCCCGCCCGGCGGCTCCGGCAGCCAGCCCAAGCCGTTCCGCCACCGCGCGCCGTTTCGCCCTCACCCGGTGCGCACCTCGCAGGACGCGGTCTTCACCGCCGCCCGCTACCTGGAGTGGCTCGGCTTCGACGACCTGGAACTGACCGAGGCCCAGGAGCGCGACGGGGTGACCCTGCTGGGCAGCCGGATGGTCGCCCAGGTGGACACCTGGACCGAGCCGGCCGACGTGAAATCGGTCGAGTGCCTGTGGCTGCAGACCCTGCACGCCGAGGAGATGGCCGCCGCCATGTTCACCCTGGCCGGCTACTCCCACCAGGCCACCGTGCGCGGCGAACAGCTGCTGGTCGCCCTGTTCAGCCTGGACCTGGCAGGGGTGCCGCAGCCCGCCAACGGCGCCGCCGAGGCCCTGATGGAAACCGGCTGGACGTCCTGACCGACCGAGAGCCGCCCGGGCGCGTCCGCCAGGGCGCGCCTCGCGGATCAGCCCGAGCCCTAGATCATTTCCCCCGCGAATGCAAGAACCTCCGCTCGTGATCTGGTGCACAAGCTCACCCCCGTGTTGAATTGCCGCCACAGCGCGGGCCCTTGCGCTGCCGTCGCCGTGCCGCCGACAGTCGACGGCGGCGACGCCGGGCAGGGCCGCGCCCCGCTGGATGGCGCACACAAGGAGGTGGCGTTGTCAGAGCACGGATGGGGCCCGAACGGCCCGAACGGGCGGGGGCGGGCGGCAGCGGAGGAGCCGGGCGACACCGTGTGGCGACTGAGGTCCCGGGGGTGCTGGCAGGAGGCGGCCGAACTGCTGCGCCCGGCCGCCGAACAGGACCCGACGGCGGCCCTCGCACGGGCCGAACTCCTCATCGAGCAGTGCCTGTTCACCGCCGCACAGTGGACCCAGGCCGAACAGGCGCTGCGCCTCGCGGAGGCCGTGGTGGCCAGCACCGAGCAGCGCGCGGCCGCCTCCTGCGCCCGCGGCTTCCTGGCGTACGTGGCCAGCGTGCTCGGCCCCCGGGACCGACTGGACGAGGCGCAGGCCGCGCTCGGACGCACCTCGGCACTGCTGCCGCCGGACGCGCCGGGCCGACCGCTGCTGGACTTCCGGCGCGGACTGGTCGCCGAGAACCTGCTGCGCGACCGCGGCGCCGCCTGGATCGCCTACCGCCGGGCGCACGACGGCGCGGGCGAACGCGGGGACGAGCTGCTGCGCTCGTACACCTGGCGCCACCTGGCGGCGCTGGCCCAGGCCCGCGGGGACCGCGACCACGCCCGCGAGGGCTTCGACGCCTCGCTCCGGCTGCGCGAGCAACTCGGCTTCACGGTGGGAGTGGCGCCGGCGCTCGCGGCGCTCGCCGAGGTGTCCGAGCCGGCCGAGGCCGCCCGGCTGCGCGCCGAGGCGGCCCGGCTCGTCCACGCCCTGGGCGGCGTGCCGGTCTGGCTCGCACGCCAACTGGGCACCACCCGCACGCCGGGGCCTCCTCCGGAGGGGGCCCGCACGCCGGGGCTCCCCCCGGAGGGGGCCCACACGCCGGGGCCTCCCCCGGACGGGCGCATCACCAGCGAGACCTGGGGGACGATCAGCTAAGGTGAGCCTAACCTGGCCGGGGTGAGCAGTACCCCGGCCGGGTTCGCCTTGCCGTTCCCCGGGCACCGCCATGCCCCGGTCCGGCCGGGCCCGGGCGGGCCACCACCCCGACCGGGCACCGCCGGGCGGTCCATGGGCGGTCCCCGGTCGACCCGATGGGGCCCGCCCATGACCGCGAGCAGCACCCGGCCCGGCCCCACGCCGTGCGCCCCCCGCACCACCGAGGCGCACGCCCTCGCCCCCGCACCGGCCGCCACCGCCCCCGGCGCGACTTCGTACCACCGGCTCACCGCGCTCGCCCCCGTCCTGCGGGTGCGCTGCGCCCCGCCCCGCCGCGGCGACGGCTGGATCCCCGCCGCCGACCTGACCACCCGGCCCGAGGCGGTCCGCGAGCTGATCGCCCACGACGCCCGGCAGGGCCTGGCCCGCTACGGGCGGCCGCTGCGCCCGGACGTGGCGGCCGGCTTCGGCCTGCACCGCGTCGTGTGGCCGCTCTCGCTGCTGTTCACGCTGCCGTGGTTCCTGGAGCGCCGGGTCCTGCTGCTCGGCCCGGAGGACGTCTCGGTGCGCCGCGGTGCCGACCGGGTGGAGCTGACGGTCCGCCCGGAGGCGTTCGCCTGCCTGCCGGACGACCCGGCGGACGGCGCGCCGCAGGCCCGTACGGTGCCGGACGCGAACGCGCTGGCCGCCGAACTGCGGTGCGCGCTGGGCGGGTTCCTGGAGCCGGTGCTGGCCGCCTTCCGGCCCGAGGTGCGGCGCGGGCCGCGGGTGCTGTGGGCGATGGCCACGGACGCGGCGGTGGAGGGGCTCTGGTACGCCGGCGGGCTGCTCGGGGAGCAGGAGCGGGCGCGCGCCGAGCTGTCCGCGCTGCTGGAGCCCCCGCAGGCGGGCGGCGCGGCGGCGGCACCGGCGTGCGCGCCCGGCGTGACCGGCGGCCCCGCTCCGGCCCCATCCCCCTTCACCCCGGGTGCCGGGTTCGCCGCGCCGGCGCCCGGGGGCGGGGATGCTTCGGGCACCGACCGGGCCCGGGCCAGCTGCTGCCTCGTGTACACCGCCCAACCGGAGGACATCTGCGGCGGCTGCCCCCGCGTCATGCGGGGTTGACGAAAATACGTGCGAGGCCAGATCCGGAAAGCCCGGAATTCCGGGAATAAACCGCTTCAAATGCATAAGAAAATGCGATTGTCGCGGGGTCAGAAATCCCTCTACTCAGCGCATTGGCACCGAATCGGCCATTCCCCCGCCGAGCGTCCGCCATGATGGTCCCCGCCATCACGACGCAGGAACGCGACGCAGGAAAGCGAGGCTGGTTCCGGCGATGAAATTGTCCGACATACCGCTCGGCTGGGCCGTCACCGGAGGTGCGGGGCTGCTGGTCAGCGCGCTCCTGGTGGCCCTGGTCCGGAGCCGGGGATCCGCCGCCGCCGGAGGGCCGGATTCCTGGGAGCGTTCCGAGGAACGGCGCCGCCGCAAGGAATCCCTGTACGGCGGCGCCTCGTACACGCTGCTGTTCTGCTGCGCCGGTGTCGCCGCCGCGCTGTCCTTCCACGGGCTGGTCGGCTTCGGGGTGCAGAACCTCGGGCTGTCCGGCGGCTGGGAGTACCTCGTGCCGTTCGGCCTCGACGGCGCCGCGATGTTCTGCTCGGTGCTCGCCGTCCGCGAGGCCAGCCACGGCGACGCCGCGCTCGGCTCCCGGCTGCTGGTCTGGCTGTTCGCCGGCGCCTCGGCCTGGTTCAACTGGGTGCACGCCCCGCGCGGCTTCGGCCACGCGGGCGCCCCGCAGTTCTTCTCCGGCATGTCCCTCTCGGCGGCCATCCTGTTCGACCGGGCGCTCAAGCAGACCCGCCGGGCCGCGCTGCGCGAGCAGGGGCTCGTCCCCCGCCCGCTGCCGCAGATCCGCATCGTGCGCTGGCTGCGCGCCCCGCGCGAGACCTACGCGGCCTGGTCGCTGATGCTCCTGGAAGGCGTTCGCAGCCTCGACGAGGCGGTGGACGAGGTCCGCGAGGACAAGCGGGAGAGGGCCGTGGAGCGCGAGCGCCGCAGACTGGCCGGCCGCCGCGAGCGGGCGGAGATCCGGGCGATCAGCCGCAGCAACAGCGCCTGGCGCGGACGCGGCGGCGGCGCACGGCAGTTGGAGTCCGGCTCGGAACCCGCCATAGCCGGCGGCCCCGCGGCGGAGCGGCCCGCCGGGCCGCGCGAGGTCGAGGCCGCCGAGGGCGCGGTGGTGCCCGCCGAGGGCACGGTGGCCCAGCCGGGCCTGCCCGCCCGCCCGGAGCGGCGCACCATCGACCTGACCGTCGACGAGGACACCGTGACGCTGCCCCGGCTGGACTCGCTGGAGCGCAAACTGAAGGACCTGGAGCAGCAGTTCGGGTAGCCGGATTCAGGCTGCGGGCGTGCCGCTCAGGCTGCGGGCGTGCCGCTGAGCTCGAACCACATCCGCTTGCCGGACCCGCGCGGCTCCACGCCCCAGGCGTCCGCCAGCGCCTCGACGAGCATCAGCCCGCGCCCGGAGGAGGCCTGCTCCCCCGGGGTCCGGCGGGTCGGCCACAGGTCCGACTCGTCCTCCACCTCGACCCGCAGCCGGGCCCGTCCGCCGTCCGCGGCGGGCTCCCGGTAGAGCCGGGCGGTGAACATGGCGTCCCGGTCGGTGTGCCGGATGGCGTTGGTGACCAGTTCGGAGGAGAGCAGTTCGGCGGTGTCGATGAACTCGGCGACGCCCCAGCGGCGCAGCGCGTCGCGCAGCTCCGCCCGGACCTCGGCGATCCGCGCCAGGTCGGCCTGGCCGATCCGGCGGCGCAGCTGCTGGGCGGCCAGGCCGCCGGCCGGACCGTCCCAGCGCAGGAGCAGCAGCGCTATGTCGTCCTCGCGCTCGCTGGAGTCGGCGGCCTGGGAGGCGATCCGGTCGGCCAGGTCCTCCAGCGGGTCGCGGGCCGACTCCTCGGCGGGCGGCAGCGGGCGGGCGAACGCCCGGGTGAGTCGGGCGATGCCCTCGTCCAGGTCCATGCCGCGCGCCTCGACCAGGCCGTCGGTACAGAGCAGCACCGTCTCGCCCGGGTCCAGGCTGAACCGGGTGACCCGGTACTCCTGGTCCGGGTCGATGCCCAGCGGCAGCCCGCCGGCCACCGGCACCACGGCGGCGGTGCCGTCCGCCCGGCGCACCACCGGGTCGAGGTGGCCGGCCCGGACGGCGTAGACCACGCCGTAGTCCACGTTGACCTCGGCGTAGGCGCAGGTCGCGAAGTGGTCGGTGTCCAGGTCGGCGAGGAAGCGGGAGGCGCGGGCCATCACCGCGGCCGGCGGGTGCCCCTCGGCCGCGTAGGCGCGCAGCGCGATCCGCAGCTGGCCCATGATCCCGGCGGCGTGCACGTCGTGGCCCTGGACGTCCCCGATCACCAGGCCGACGTGCCCGCCCGGCAACGGCACCACGTCGTACCAGTCGCCGCCGATCTGCAGGCCGGAACCGGCCGCCAGGTAGCGCACGGCGGTCGTCACCCCCGGCACCGACGGCACGGTGCGCGGCAGCATCACCCGCTGGAGGCCGGCCGCCAGTTCGTGCTCGGCGTCGTGCAGCCGGGCCCGGGCCAGGGACTGGGCGACCAGCCCGCCCAGGGTGGACAGCAGGGTGCGCTCGTCCGCGTCCAGCTCGCGCTCGTCGTCGAAGCTGACCACGCAGACGCCGATCGCCCGCCCGCTGGCCACCAGCGGCAGGAACGCCCAGGAGCCGCGCCCGGTACGGCTGGTCGGCTCCCAGACCTCGGGGTAGGACGCGCGGAACTCCTCGCGGGTCGGGATGAACACCGGCGCCCGGTGGCGCACCGCCTCGGCGGCCGGGTGCCCGGCCGGCAGCACCGTGCGGTCCCAGACCGCCAGCGCCTCGGTCCGGTAGCCGGAGGCACCGAGCACCTGCGCCCGGCCGGCCTCGAAGGAGGCCAGCACCAGGCCGTCCGGCGGCAGTCCGGGCAGCGGCAGTCCGGTGAACACCCGGGCCACGTCGCGGACGGTGACGGCTTCGGAGAGGGCGCGGGCCGCCTCCTTGATGAACCGGGAGCGCTCCTCGCGCAGCAGGGCCATCCGGTCGGCGCGGTCGCGCTTGTGCAGTTCGACGGTGGCGTCCCAGACGAAACCCACCATCCGCGAGGCCCGGCCGAAGGCGTCCGCGAGCACCCGGCCGCGGAAGCGCACCGCGCGCATGGTGCCGTTGGGCCCGACGGTGCGGTAGTAGGCGCCGCACTGACCCAGTTCGGCCACCGCGCGCTCGACCCGGCGGCGCACGACCGGCGCGTCCTCGGGGTGCAGCAGGGCCAGGAAGGAACCGGCGGTGCGGTCGAAGCGGCCCTGGTCCATGCTGTCCAGGCCGATGATCGCGCAGGCCCGGTGGTCGCCCTCCAGGATGTCGCGGCGGATGTCCCAGTCGAAGGAGCCGATGCCGTTGGCGGCCATCGCGGGCTCCAGCCAGTCCGGCATGGTGTCCGCGGAGGCGGGCGGCAGGCTGCCGGGGAGCACCGTCGCCAGCCGTCCGGCGGCGAGCGCGGGCGCCGGGCGCGGCACGGGCCGGCGCACCGCCTGCGCGGGCGGCTTCGCCCGGCCCGGCCCGGCCGCGGTGGGGCCGGCGGGGGGCTGGTCGACCGTCACGGGAGCGGGAGCGGCGGGGTTCGGACCGGTGGTGTGGGTGGCGGCTGCCTGCTGCGGTTCGACGGTGGGCGCACCGGGTGGAAGCGCCGGCCCCGGCGACTCGGGCTCAGTGGGCATGCTGCTCCTGCCGCTGCCGTGGCGGACCGTGCCGACCGTCCGGACGGGCCGCGTGGCGGTGTGATGGGTGGTGCTGGATCGGACGGTGTCGACGGGCGGGGTCGGTCGAGGTTCGGTCTCCCCGCTGCTTGCCGCACGTGGACACACATTCCCACCATCCTGTCCAATGTTGGGCCGAGCGGCAATGGCAACGGGCCGGAAATCTTCCGCTCCGCCTTCTGTTCCGGGCATGCTTCGAAGGCGAATGAATCGACGGCGAACCGTGCCGCGGACCGCGCACCCCTTCATGCGCCGCGCCCCGCGCCCGTGCTTCGCGCCCCCTGCTCCGCACCCCGCGCCCGTACTCCGTGCCCGCACCCCGCGCCCGTACTCCGTGCCCGCACCCCGCGCCCGTACTCCGTGCCCGCACCCCGCGCCCGTACTCCGCGCGCGGCCGGGCTCAGGGCATGGCGAGCTCGAACCAGGTGACCTTGCCGTCGCCCCGCAGCTGCACGCCCCACGCGTCCGCGAGCGACTCCACCAGCAGCAGGCCGCGCCCCGAGGTCGCGTACTCGGCGTCCGGATCGCGGCGCCGGCCGGGCAGCCGGGTCGTGCCGTCCTGCACCTCGATGCGCAGCCGGTGGTCCGACCCGAGCACCGCGTCGAACACCGCGCCCTTGCCGGTGTGCAGCAGCGCGTTGGTCACCAGCTCGGAGGAGAGCAGTTCGGCGGTGTCCGACAGCTCGGGCACCCCCCAGTGGCTGAGCGCCGTCCGCAGCCGCCGGCGGACCGAGCCGACCGCGACCAGGTCGGCCGGGTCGAGCGTCAGGTGCAGCCGGCGGTGCAGGGCGCAGCCGGGGGCCGAGGTGCCCGGCAGGGTCGTCCCGGTGCCGCCGGCTGCGCCCGGGGCGGGCCCGGACCGGTAGGCGTCACCCGAACTCGTCCGCTGCCGCGGGAATCGCGACTGACCGTCCATCAACACATGCCCCCGCCCTCGAATCCGGGCCCCCGCCTCCGGATCCCCCGCCGGCCGGGTGGCCCCCACGTTCTGACCACCCATCCTCATGCCCAGTTGACGGCGTTTGCAACAGTGTGCGTCCGATCACGTGGGGTGAAAGGGGCACGGGGAGGTTCACGTGATCCAACTGCCCGCGCCGGACAGGTTTGCGAAGCGCAGAGCCTGTTTTCGAGCCCGCCCCCGCTCGATCCCGCGCACACCCGGCGCCCGGGCGCCGGCCCGCGCCGCCCTCCCGCCCCCTGTCGCACCCCGCCGCGCGCCGGGCCCCGTCCCGCTCCGCGCGCCCGGCGCACCCCGGCCGCGCACCCTCCCCTCCCGGGCTGCGCCCCCGCCGCCGCGGGGCTTCACCCCCGCTGCGCGCCCGGCGAGCCGAACCCCTGCGGACCGGCAACGCTGGACACGGCGGCCCGGTCCGGGTTCAATGGCCCGAGATGTTTGAACGACGTTCTAACATCGCCCCCGAAGGCCGACCCCCTCCCCGGCGACCGCGAGCGAGGAACCGTGCGACTGACCCCCACCGAGCGGGACCGGCTGCTGATCTTCACAGCAGCCGAACTGGCCCGCGCCCGCCGCGCCCGGGGCGTACGCCTCAACATCCCCGAGGCCACCGCCCTGATCGCGGACACCGTCTGCGAGGCCGCCCGCGACGGCCGGCGCCTGGCCGAGGCCATCGAGGCCGGCCGCAGCGTGCTCACCGCCGACGACGTGCTGCCCGGCGTGCCGGACGTCGTCACCGTCGTCCAGGTCGAGGCCGTCTTCGACGACGGCACCCGCCTGGCCGTCGTCAACGACCCCTTCCGGGGCGCCGGCTCGCTCGGCGACGAGGCCCCCGGCGGCGCGCTGACCGGCGACGGCGCCGGCTACGACCCGGTCGAGGAGACGGTGCTGCTGCCCGTCCACAACACCTCCCAGGTGCCGATCTCGGTCACCTCGCACTTCCACTTCTTCGAGGCCAACCCGCGCCTCGCCTTCGACCGCGCCGCCGCCTACGGCACCCACCTGGCCGTCCCGGCCGGCTCCTCGGTGCGCTTCGACCCCGGCGCCACCGTCCAGGTCGGCCTGGTGCCGATCGGCGGCGAACGCGTCGCGATCGGCTTCGCCGGCCTGGTCGACGGACCGCTGGACGCCCCCGGCGCGAAGGACGCCGCCCTGGCCAAGGCCCGCGCGACCGGCTACCTGACCACCTTCGACGACGCCGAGGTGCCGTCATGACGTCCATCACCCCCCACGACTACATCTCGGTGCACGGCCCCCGGGCCGGCGACCGGATCCGGCTCGGCGACTCCGGCCTGATCGTCCGGGTCGAGTCCGACTCCCAGGCCCCCGGCGAGGAGTTCCTGGCCGGCTTCGGCAAGACCGCCCGCGACGGACTGCACCTCAAGGCCGCCGCCGTCCGCGACACCTGCGACGTGGTGATCAGCAACGTCCTGGTGATCGACGCCGTCCAGGGCATCCGCAAGACCTCGATCGGCCTGATCGGCGGCCGGATCGCCTCGATCGGGCGGGCCGGCAACCCCGACACCCTCGACGGCGTGGACGTCGTCGTCGGCACCGGCACCACCATCGTCTCCGGCGAGGGCATGATCGCCACCGCCGGCTCCATCGACACCCACGTCCACCTGCTCTCGCCGCGGATCATGGAGGCCTCCCTCGCCTCCGGCGTCACCACGATCATCGGCCAGGAGTTCGGCCCGGTCTGGGGCGTCGGCGTCAACTCCCCGTGGGCGCTGCGCCACGCCTTCAACGCCTTCGACGCCTGGCCCGTCAACATCGGCTTCCTGGGCCGCGGTTCGTCCTCCGACGCGGCCCCGCTCGTCGAGGCCCTGGCCGAGGGCGGCGCCTCCGGCTTCAAGGTCCACGAGGACATGGGCGCCCACACCCGCGCCCTGGACACCGCGCTGCGCGTCGCCGAGGAGTACGACGTCCAGGTCGCCCTGCACACCGACGGCCTGAACGAGTGCCTGTCGGTGGAGGACACGCTCAAGGTGCTGGAAGGGCGGACGATCCACGCCTTCCACATCGAGGGCTGCGGCGGCGGACACGTCCCCAACGTGCTGAAGATGGCGGGCGTGCCCAACGTCATCGGCTCCTCCACCAACCCCACCCTGCCGTTCGGCCGCGACGCGCTCGGCGAGCACTTCGGCATGATCGTCTCCGCCCACGACCTCAAGACCGACCTGCCCGGCGACGCCGCCATGGCCCGCGACCGCATCCGCGCCGGCACCATGGGCGCCGAGGACGTCCTGCACGACCTCGGCGTCATCGGCATCACCTCCTCCGACGCCCAGGGCATGGGCCGCGCCGGCGAGACCGTCCGCCGCACCTTCGCCATGGCCGGCAAGATGAAGGCCGAACTCGGCCCCCTGGACGGTGGCTACGGCACCACCGAGGCCGGCGACGACAACGAGCGCGTCCTGCGCTACATCGCCAAGCTCACCATCAACCCCGCCATCGCCCACGGCCTCGCCCACGAGGTCGGCTCCATCGAGGTCGGCAAACTCGCCGACATCGTGCTGTGGCGCCCCGACCACTTCGGCGCCAAGCCCCAGCTGGTCCTGAAGGCCGGATTCCCCGCCTACGGCGTGGTCGGCGACCCCAACGCCTCCACCGACACCTGCGAACCCCTCGTCCTCGGACCGCAGTTCGGAGCCCACGGCGCCACCGCCGCCGACATCTCGGTCGCCTTCGTCGCCCAGGCCGCCGCCGACGGCGCCTACCTCGACCGCCCCGCCGACGGGCTGCCCACCCGCCGCCGCCGCGTCGGCGTCCGCAACACCCGCGGCATCGGCCCCCGCGACATGGTCCGCAACGCCCGGATCGGCCGCG
Organism: Kitasatospora sp. NPDC094016; assembly: GCF_040304045.1. Classification (NCBI taxonomy): domain Bacteria; kingdom Bacillati; phylum Actinomycetota; class Actinomycetes; order Kitasatosporales; family Streptomycetaceae; genus Kitasatospora; species Kitasatospora sp. NPDC094016. Next base: position 21,432 of record NZ_JBEOUK010000024.1, read on the forward strand.
TCGACGTCACCCAGACCGGCCTGGTCTCGCTGGACGGCGAACCGCTGCGCTCCGAGCCCGCGGACAGCGTCTCGCTCAGCCGTCTCTACTTCCTCTGACACCTCCGCCGACACCTCCGCCGAACGCCTCCCCCTAGGACTCCCGGATGACCACCCCCACGCCCGCCTCCCTCGGCTACCGGATGCCCGCCGAGTGGCACCCGCACGACCGCACCTGGATGGCCTTCCCCACCGCCAACCCCACCTTCGACACCCCCGAGAACCTGCACGCGGGCCGCGAGGCCTGGGCCGCCGTCGCCAACACCATCGTCCGGTACGAGCCGGTCACGCTGGTCGTCAACACCGGCGAGACCGCGGACGCCCGCCGGTACGTCTCCGAGCAGGTGGAGATCGTCGAGCGCCCGCTCGACGACGCCTGGATGCGCGACATCGGCCCGTCCTTCCTGATCGACGACAAGGGCTCGCTGGCCGCCACCGACTGGATCTTCAACGGCTGGGGCGCCCAGTCCTGGGCCCGCTGGGACCACGACCAGCACATCGCCGAGCACATCAGCGAACTGACGGGCGTCCAGCGCTTCGCCTCCCGGCTGATCAACGAGGGCGGCGGCATCCACGTCGACGGCGAGGGCACCCTCCTGGTCACCGAGACCGTCCAGCTCGGCGAGGGCCGCAACGCGGACTGGACCAAGGAGGAGGTCGAGGCCGAGCTGCACGCCTTCCTCGGCACCACCAAGGCGATCTGGCTGCCGCGCGGACTCACCCGCGACTACGACGAGTTCGGCACCCGCGGGCACATCGACATCGTCGCCTCCTTCGTGCGCCCCGGCGTCGTCGTCGCCCACGTCCAGCCGGACCCCGCCCACCCCGACCACGCGGTCTGCCAGGAGCTCGTCGCCATCCTGCGCGCCGCCACCGACGCCCGGGGCCGGGCCCTGGAGGTCATCGAACTGGCCGCCCCCACCGTCCTGCTGGACGAGGACGGCGAACCGGTCGACTACTCCTACATCAACCACTACGTGGCCAACGACGCCGTGATCCTGTGCGCCTTCGACGACCCGCGCGACCAGGAGGCCGCCGCCGTCCTCGGCCGCGCCTACCCGGGCCGCACCGTCGAACTCGTCGACGCCCGCGAGATCTTCGCCAACGGCGGCGGTATCCACTGCATCACCCAGCAGCAGCCGAAGTCCGCCTGACCCCAGGCCACTCGGGGAACCCGGGCCGCCTTGGGCACCCGGGCCACCCGGCTGCCGGGGCGGGGGCACCTCCCCCGCCCCGGCAGCCTTCCGACCCCCGCACCACCGAGGGAGCGCACCGCACATGGCCGACCCCCGCCCGCGCCGGCCGGCGCGCCCCCGCGAGGAGGTCTTCGCCACCGCCCGGGCCGCGATCGCCGAACACGGACTCGCCAAACTCACCATGGCCGGGCTCGGCAAACAGCTCCAGATGAGCGCCGGACACCTGCTCTACTACTTCGGCAGCAAGGACCAGCTGCTGCTGGAAACCCTCCGCTGGAGCGAGGACCAGCTCGGCGCCCGGCGCCGCGACGCCCTCGCCGACCGCTCCCGCGACCCCTGGCAGCGGCTGGACGCCTACCTGCGCCTCTACCTGCCCGACGGGGCGGGCGATCCGCGCTGGATCCTGTGGGTCGAGGTGTGGGGGCGCTCCCCCGCCAGCGCCGAGATCCGCCAGGGCCAGCAGGAGATCGAGGCGCCCTGGCAGGCCGACCTGGTCGCCCTCATCGAGGAGGGCACCGCCACCGGCCACTTCACCCCCGGGCCCGCCGCCGACCGGGCCACCCAGATCCGCGCCCTCCTCGACGGCCTGGCCGTCCCCCTCGCCATCGGCCTCCCCGGCACCCACCGCCCCGCCGCCCTCACCCAGGCCACCGCCGTCACCGCGATCCTCCTGCGCACCTGACCCCCGGAGGCCGCGGCGGGGCGGACAGGCCGGGCGGTCCGTCAGGCTACGACTTGTTCAGGTACGTGAGGACGGCGCGGACGCGGCGGTTGGTGTCGTCGTCGTCGGTGATGCCGAGCTTGCCGAACATCGCGGTGGTGTACTTGCCGATGGCGCTCTCGCTCAGGAAGAGCCGACGGCCGATGGCCTGGTTGGAGAGCCCCTCGGCCATCAACCCCAGCACGGCGTACTCGCGTTCGGTGAGCCGTTCGAGCCCCCGGTTCAGTGGCGTGTTGGACAGCAGTCTCGCGATGACGGCCGGATCCATGGCCGTCCCGCCGTCCGCGACGCGCTCCAGGGCGCCGATGAACTGGTCGGCGTCGAACACGCTCTCCTTGAGGAGGTAGCCGACGCCGCCGGAGCCGTCGGCCAGGAGCTCCCGCGCGTACAACTGCTCGACGTGCTGGGAGAGGATGAGGACCGGCAGCCCGGGCATCTCGCCGCGGGCGGCGAGGGCCGCCCGCAGCCCCTCGTCCGACTGGGTCGGCGGCATGCGGACGTCGATGACGGACACGTCCGGGCGCCACCTGCGCAACGCGTCGAGCGTCTCGGGCCCGGTGGCGGCCGTGGCCACCACCTGGTGCCCGCAGGCCTCGATCAGGCGGACCATCCCGTCGCGCAGGAGGTAGAGGTCTTCGGCTACAACGATTCGCATGGCACCGTCATCCTGACACGGGTCGGACCGCCCGGCGGACTGGTGACCTCCAGGGCGCCGTCGAAGGCCGCCAGCCGGCGGCGCAGGCCCGCCAACCCGCCGCCGGCCCGGACGTCCGCCCCGCCCCGGCCGTCGTCCTCGACCTCGGCGACGACCGCGGCGACGACACCGGTGCCGTCCCGCGTGAGGGAGATCCGCACCCCGGACGCCCCGGCGTGCCGGACGGCGTTGGTCAGCAGCTCGGCGACACCGAAGTAGACGGCGGACTCGATCGGCGCGTCCAGGTGCAGCGGGGCGCCGGCGCTGACGGCCACCTCCAGCGGGACGTCCAGGGCGAGCGCGCGGACGGCGTCGACGAGCCCCCGCTCGCTCAGCACCGGCGGGCTGATCCCCCGGATCAGATCGCGGAGTTCGGCCAGCGAGGCGGTGGCACCGGCCTGCGCGTCCCGCATCAGCGCCCTGGCCTGGTCGGGGTCACGCTCCATCAGCTTCCCGGCGGTCGCCAGGGAGAGCCCGAGCGCGACCAGGCGGGCCTGTGCCCCGTCATGCAGGTCCCGTTCGATCCGGCGGATCTCGGCGGCCTGCGCGACCGTCACGTCCGCGCGCTGGGCGGTCAGTTCCTCGACCCGCTCCGCCAGCGCCATCGCCGGCGACGGGCGCAGGAAGCGGACCGCCACCGGCACGACCGGCCGCCAGGCGTACGGGGCGGAGCCCACGGCCACGACCGCGCCGAGCGCCCCGGCCGGGCCCGCGGCGGATTCCGGCCCGCCGAACCCGAGGACCGCGCAGGCCGCCACGACCGCCCCGGCCGGCGGGAGGCACGCGAGCAGACCGGCGGTGAACGGCGCGATCCCCGCGAACCGCAGGTCGCGCCAGTTCGCCGGATCCCGCCAGCGGACCCTCCAGCGCTGGTCCATCAGCGCGTCCCGGCGGGTGCGCTCGTAGGAGAAACCGTTCCACCAGAACCCGGTGGACATCAGCGTCACCGGCCCGGCCTGCCGGTATCCAGCGGGGATCACCGTGGCGGTCCACCGCGCGACGAGGAAGCGGACGATCCGGCAGACCGGGCGGGGCAGGGCGAGCGTGCCCACGCCCACCAGCACGAACGGCGCCGTCCACGACCACGGGTTGCCCGCCCCCCACCAGACCCCCAGCGCCACGGCCGCGGCCCACACGGCCGGCAGCAGCAGGCAGACGGCCGCCACGACGCACGCCCGCACGAACCCCACCCCGGCGCGCGCCACCCACGAACCCAGCCGTCCCACGTCTCTCCCCTTCCGTACGGTGCTCCCAACTGTGCACCGCGCCGAGCCCGCCACCGCCCCGATCGGCCGGGGAGTGGGGCCGGCCCCACCCACCCGTGGGCCCAGACCGATACCGCCCCGGCGGGGCGGTTCGTAGCGTCGGTGGACATGGACACCAACACGCACCGCACCACCACGCACCACACGGACACGCACCACACCAACACGCACCGCACGGACACGTCCGGCAGCGACCTGCCCGGCACGCCCGAGGCGGCGCTGCTCCACGACCCCCGTACCCGACGGGCCTTCGGCACGGTGACGGCCTGCGTCAAGGTCTACGGCGCGCTCGGCGCCGTCGGGTTCCTGACGGTCGTCGCGGTGGCGGGCAGCGGCCACCCGGTGAACACGTTCATGTGGGTCCGGGCGGTGCTGCTGCCGGTGGTCGCCGTGCTGCTCCACCGGCTGGCGGTCGCCGCCTCCCGAGGGTCCCGCCGGGCCTTCGAACGACTGGGCGCCCTCACCGTCGTCATGCCGATCGCCATCGTCGGCGTCGACCTGATCCCGGGCGTCTGCCCGCCCTGGTACGCCGCCGTGCAGGTCGTCTGCATGCTGCCCGTCCTCCGGGCCGCGGTCACCGTCCGCGGCTCCGCGCTGCGCGCCGCTTTTCCCAAGGCGCGCTGACCGGGCGTCGGGCGCCTGGTGTGCGGTCGGCGTTCGGCCGGTCAGTCGGTCGGTCGGTCAGTCAGTCAGTCGGTCGGTCGGTCAGTCAGTCGTCACTCGGTCCAGACGGCGGCCGCCGTACGGTCGTCGGCGTAGCCCTTGGCGCGGACCTGGACCTGGCGGAGGAAGTCGACGGTGCCGGGCGGATGCGGGTGGGCCCAGTGGGTGGACAGGAAGTGGGCGACGGCCGGCTCGTCGGCGATCGGGCGGGCCAGGCCGGGGGTGCAGAGCAGCAGCACGTCGCCCGGGGTGGCGGGGACCAGCCGGAAGCGGAACGGCCTCGGCTCCTCCGGCGGCTGCTGGCCGTCCGGGTGGTGCAGCAGGCGGGCCGCGTAGGCGTCGATCCAGTGGCCGGAGCGCAGCAGGTAGAGCCCGCCCGGACCGACCCCGAAGGCCGCCCGGTGGCCGGCCGCCGGGTCGAGCGACAGCAGCAGGCAGTGCAGCGAGGCCGGGGACGGCATGCCGTCCTCCTCGTCCCCGGGCACGAGCGCGCGCAGCGGGGCGACGGCGCCGGTGGCGAGCCGCTGCAGGCCGTAGCGCAGCCGGTCCCGGGCGCCGTCGCGCAGGTCCGCGGCCAGGCCCTCGCGGCTGCGGCCGACCGCGGCGGCCAGATGGTGGCAGGCCTCGCGGGTGCTGGTGGCGACGGCCTCCGGGGGGAGCGCCTCGTCCGCGGCGGTGCCGGTCCGGTCGATACCGGCGAGCACGGCGAGCAGCAGTCCGTCCGGGCCGTCACCGAACCTGGTGACCAGCAGCGCGTCGCGCCGCGACTCGCCCCGGTAGCGGGCGGAGTCGCCGCGGACGGAGACGGCGCGCAGGACGGACGACCCGTACTGGGCGCCCTCCAGGACGGTGTCCGGCACGAGCGCCCCGAGGACGCCCGGGTCCGCCTCCGGGACGGCGGTCGGCTCCGGGCCGTAGGTCGGCGGGCGCTCGCCGATGTGCGGCACGGTGGGGGCGCCGTCGGCGAGCGGCGAGCGGACGGCCGGGCGCGGGTCGGGGACGGTGGCGGTGGCGAGGGTGTCGGGTTCCTCGGTGGCTTGGGGCTCGGACTCGGACTCGGACTCGGGCTCGGGCTCCTCGGCGGCGGCCTCGGGTTCCGGCTCGGGCTCCGGCTCGGGCTCCGGCTCGGGTCGCGGCTCGGGTTGCGGCTCGGACTCCGGCTCGGGTCGCGGCTCGGGTTGCGGCGCGGGTTGCGGCGCGGGCTCGGGGGTGGGCTTGTCCAGGGAGACCGGTGCGGGGGCGGTGTCGGCTTCGGTTTCCCGGACGTCAGGGGCGATGACCCGCTCCTCGTCCGTCCGCTGGGGTCCGATGACGCCGATCGCGGTGTCGAACCAGTCGTCGATGCTGTCCCGTTCCAGCACCTCGTCCGCTGCCGGCACCGCTGCCGACTCCGGCTCCGGCTCCGCGTCCAGCACCGGCTCCGCGTCCAGCACCGGCTCCGGTTCGGCCGTGCGCTGCTGGCCGATGAGACCGACCGCCGTGTCGAACCAGTCGTCGACGCTGCCGTCGCCGGGGTCCGCGTGCGGGGTGTCGGGGAGGGTGCCCGCCGGGCCGTCGTAGACCGTGTCCCACCAGCCGTCGTCCGGCCGGTGCGACTGTGCGGGGGCACCCTGCTTGCTCATCTGGCGGCTCCTGGTCGGTCCGTGGTCGCGCCGCCCCCGGCGGGGCCGGACTCGACGTCATTGTCTCCAAGTGCAACGACGCTGTCCGGGTTTCGGCGACAACCGGTCAGCGCCGGGCCGTTCCCGGCCACCGCGCCCACCTCGGGTTTCACCGAGGAGTCCGCCCCTGCGTCCGCCCCCGGGTTCACCCCCGCGTTCGGTCCCGTTCCGTCCGTGCTTGCCGGATGTGCCCGGGGCAGGGCGTTTCCGGGGTGTTCGGGTCCGGGAGCGGCCGAAAATGAGGGTGGAGGAGGGGCATCGCTTCACTCGTTCGGCTGATTAAATGTGCGCATGACCGCGTCGGCCCCCAGCTCACCTCGACCGGGGAGGGCCGCACCGGCGGGCCGCCCGGCGGGTGTGCTGTGGGTCCTGCTGCTGGTCGCGCTGCTCACGACGCTGCCGTGCGCCGGTCAGTCGAAGGCGGTCGGCGCGCACGCCGCTCCGACGCCGACCACCGTCACCGCCGCCGTCACCACCGTCACCGCCGTCACCGCCGTCACCGTCACGACGGTCTCCGGTCACGCCCCGCACGCCGGCCCCACCGCCAAGGCCTCCGACCAGCGCCAGCGCGCCGGGGAGCAGCGGCACTGGACGTGGTGCACCGCCGACGGCGGGCAGCCGCGCCGTGACAACGGCTGCTCCAGCCACCCGTACTGCGCGCAGGACGCCCAGCTGCCGAACCCGCCGCCGCATCCCCAGCCGGCCGCGTCACCGCTCGCGCCGGCAGCCGAGGCGCTGCCCAGGGTGGTGCCCGCCGGGCTGCTGGACGGTCCGCATCCGGCACCCGATCTACACGAGCTGCAAGTACACCGGTCCTGAGCGGAACCCACCGCCCGGCATCCGCCGGCGGATCCGCCCCTCCCCTTCTTTCAGCTGACCGCCGCGCCTCCAGCAGCGCGCGGCGGGGACAAGGACAACCACCATGGGTTCCGCCTCGAAGCAGTCCGGCAAGCAGTCCGGCAAGCCCGGCCCGACCGACCGCCGCGCCCGGATAGCCGAGCTGCGCGCCGGCGAGCAGCGCCGCGACCGCCGCAACAAGGTCATCGCCTCGGTCGCGGCCGGTGTGCTGGTGATCGGCGCGATCGCCACCGGCACCTGGATCGTCATGGACGCCAACCAGAGCAAGAAGAAGGAGCAGGCCGCCGCCAACGCGGACATCCCGGGCGTGCAGACCTTCGGCGAGCTGAGCCGCACCCACGTCAAGGACAAGGTCAGCTACCCGATGACCCCGCCGGTCGGCGGCGACCACAACGCGATCTGGCTGGACTGCATGGGCCACGTCTACGACCAGCCGGTCGAGAACGAGCGCGCCGTCCACTCGCTGGAGCACGGCGCGGTCTGGGTGACGTACAACGGCAAGGCGACGCCGGACGACATCAAGACCCTGTCCGACAAGGTCAAGACCACCCCGTACTCGCTGATGAGCCCGTACCCGGACGAGAAGGGCACCATCACCCTGAACGCCTGGAGCACCCAGCTGATCGTGGAGAGCGCGAGCGACCCGCGGGTGAACCAGTTCTTCACCAAGTACGTCCAGGGCAAGCAGACCCAGGAGCCGGGCGCCTCCTGCACCATGGGGCAGATGTGACCGCCGACGCGGCGCCGCCCGAGGACGGCTCCGAGCACGCCGCCGAGGAGTTCGCGGACGAGGCCGGGGCGCCGCGCCCGGCCCGTCGGCGGCTGTGGTGGCCGGCCGCGCTGGCCGCCGCCCTCGCGCTGGCCCTCGGGGTGCCCGCCCTGGTGGCGAGCGGGACGTCGGCGTCCGGGTCGGCCTCGGTGGCCGTCCCGGCGGACGACTCGCCCGAGGCCGGGTTCGCCCGCGACATGGCGACCCACCACCAGCAGGCGGTGGACCTGTCGTTCATCGTCCGGGACCGCACCGGCGACGACGCGACCCGCACCCTCGCCTTCGACATCATCAACACCCAGGCCAACCAGCGCGGGATGATGATGGGCTGGATCGACCAGTGGGGGCTGCCGCAGCACTCGGCGGCCAAGCCGATGGCGTGGATGAGGATGGGCCACGACTACCAGGCCCACGACGGTTCGCTGATGCCCGGCATGGCCACCAACACCCAACTGGCGAAGCTGCGTTCGCTCAGCGGGCGGGACGCCGAGGTGTACTACCTGCAGCTGATGATCCAGCACCACAAGGGCGGCGTCGAAATGGCCCAGGGCTACGTGGACCTGGCGAAGAACGACGCCGAGAAGCGGCTCGCCCAGTCGATGGTGGTCGCGCAGACCTCGGAGGTTCAGCTGATGACCGACATGCTCACGGAGCGCGGCGCCGCCCCCGGCGTGCCCGAGTCCTGACCCACCCCACTGCGCGTGCCCTCGGACGGCCGGGGCGCGGTCGACGGTCCCGTACCGTGCGTACCGCGCCCCGGCCGTCCCGCGTCCGCGACAAGCCCCTGGAGTTCACGATGACCCCCGCCGCACCCTGGCTGATCGCCGGACTGGGCAACCCCGGCCCGTGGTTCCGGCTGACCCGGCACAACGCCGGCTTCCTGACCGTGGAGCGGCTGGCCGAACGGTACGGCGCGCGGTTCCGGCGGCGCGGGATCGGCGCCCTGGTGGCGGAGATCGAGGTCGACGGCCACCGGGTGCTGCTGGCCAAGCCGCAGTGGTTCATCAACCTGTCCGGCCGGCCGGTGTCCGGCCTGCTGCGGCGTTACGGCGTCCCGGTCGAGCACCTGGTGGTCGTGCAGGACGACCTGGACTTCGCGTTCGGCACCGGACGGCTCAAGCGCGGCGGCGGCCCCGGCGGCCACAACGGCGTGCGCTCGGTGGGCGAGGTGCTCGGCACCCCCGACTTCGTGCGGCTGCGCTTCGGCATCGGGCGCCCCCCGAAGGGGCAGAGCGTCGGCGACTTCGTGCTGAAGAAGTTCTCGGACCACGAACAGGCCGCCCTGCCAGGGGTGTTGGACCGGTGCGCGGACGCGCTGGACACGCTGGTGCGGCGCGGCCTCAACCGGGCCCAGGACGCGCTGAACGTCCGCTCGGAGGCCTAGTGCCGCGTCAGGCCTGGCGGACCGGCCGGGTCAGGGCCACGGCCGCCACCGCGACCGCCGCGAGAGCGAACAGCACCGTCCGGCCGCCGGACGCCGGGCCCGCCAGGTGGACGCCGAGGACGGGCAGGGCGGTGCCGAGTGCCGTCCCGAGGCTGCGGGCCATGTTCACCATGCCGCCGCCGACCGCCGAGCACTGCGCCGGTATCGCCCGCATCACCAGCGCGTTGTTGGCGGGCAGCAGCAGTCCCAGCCCGTAGCCGGCGAGCAGCAGCGGCACCGCCACGGCCGCCCCGGAGACCGGCAGCAGGGCGAACAGCAGCAGCCCAGCGCCCGCGAGCACCGCGCCCGCGCGGCAGCGGGCGACGTCCGACCAGCCGCGCGGCAGCAGCGCGCCGCCGACGGTCGCGGCGAGTGCGAACGCGGCGGGCAGCAGGGTGATCACCAGACCGGCTCGGGCCACCGGCACGCCCGCGCCGGTGAGCAGCACCGGGCCGAGCACGAGCGGGCAGAACAGCAGCAGGTAGCCGATCAGCGAGACCACCAGCCCGGACCGCACCCCGGGGGTGTTGACCAGGCCGGGCGCCAGGATCGGCCGGGCGGCCCGCCGTTCCTGACGGACCAGCGCGAACGCGAGGACGGCGGCGGCGAGCAGCAGGGCGGCGGCGGCCCAGCCGGGCAGCGGCAGTCCGGAGGCGGTGGACAGGGCGAGCAGCAGCGCGGTGGTGGAGCCGGTGAGCAGCAGCAGGCCGGCCAGGTCGAAGCGGGCGCCGGACGCGGTGGTGGGCGTGGTGGTGGACGCGGTGGTGGGCGGGTTCGCGGCGCGGGGAGCGGGCAGGCTCGCGGCGGCTCCTGCGGGCGGGGTCCCGGAATCGGCGGTGAGCGGACCCCCGGTACCGGCGATGAGCTGCTTCCCGGCGCCGACGGCAAGCGGGGGCCCGGTGCGGGTGCGGGGCAGCAGGAACCAGCCGGCCAGGATGCCCAGCACCCCGATCGGCACGTTGATCCAGAACACCCACCGCCAGGAGGCGTGCTCCACCAGCAGCCCGCCGAGGCTGGGGCCCAGCGCCAGGCCGAGCCCCTGGGCCGCCGCCTGGATGCCGAGCGCGCGCCGCATCGCGTGCTCCGGGACGCCGCGCGCCACCAGGGCGACGCTGTTGGCCTGCATCATCGCGCCGCCGACGGCCTGGACGGCCCGGCAGGCGACCAGCACGCCGAGGCTGCCGGCGTATCCGGCGCCGAGCGAGGCCAGGGCGAAGACGGCGAAGCCGCCGAGGTACATGGTCTTGCGGCCGATGAGGTCGGAGAGCCAGCCGACCGGGGCGAGCAGGGCGACCAGCACCAGGAGGTAGGCGAGGGCGACCCATTCGACGGCCGCGAAGCCGGCGTCGAAGTGCCGGCCGAGGGCCGGGAAGACGAGGGCGGTGACGCTGGCGGTGAGCTGGCCGAGGAAGGCCCCGAGGCAGACGGTGCCGACGGCCAGCCAGTGGGCGTGACGCCAGCCGGCTATGCCGCGCGGCCGGGGCCGCTCGGTGAGCAGCCGCGCGGCAAGGGCGGTGGCGTTCATGCCACAAATATATCGGATGCAGATATGTTCTTTCTACGACTTGCTCGTCTTCCGACGGGAGCCCGGGGACGCCGAGTTCCACCGAGCCCCAGGGGGATCCGCGAAGTTCCGGGAGGCCCCCGCCCGACGGTGGACAGTCCGCCGGACCGGCCCGTACCAGGCGATACGCTGTCCGCCATGCCGTCGTCACCACACGTCCCCGACCCCGCCACCGAAACCCCCGAAACGGCGGTCGACCACGCCCGGCGGCTCACCGACACCGTCACCCGCCTGCGCCGCGCCCTGCGCAGCAGCATCCGCACCGACTACCCGTGGGAGTCCCTGCCCATGGCGCAGGTCGAACTCCTCCAGACCCTCGCCGCCGCACCCCTGCGGGTCGGCGAACTCGCCGCCCGGCAGCGGCTCGCCCCCAACACCGTCAGCGGACTGATCGGCAAGCTCCTCGACGCCGGATTCGTCGACCGCCAGGCCGACCCCGGCGACCGTCGCACCGCCCGCATCGCCCTCACCCCGGCCGGCCGGCGCCAGCTCGACGACTGGCAGCGCGCCCACGAGCGCCGCATCGCCACCGCCCTCGGCACCCTCGACCCCACCGACCGCGACGCCGTCGTCCACGCCCTGCCCGCCCTCGAACAGCTCGCCCGCGCCCTCGCCGAGACCAGCCAGGGCCCCGACCAGGCCTGAACCGCGGCCGGGCCCGAACCCCGGCCGGCCCCCGACCGAACCCCGGCCTGCACCCCTTGGCGCCCGCAAAACCGCTGGTCACCGACCCGTACGGACCGCTACCGTCCCCGGCATGAGCACAGCACAGGTACTGATCGAGCCCTGGACGGACGCCGACCTCGCACTGCTGCGCCGGGTCAACACCCCGGAGATGAAGAAGCACGTCGGCGGCCCGGAGACCGAGGAGCAACTCCTCGTCCGGCACCGGCGCTACCTGGACTTCGTCCCGTCCGGCCTGGGCTGCATGTACCGGATCGTGCTGCTCCCCGAGGGCGAGGCCGTCGGAACCGTCGGCTACGGCACCCGCACCTGGGAGGGCGAGACCGTCCACGAGATGGGGTGGAACGTCCTGCCCGGCCACCAGGGGCGGGGCATCGCCGTCGCCGCCACCCGCGCCGCCGTCGCGGCCGCCCGCCGCGAGGCCGCCCACCGCCACCTGCACGCCTTCCCCTCGGTGGACAACCCGGCCTCCAACGCGGTCTGCGCGAAGGCCGGGTTCAGCCTCGTCGGCGAGACGGACTTCGAGTTCCCGCCCGGGCGGTTCATGCGCAGCCACAACTGGCGGGTGGATCTGCGGGCGGCGACGGGCTGAGCCGCGCCGCCGCCCGGGCGGGCGCGTCAGAACAGCGTGCCGCTCTCCAGCTCCAGCAGCCGGCGCTTGCGGTCCACGCCCGCCGCGAAGCCGGTCAGCGAACCGTTGGCGCCCATGACGCGGTGGCAGGGGCGGACGATGAGCAGCGGATTGGCACCCACCGCGCCGCCGACCGCCCGCACCGCGCGCGGCGACTCCCCCGCCAGCTCGGCGAGTCGGCCGTAGGTGACGGTCTCGCCGTACGGGATCTCGTCCAGGACGGCCCAGATCCGCCGGCGGAACTCGGTGCCCACCGGGGCGAGCGGAAGGTCGAAGGAGGTGCGCTCGCCCGCGAAGTAGGCCGTCAGCTGGGCGACCGGCTCGGCGAGCGCCTCCGGGTCGAGGACCCAGTCGTCGGCGGGCTCGGCCAGCGCGTACTTCTGCCCGGGCGCGGTGACGGTGGCCAGCGCCGCCGCGCCGCCGCCCTCGGGCAGGACACCGGACAGCAGCAGCCGGCCGAACGGGCTCTCCATGGTGGTGTAGACGGTGGTACTCATGCCTCTGCCTTCTCCGTTCCAGTGCTGGCGCTCGCGGGCCCGGCCCACAGCCGGTGCACGGCGTAGGAGCGCCACGGGGCCCACGCCTCGGCCGCGCGGGCGGCGTTCTTCGGGTCGCCGGGGGCGCCGAGCCGGACGAGGCCGTGCCTGACGCCCACGTCGCCCGGGAGGAAGACGTCGGGGTCGGCGAGGGCCCGCATCCTCAGGTAGCCGACGGTCCAGGGGCCGATGCCGGGCAGGGCCAGCAGCCGGGCCGCGGACTCCTCCCGGTCCACCCCGCCGTCGAGTCGCACCGCCCCCTCGGCCAGGGCCGCGCACAGGCCGGTGAGGGCGCGGCGGCGGGCTGCGGGCATCGCGAAGTCCTCCGGGTCGGCGGTGGCCAGCACCGCCGCCGTCGGGAACAGCAGCCGCAGGCCGCCGCTCGGCTCGGGCAGCGCGGCACCGTACTTCTCGGTCAGCCGGCCCGCCAGCGTACGGGCGGCGCTGACCGTGATCTGCTGGCCGAGCACGGCACGGACGGCCAGCTCGTGCGGGTCCACGTGGCCGGGCGAGCGCAGGCCGGGGCGCTCCCGGACCAGGGGGCCGAGCACGGGGTCGGCGCCGAGCTGCTCGTCGACCGCGTCCGGGTCCGCGTCCAGGTCGAACAGGCCGCGCAGGCGCTGGACGGCGGTCGGGAGGTCGCGCAGGTCCGCGAGCAGCAGGCGGCAGTCGAGCCAGCCGCGGGTGCGCGGCTCGCCCGGCGCCAGCCCGTCGACCTCGGCGATGCCGTGCCCGTACGGGAGCGCGAGGGTGCGCCGGTAGGTGCGGACGCCTGCACTCGGCCCGGGGACGACCTCCTCCACGCCGGGGACGGCGCGCAGGGCGAGGAAGTCGATCAGGTGGTCGCTGTCGAGCGCGCCGCGGTAGGCCAGGCGCAGGGTGAGGCCGCCGGCCGGGGTCGCGACGCGGCGGCCGGCCACGACCTCGGCGCGCAGACCGCTGGGGGTGCGGTCGTAGACCTCGCGGACGGTGTCGTTGAACTGCCGCACCGAGGCGAAGCCGGCGGCGAACGCGATGTCGGTGACCGGGAGTTCGGTCGTCTGCAGCAGCAGGCGGGCGGTCTGGGCGCGGCGGGCGCGGGCCAGCGCGATCGGGCCGGCGCCCAGCTCGGCGATGAGCTGGCGCTGGAGCTGGCGGGAGCTGTAGCCGAGGCGGCTGGCCAGACCCGCGACGCCCTCGCGGTCCACCACGCCGTCGCCGATCAGGCGCATCGCGCGACCGACCAGGTCGGCCCGGTGGTTCCACTCCGGGGAGCCCGGCACGGAGTCGGGGCGGCAGCGGCGGCAGGCGCGGAAGCCTGCGCCCTGGGCGGCCGCGGCGCTGGGGTAGAAGACGCAGTTCACGCGCTTGGGGGTCACGGCGGGGCAGCTCGGTCGGCAGTAGATGCCGGTGGAGGTGACGGCCGTGAAGAAGACGCCGTCGAAGCGGGCATCGCGGCTGTCCACGGCTCGGTACCGGATGTCGTCGTCGATCACGCTGTCCAGTCTGCGGCACTGGGAGGGGGGTGACTGGCGGAAATCGGACATGGCCGTTGGGGGCCCTCCCCTCCCCCCTCCCCCACCCTCCACCCACCCATCCCGAGCACCGGCGCGGCGTGGGCCCATCCCGAGCACCGGCGCGGCGTGGGCCCATCCCGGGCACCGGCGCGGCGTGGGCCCATCCCGGGCACCGGCGCGGCGTGGGCCCACACCGGGCACCGGCGCGGCGTGGGCCCACACCGGGACCCATCCAGAGGGCCCGCATAAGGGGACCCACGCCGGCGGAAGAGCGCGCCTCAGCACTCAGCGCACGCACGCGTTGCTCGCGGTCCGCCCACCGGCCAGGGCGGCTCGCCGTCCACGGTGACCCGGGTTTCACCGTGGACGACGCCACCGCGGTGGCCCTGAGGCACTTTCGGCTGCCGGCCCGCCCGGCCTCCTGATGTCCTCGTCGGCTTTCCTGGTCAGCTCCTGGTCAGCTCCTGGTCAGCGCTTCACGGGGCCTCCCGCGGCGCGCACCGACTTGGAGAGCGACTTCCACTTCTTCGCCCGGGCCGAGGCCAGTCGGGCGTCCGAGCGGGAGGCGATCCACTCGTTCTCGCGCTGGAGCTTGAGGTAGCTGTCCATCCGACGCTGCGGCAGGGTGCCGTCGGCGAGCGCCGCCTGCACCGCGCACCCGGGCTCGGTGTGGTGTCCGCAGTCGTGGAAGCGGCACTCCTCGGCCAGTCCGGCGATGTCGGCGAAGGCCAGGTCCACGCCCTCGCCACCGTAGAGGCCGACCTCGCGCAGCCCGGGGGTGTCGATGAGCACACCCCCGCCGGGCAGCGGGATCAGTTCACGGGTGGTCGTGGTGTGGCGGCCCTTCTGGTCGACCGAGCGGGCCTCCTGGACGGCCATCGCCGTGACGCCGGCGAGCGCGTTGGTGAGCGTGGACTTGCCGACGCCGGACTGGCCGATCACGGCCGTGGTGCCGGGCGTGCAGGCGCGCAGCACGTCCATGCCCTCGCCCGTCCCGGCGCTGACCACGAGCACGGTCACGCCGGGCGCGACCGCCTCGACGTCGGCGCGGATGAACTCGGCGTCGTCCACCAGGTCGGCCTTGGTGAGGACGACCAGGGGGTCGGCGCCGGACTCCCAGGCCAGGGCGAGGAAGCGCTCTATCCGGCCGAGGTCCGGATCGGCGGCGAGCGAGGCGGCGATCAGGACGGTGTCGACGTTGGCGGCGAGCACCTGGCCGTCGGAGCGCTTGCCGGCCACCTTGCGGATGATCGCGGTCGAGCGGGGCAGCAGTGCGGTGACGGCGGCCATCGGCCGGGCGTGGAGGTCCACGGCGGCCCAGTCGCCGGTGCACGGGCAGTTGATCATGTCGGCGTCGCCGACCGGGCGGGTGTCGAGCCGGACGGTGCGCGGCTCGCCCGTCTCCGGATCGGCGAGCACGGCGTCGCACTGGCCGCGGTCGACCCGGACGATCCGGGCCGGGATCAGCCCGGCCTCGGCGAGTGGGGTGAAGAGTTCGGCGAGCTCGGGCGTCCAGCCGTAGCCGGAGAGCGGCAGCTCGTCGGAGAGGGAGCCAGAGGGGGTGGAGGAGAACGACGAAGTGGAGGCAGCGTTGAACAACGCGGTGGGCCCTTCGGGAGGAGATGATCCCGGCGGGCTGCGGCTGGCGCGGAAAGGGTCAGCCGGCGGCCGGGAAGAGGAGGTGAACGCGAGTGCTGCCCAAGGCAGCTATCGGGGCGACAACGACCACGGGGTTCACCTCCTGCTCTCTACTCCTCGGGCGGCCGTGAAGGCCCCCGATCTGGACGGGAGAAACGCTAGCTGGTCGGGGTGGCGGGGCCAACTGATTTTTGACCTGCGGAAACGCGGTGAAGGGAGCTACAAGGGGCCAACATTGGACCCACAAAAGTGCGGGCTCGCCGCGCCCGGGAACCCGCCGGAGCCGACTACCCGCCGTACCGGTGCTTGAGGTTCGGGTCGTCCAGCCACCAGGGCCGCATCCCGGCCTCCTCCTCGGCCGGCAGCCCCGCCGCCTGCGCCTGCGCCGCGGCCTCCTCGAAACGGGCGTCGAGTTCGGCGTCCACCGCCTTGATCTCCTCCCGCCCCTGCACCACCATCCGCCGTACCAGCGCGGCCAGGAACGGCAGCCCGACCAGGTCGCCCAGCACCCAGAGCATGTTGCCGCCCCAGGTCTGGTCCTGCGCCAGGCTCGGCCCCCACGGCCGCCCGAGCGCCACGTAGTAGTGCTCGGCGACCAGGTGGCCGCCGTAGATCAGCACCAGCCCGAGCCCCGCGTCGAAGATCACCTCGGCGAAGGTGATGAACAGCCCGACCAGGTGCGGGTACTCGCGCCCGACCGGGTCGATCTGCAGCCGCGGCCAGAAGTACGCCAGCCCGAGCAGCACCAGCGCCAGGTGCAGCAGCACGTTGCCGAACGCGCTGGACACCGACTCCTCGTACCAGGGCGTGAAGTAGAGCAGCCACGGCGGGGCCATCAGCAGCGCGGTGGAGACGGCCGGGAACATCAGCACCTTGGACGGCCGGCTGCGCAGCGCCCGCAGGATGCGCTCGCGCCGGGCCGGCGGCGCGGCCGCGACCAGCAGCGAGACCGGCGCGCCGAGGGCGAGCAGCAGCGGGACGAGCATCAGCAGCAGCACGACCTGGACGGCCCGGTCGGTGAACAGGATCCGCTCGTACACGCCGAGGCCGGAGCAGGTGCACCAGATCCACAGCAGCAGCCCGCCCAGGAAGGCGGCGGTGCGGGACGGCTGCCAGCGCTCGCCGCCCGCCCGGTGGACGGTGCGCACCGCGGCCAGGTACCAGCCGCCGAGCAGCACGGAGAGGGCGAGCACCAGCGGTTCGGCCGTCCACGAGGTGGCCAGGTCGGACCACTGCCAGGGCGGTGGTCCGCTGTAGGCGAGCACTCGCACCGCGCCGTCCATCCGTCCGCCCACCTCGTTCGCGCGCTGCCGCCGCCGGCGCCGTCCGGCGGTCCGTCGGGCGCCGCGGACCGGACCGCGGCGCCCGGCCATGATGGCCTCCCGGCCGGGGCCCGCCGCGCCCGGGGCCCGCCTCTATACCTGCACCTGGACAAAGCTTTACCGGGCCCGGGAAAAGCTTTGCCCAGGCAAAGTTCCGGCCTCGACGGCCCCCGGACCGCAACCGGCGCGGGGCTGTGTTCGTCTGGCAGGATGCACCGTCGGCGATACCGGCCACGCGGGTGATGACAAGGGGACGACAAGGGTGCAAAGCACTGCACGCGGCGAGGGCCGCCGGCTGGCGGCGCGCCACCGCAACATCGAGCTGGGCCTGCTGGCGCTCGCGGTGGCCGTCTGTCTGGCGGGGCACATCGACGCCGATCTGGCACTGACCGGCAAGATGCCGCCCGGGCTGCTGGTCCACGGCCTGGCGCTGGGCGGCCTGGCCGGGGTGGCGCACCTGGCGGTGCGGCGGTTCGCCCCGTACGCGGATCCGCTGATCCTGCCGCTGGGCGTCTTCCTGACCGGCTTCGGGCTGATGCTGCTGGACCGGCTGGACATCTCCTACGCGGCGGCGCACGCCAGGAAGGGCGACTACCAGAAGCTTCCGGCCGCGCCCTCGCAGCTGATGTGGGTGTTCGTCTCGGTCGCGGTGGCGATCGCGCTGATCGCCCTGATCAAGCACCACCGGTTCTTCCAGCGGTACGTGTACCTGCTGATGACAGGGGCGCTGGTCCTGCTGGCGGCGCCCGCGTTCTTCCCGGGCCGGCCGGAGGACTTCGGCGCCAAGCGCTGGATCCGCCTGTTCGGGCTCTCCTTCGAGCCGGACGAGTTCGTGAAGGTCGCGATCACGATCTTCTTCGCCGGGTACCTGATGGCCTCCCGGGACGCGCTCGCGCTGGCCGGCCGGAAGATCTGGGGGATGACCCTGCCGCGCGGGCGGCACGTCGGCCCGGTGCTGGCGATCTGGGTGGTCAGCCTGCTGGTGCTGGTCTTCGAGCGCGACCTCGGCACCTCGCTGATCTTCTTCGGCGTCTTCGTCGTGATGCTGTACGCGGCGACCGAGCGGACCAGCTGGGTGGTGCTCGGCCTGCTGATGGCGGTCGGCGGCGCGGCCGTGGTCGGCACCGTGGAGCCGCACGTGCACGGGCGCGTCGAGGCCTGGCTGCACCCGCTCGACATCTACAAGGAGCACCACGACCCGGCGATCATCTCCGACCAGCCCGCCGAGGCGCTGTTCAGCCTGGGCACCGGGCACCTGACCGGGACGGGCCTGGGCTCGGGGCGGCCGTGGCTGATCGGCTTCGCCGGGCGCAGCGACTTCGTCTTCACCACGATCGGCGAGGAGCTGGGCCTGGCCGGGGTGACGGCGGTGCTGCTGGTGTACCTGCTGCTGGTCCAGCGCGGGCTGCGGACGGCGGTCGGGCTGACCGACCCGTTCGGCAAGCTGCTGGCGACGGGGTTGTCGACGGCGCTGGCGCTGCAGGTGTTCGTGGTGGTCGGCGGGGTGAGCGGGCTGGTGCCGCTGACCGGCAAGGCGCTGCCGTTCCTGGCGGCGGGCGGCTCGTCGCTGCTGGCGAACTGGCTGATCGTGGCGCTGCTGATCAAGCTGAGCGACTCGGCCGGGCGCACGGCGCTGGAGCCGGCGCCGCCGAGCCCCGATCCGCTCCCGGCGCAGGCCGGGCCGGCGGGCCGGTCGGCGGCCCCGGGCGGTCCGGCCGCGATGGATCCGAGCCAGAACCCGAGCCCGACCGCGCCGAGCGGCCCGAATCCGACGGCCCCGGAGCTGACGATCCCACGCCCGGCCGCCCCGGGCCCGGATCCGGACCGGACCGAGGTCAACCCGGCCGCCCCGCACCCCCCGGCCGAGCAGTCCCCGTACGGGTACCACCAGGCCCCGCAGTACCCCTTCCCGCCCGACCCGGCGACCGCCTGACCCTGCGCCGGCCGCCCTCCGGGCAACGACGAACCGGCGAACCGACGAACCGGCGCCACGCGACGACCGGACGTCAGGAGACGACGAACGGCACAGGGCCTCCCCCGCGGGATGCGGGGGAGGCCCTGTGCCGTTCGTCGTCCTGCCCGGAGCCCTGCCGCTACGGCCGCTCCCACGGCGGCCGGGGCGGGTAGTCGGGCGCCCGCCGTTCCGGCGGCGGCCCGGACGGCCGGTCGCTGTCCGGCGGGGGCGGGCCGGGCCGGTGGTGGGGCCCGCCACGGGCGGTGAGCCGGCCGCGGACGTTGTCGGCGGCCAGGACGTCGGCCCAGCGCTCCGGGTACTCGGCGGGGACGTCGACGTCGTCGCCGTCCTCCTCGCCCCACTCCTCCTCGGCGCCTTCGGCGAGGCCGAGTTCGCGGGCGCGCCGGGCCCGTTCGGCGGCGCGCCGGGCGGCGACCTCGCGGACCACGGCGGCGGCGGCCTCCTCCTGGGCGCGCTCGTTCTCGGCGCGGGCGTCGGCGGTCTCCAGGGTGGGCCAGCGGCGGTCTATGGCGGCGTTCATGGCGGCGCCGATGAGGACGGCCAGGGCGACCACGAAGATCCACAGCAGTACGGCCACCGGCGCGGCCAGCGAGCCGTACACCGAGGGGACCTCGACCGAGCTGACCAGGTAGATCCGCAGGGCGACGCTGCAGACGACCAGCACCACCAGGGCGACCAGGGCGCCGGGCACGTCCTCGCGCCAGGGCGTGGAGACGGGAACGGCCAGGTGGTAGAGGGTGGTGAGGGAGACGATCAGCAGCACGATGGCGACCGGCCAGTAGGCGGCGCCGACCAGTCCGGCGACGCCGGGCACGGCGTTCTCGATGAGTCCGGGGCCGGCCATCAGCAGCGGCAGCACCAGGGAGCTGATGACGAGGGCGCCGAAGTAGAGGCCGAGGGACATCAGCCGGGTCTTGACGATGCCTCGCTTGCCGTCGAGCCCGTACATGACGGTGATGGTGTCGATGAAGATGTAGAGCGCTCTGGAGCCGGACCACAGCGACAGCAGGAAGCCGATCGAGACGAGGTCGGGCCGGGAGTGGGCGAAGACCTGGTCCAGCAGCGGCACCACGACCTCCTTGACGGACGAGTCCGACAGGACCGTCCCGGAGGCCGAGACGATGTCGTGCTTGAGCCGGTCGATGGTGCCGGCGCCGAGGAACTCGTCGAGGTAGCCGAGGGTGCCGGCCAGGCCGAGGAGCAGCGGTGGGATCGACAGCAGGGTGAAGAAGGCCGCCTCGGCGGCGAGTCCGGTGACCCGGTACTCGACGCAGGTGTTGGTGGTGTCCTTGACCAGCTCCCACGCCGTGCGGCGCCAGGCGGCCTGTTTGGCCGCGCGTCGGGAGCCCTTGCCCCGGCGCCGGGAGGGCCGTTCGGGGTTCGGTCTGCTCGTCTCGCCTGCTGCTTGCACGGGTCTAACGGTATCGGGCCGGGGCCGCGCGGTTGATCTCCCCCGGGGTACGGGCGCGTGGACGGACGTCGGGGCGGGGAGCGGCGGGGATTCCCGGTGGTCTCACATAGCGAAACCTCAGCGTCCGCCATTCGGATGTTAGTGGACCGCAAGTCCCGCGCCGTGCCAATCTCTTGCCATGCCGAGCGCCGGAACCACCCTAGTTGGTCGACTCCACGTCGATCTCCTTCGCGTGTCCAGCGCCATCTGTCCGGCGATCTGAGCCCACCCCGCCGCACCACCGCACCCGGCGCCACCCACCTCGCGGTCCCCGCTGGAGCGGACGCGCGGGCGCCCGGCCGGCCACGGTCACTGCTCTCCCCGGACCTGGGAATACCCGCAGGTCACAGCAGCACCGCACCGCCACGTACCCCCAGCGACCCACCCGGCGTCAGAGCCATCTGCCCCGAAGGACTTCACCATGGCCACCACCCCCGAGACCGCCGAGCCCACGGCCGACCGCGCCGCCGCGCGCCGCCCCGCCGCGCCTCGCAAGGTGACCCGTCACCGCGGCGAGGGCCAGTGGGGCATGGGCCACTTCACCCCGCTGAACGCCAACGAGCAGTTCAAGAAGGACGACGACGGTCTCAACGTACGGACACGTATTGAGACGATCTACGCGCACCGGGGCTTCGACTCGATCGACCCCGCCGACCTGCGCGGCCGGATGCGCTGGTGGGGCCTGTACACCCAGCGCAAGGAGGGCATCGACGGCGGCAAGACCGCGATCCTGGAGCCGCACGAGCTCGACGCCGAGTACTTCATGCTGCGCGTGCGGGTCGACGGCGGCCGGCTGACCGTCGCCCAGCTGAAGGCGATCGCCGAGGTCTCCGAGCAGTACGCCCGTAACACCGCCGACCTGACCGACCGCCAGAACGTCCAGTACCACTGGATCCGGATCGAGGACGTCCCGGCGATCTGGCAGAAGCTGGAGGCCGTCGGCCTGTCCACCACCGAGGCCTGCGGCGACACCCCGCGCGTCATCCTCGGCTCCCCGGTGGCCGGCATCGCCGAGGACGAGATCATCGACGGCACCCCCGCCATCGAGGAGATCCAGCGCCGCTTCATCGGCAACAAGGACTTCTCCAACCTGCCGCGCAAGTTCAAGTCCGCCGTCTCCGGCTCCCCGCTGCTGGACGTCGCGCACGAGATCAACGACGTCGCCTTCGTCGGCGTGGTCCACCCCGAGCACGGCCCCGGCTTCGACCTGTGGGTCGGCGGCGGGCTGTCCACCAACCCCAAGCTGGGCGTGCGCCTGGGCGCCTGGGTCCCGTTGGACGAGGTCGCCGACGTCTACGGCGGCGTCATCGGCATCTTCCGCGACTACGGCTACCGCCGGCTGCGCAACCGCGCCCGGCTGAAGTTCCTGGTCGCCGACTGGGGCGTGGAGAAGTTCCGCCAGGTGCTGGAGGACGAGTACCTCGGGTACCGGCTGGTCGACGGTCCCGCGCCGCAGGAGCCCAGCGGCCGCTGGCGCGACCACGTCGGTGTCCACCGGCAGAAGGACGGCCGGTACTACATCGGCTTCGCGCCGCGCGTCGGCCGGGTCGACGGCCGGCTGCTCGGCCAGATCGCCGACCTCGCCGCCGCGCACGGCAGCGACCGGCTTCGCACCACCGCCGAACAGAAGATGCTGGTCCTCGACATCGCCGAGGACCAGGTCGACTCGGTGGTGGCCGGCCTGGAAGCGCTGGACCTGCGGGTCACCCCGTCGCCGTTCCGCCGCGGCACCATGGCGTGCACCGGCATCGAGTACTGCAAGCTCGCCATCGTCGAGACCAAGGAGCGCGGCCGCACGCTCATCGACGAGTTGGAGAAGCGCCTGCCGGACTTCGCCGAGCCGCTGACCATCAACATCAACGGCTGCCCGAACGCCTGCGCCCGCATCCAGGTCGCCGACATCGGCCTCAAGGGCCAGCTCGTCCCGGACGGCAACGGCGAGCAGGTCGAGGGCTACCAGGTGCACCTGGGCGGCGCGCTCGGCCTGGAGGCCGGGTTCGGCCGCAAGGTCCGCGGCCTCAAGGTCACCAAGGACGACCTGCCCGACTACGTCGAGCGCGTCCTGACCCGCTACCAGGCCGACCGCACCGAGGGCGAGCGCTTCGCCCAGTGGGCGGCCCGGGCCGGCGAGGAGCAGCTGTCGTGAGCGAACGCGCCGCGCCGTTCTTCTGCCCGTACTGCGGGGACGAGGACCTGCGCCCCTCCGAGGCCGGGCACGGCGCCTGGGAGTGCCACGGGTGCCGCCGCGCCTTCCAGCTGAAGTTCCTCGGCCTGCTGTCCCCGACCGCCTCGGCCGCGACTGCGACTGCGGCCCATGCGAATTCGGCCAACTCGACTGCGAACGACGGGGGTTCGTCCGGTGACCAGCGCGACGACTGACTACCAGGAGATAGCCGTCCGGGCCGGCCGCGAGCTGGAGGAGGCGACGCCCCGGGAGATCCTGGCCTGGGCCGCCGACACCTTCGGCCGCCGCTTCTGCGTCACCTCCTCGATGGAGGACGCGGTCGTCGCCCACCTCGCCTCCTCGGTGTTCCCCGGAGTGGACGTGGTGTTCCTGGACACCGGCTACCACTTCCCGGAGACCATCGGCACCCGGGACGCGGTGGCCGCGACCATGCCGGTCAACGTCATCACCCTCAGGCCGCTGCGCACCGTGGCCGAGCAGGACGCCGAGCACGGGCCGCACCTGCACGACCGCGACCCGGACCTGTGCTGCTCGCTGCGCAAGGTCGAGCCGCTCAACCGCGGCCTCGGCGGCTACGACGCCTGGGCGACGGGGCTGCGCCGCGACGAGTCCCCGAGCCGGGCGGACACCCCGGTGGTGTCCTGGGACGCCCGGCGCCGCAAGGTCAAGATCGCCCCGATCGCCCGGTGGACGCAGGAGGACGTGGACGCCTACGTCGCCGCCCACGGGGTGCTGCTCAACCCGCTGCTGTGGGAGGGCTACACCTCGATCGGCTGCTCGCCGCTGTCCTGCACCCGCAAGCCCGCCGAGGGCGAGGACGCCCGGGCCGGGCGCTGGTCCGGCTCCGGCAAGACCGAGTGCGGCATCCACCTCTGACCCACCCCCCCACTACCGACGAAGGACTTGAGACTGTGACAGCTCACACCCGGGCCGCCGACGGAGCCGCGGAGGCGGCCCCCGCGGCCGCCCCCTGCGAGCGCGGCGCCACCGTGTGGCTGACCGGGCTGCCGAGCGCGGGCAAGACCACGCTCGCCTTCGCGCTGGCCGGACGGCTGCGCGCCGAGGGCCACCAGGTCGAGGTCCTGGACGGCGACGAGATCCGCGAGTTCCTCTCCAAGGGCCTCGGCTTCTCCCGCGAGGACCGGCACACCAACGTGACCCGGATCGGCTTCGTCGCCGAGAGGCTGGCCGCCCACGGCGTCAAGGTGCTCGCCCCGGTGATCGCCCCGTTCGCCGACTCGCGCGCCGCGGTGCGCGAGCGGCACGCGGCGGCCGGCACCGAGTTCCTGGAGGTCCACGTCGCCACCCCCGTCGAGCTGTGCGCCGAACGCGACGTCAAGGGCCTGTACGCCAAGCAGGCCGCCGGGGAGCTCGCCGGGCTGACCGGCGTGGACGACCCGTACGAGGCGCCGGAGAAGCCGGAGCTGCGGATCCAGACCCAGGGCCGCGCGGTCGCCGAGTCCGCCGCCGAGCTGCACGCCTTCCTGACCGAGAGGGGTCTCGCATGACCACCGCGACCGAC
The DNA here is from genome assembly GCF_040304045.1 of Kitasatospora sp. NPDC094016. Taxonomy (NCBI): domain Bacteria; kingdom Bacillati; phylum Actinomycetota; class Actinomycetes; order Kitasatosporales; family Streptomycetaceae; genus Kitasatospora; species Kitasatospora sp. NPDC094016. Next base: position 45,723 of record NZ_JBEOUK010000024.1, read on the forward strand.
GGCCCGGTCCGCACCCACGACGACACCCCCTTCGCGCTGTCCCACCTGGACGCGCTGGAGGCCGAGTCGGTGCACGTCTTCCGCGAGGTCGCGGGGGAGTTCGAGCGCCCGGTGATCCTCTTCTCCGGCGGCAAGGACTCCATCGTCATGCTGCACCTGGCGCTCAAGGCCTTCCACCCGGCCGCCGTGCCGTTCTCGCTGCTGCACGTCGACACCGGCCACAACTTCCCCGAGGTGATCGCCTACCGCGACCGCGTCGTGGCCGAGCACGGCCTGCGCCTGCACGTCGCCCACGTCCAGGACTTCATCGACGACGGCCGGCTGCGCGAGCGCCCCGACGGCACCCGCAACCCGCTGCAGACCGTCCCCCTCCTCGACGCCATCGAGACGAACCGCTTCGACGCCGTCTTCGGCGGCGGGCGCCGCGACGAGGAGAAGGCCCGCGCCAAGGAGCGCGTCTTCTCCCTGCGCGACGAGTTCGGTGCCTGGGACCCGCGCCGCCAGCGCCCCGAACTCTGGTCGCTCTACAACGGCCGGCACGCGGTGGGCGAGCACGTGCGCGTCTTCCCGCTCTCCAACTGGACCGAGCTGGACGTCTGGCAGTACATCGAGCGCGAGGGAATCGACCTCCCGGAGATCTACTACGCCCACGAGCGGGACGTCTTCGCCCGCGCCGGCATGTGGCTGACCGCCGGCGAGTGGGGCGGCCCCAAGGAGAACGAGCCCGTCCAGCGGCGGCTGATCCGCTACCGCACCGTCGGCGACATGTCCTGCACCGGCGCCGTCGACTCCGACGCCACCGACATCCAGGCCGTGATCGCCGAGATCGCCGCCAGCCGCCTCACCGAGCGCGGCGCCACCCGCGCCGACGACAAGCTGTCCGAGGCCGCGATGGAAGACCGCAAGCGCGAGGGGTACTTCTAACCATGACCAGCACCACCCAGGAAGCCACCGCCACGTCGCTGCTGCGCTTCGCCACCGCCGGCTCCGTCGACGACGGCAAGTCCACCCTGGTCGGCCGCCTGCTGCACGACTCCAAGTCCGTGCTCGCCGACCAGCTGGAGGCCGTCGAGCGCGTCTCGCTGGGCCGCGGCCAGGAAGCGCCCGACCTCGCGCTGCTCACCGACGGCCTGCGCGCCGAGCGCGAGCAGGGCATCACCATCGACGTGGCCTACCGCTACTTCGCCACCCCCCGGCGGCGGTTCATCCTCGCCGACACCCCCGGGCACGTGCAGTACACCCGCAACATGGTGACCGGCGCCTCCACCGCCGAACTGGCCGTGGTGCTGGTCGACGCCCGCAACGGCGTCGTCGAGCAGACCCGCCGGCACGCCGCCGTCGCCGCGCTGCTGCGGGTGCCGCACGTCGTGCTGGCCGTCAACAAGATGGACCTGGTCGACTACGCCGAGCCCGTCTTCGCCGCCATCGCCGCCGAGTTCACCGCCTACGCCGCCTCGCTCGGCGTGGGCGACGTGGTGGCCGTGCCGATCTCCGCCCTCGCCGGGGACAACGTCGTCGAGCCGTCCGCGCACATGGACTGGTACGGCGGCCCGACCCTGCTGGAGCACCTGGAGACCGTCCCGGTCGGCAGCGACCCCGGCGCCGAGCCGGCCCGCTTCCCGGTCCAGTACGTGATCCGCCCGCAGAGCGAGGAGCACCCCGACTACCGCGGCTACGCCGGGCAGTTGGCCTCCGGCGTCCTGCGCGTCGGCGACCCGGTGACGGTACTGCCCTCGGGCCACACCACCACCGTCGCCGGGATCGACGCGCTCGGCCGCGAGACCGACCTCGCCTGGGCGCCCCAGTCGGTCACCGTCCGGCTCGCCGACGACCTCGACGTCTCCCGCGGCGACCTGATCGCGGCCGGCGTGATCCCCGTGCCCACCAGGGACATCGAGGCCACCGTCAGCCACCTCGACGAGCGCCCGCTGCGCGCCGGGGACAAGGTCCTGCTCAAGCACACCACCCGCACCGTGCGCGCGCTGGTCAAGGACATCACCTACCGCATCGCCCTGCCGACCAAGGCGGGCGACACCCTCGAACAGCGCTCCGGCGCCGAGGGGTTGAACGTCAACGACCTCGGCCACGTGGTGCTGCGCACCGCCGAGCCGCTGGCGCTCGACGCCTACTCCGACAACCGCCGCACCGGCTCGTTCCTGCTGATCGACCCGGCCGACGGCACCACCCTCACCGCCGGCATGGCGGGCGAGGCCTTCGCGACCGTACGCGCCACCGAACCCGCTGAGGAGGACTGGGTCTGATGCCCAGCGAGGCGTTCTCGGACATGGACAAGGAAGGCGGCCGCATCGGCAGCGGCGTCCTCGGCAGCGGCCAGGGCGGCCTGACCCGATGTGCGGGCCGACAGCGCTGAGTTGCGACCCCCGGCCGCCCCGACGGGCGACCGCCACGTCCCCGAGACCGCCTCCTGACGGTCCGTCGATGAACAGGACTTCACCATGGCACCGAACCTGGCCCCCTCGCATACCCACGCCCGCCCCGACGCCGGCCGGATCAGACGCTCCGCGGTGGCCGCGGTGGCCGGCCTGACCGCCGTGACCCTGCTGTCGGCGTGCAGCTACGGCTCCAAGGCGGACGACAGGAAGCCGGGCGCCGACTCCGCCGCCGGTTCGGCCGGCGCCTCCGGCGCGAAGCTGTCCGCGGACACCGTGAAGATCGGCTACTTCGCGAACCTGACCCACGGCACCGCCCTGGTCGGCCTCCAGGAGGGGCTGTTCCAGAAGGAGTTGGGCACCACCCAGATCAAGACCCAGGTCTTCAACGCGGGCCCGTCCGAGATCGAGGCGCTCAACGCCGGCTCCATCGACATCGGCTGGATCGGCCCCTCCCCCGCGATCAACGGCTACACCAAGTCCGACGGCCAGTCCCTGAAGATCATCGGCGGCTCGGCCTCCGGCGGGGTCAAGCTGGTGGTCAACCCGGACAAGATCTCCTCGCTGGACGACCTCAAGGGCAAGAAGATCGCCACCCCGCAGCTGGGCAACACCCAGGACGTGGCGCTGCTCAACTACCTGGCCGGCAAGGGCTACAAGGTCGACGCGGCGTCCGGCGCCGGCGACGTCTCGGTGGTGCGCACCGACAACAAGGTCACCCCCGACGCCTACCGGCAGGGCTCCATCGACGGCGCCTGGGTGCCCGAGCCCACCGCCTCCAAGCTGGTCACCCTCGGCGCGAAGGTCCTGCTCAACGAGAAGGACGTCTGGCCGGACAAGAAGTTCGTGATCACCAACATCATCGTCTCGCAGAAGTTCCTCAAGGAGCACCCGGACGTGGTGGAGGCCATGCTGCGCGGCTCGGTGAACACCAACGCCTTCATCAAGGCCAACCCGGACAAGGCCAAGGCCGACGCCAACGACGCGATCAAGAAGGAGGCCGGCAACGCGCTGGAGCCGGCCATCCTCGACCCGGCCTGGGCCGACATCGACTTCCTCGACGACCCGCTGGCGAACACCCTCCAGGCCGAGGCCGACCACGCCGTCACCGCCGGGCTGCTCAAGAAGCCCAACCTGAACGGCATCTACGACCTCACCCTGCTCAACAAGGTGCTCGCGGCCAAGGGACAGGGCCCCGTGGCGGACGCCGGACTCGGCGCCAAGTAGCTCCGCGGTCCGGACCCCCGCCCACCCGGTCGATCCGCGATCGATGCCCACCGGGACGGGCGGGGCCGGGCCCCGGCCCCCACTCCGCCAGCCCTCAGCCAGACCACTCACGCAGGAGGTGTCCGGATGACCCCGGCACTGACCACCTCGGCGGACACCGCCGGCGCCGACGCCGGCGGCGCCGCGCCCGCCGTCCGGATCTCGCACGTGCACAAGTCCTTCGGCCGCCCGGGCGCGCAGACCCACGTCCTGGACGACATCACCCTCGACGTCGCGCCCGGCGAGTTCGTCACCCTGCTCGGCGCCTCGGGCTGCGGCAAGTCCACCCTGCTCAACCTGGTCGCCGGCCTTGACCAGCCCACCGCCGGCGCCATCGAGGTCCCGGGCGGCCGCCCCGCGCTGATGTTCCAGGAGCACGCGCTGTTCCCCTGGCTCACCGCCGGCCGCAACATCGAACTCGCCCTCAAGCTGGCCGGCGTCCCCCGCCCCGAGCGCCGCGCCGAGGCCGAGCGCCTGCTCGAACTCGTCCGCCTCAAGGGCTCGTACGGCAAGCGCGTGCACGAGCTGTCCGGCGGCATGCGCCAACGCGTCGCGATGGCCCGCGCGCTCGCCCAGGGCAGCCAGGTGCTGCTGATGGACGAGCCGTTCGCCGCGCTCGACGCCATCACCCGCGACGTGCTGCACGACGAGATCACCCGGATCTGGGCCGAGCGGCAGCTGTCCGTCCTGTTCGTCACCCACAACGTGCGCGAGGCCGTGCGCCTGGCCCAGCGCGTCGTCCTGCTCTCCTCCCGCCCCGGCCGGGTCGCCCGCGAGTGGCGGATCGACCTGCCGCAGCCGCGCCGCATCGAGTCCACCGGCGTCGCCGACCTGTCCATCGAGATCACCGAAGAACTGCGTGGGGAGATCCGTCGCCATGGCCAGCACTGACCGCACCCCGGTCCTGGAGAAGGCCGACAAGGCCGACAAGGCCGACAAGGCCGACAAGGCCGACAAGGCCGACAAGGCCGACAAGGCCGACCGGGCCGCCGCCACGGACACCGCCGGGGTCGGCGCCGGCCTGGACGCCCTCGACGCCGTCTCCGCCCAGCGCGGCTCGCTCGGCGAGGCGCTGCGGAGCAAGGCCCTGCCGCCGCTGATCGGCGTCCTCGTCGTGCTCGCCCTGTGGCAGGGCGCCTACAGCCTGCACCTCACCTCCGCCTACAAGCTGCCCAGCCCGACCGACGTGTGGCACTCCGCCCAGGAGCTCTGGTACCAGGGCACGCTGTTCTCGATCATCTGGACCAGCGTCTGGCGCGGCCTGTCCGGCTTCCTGCTCGCCGTCGTCATCGGCACCCCGATCGGGCTGGTCGTCGCCCGCGTCCGGCCCGTGCGCACCGCCATCGGCCCGGTCCTCCAGGGCCTGCAGTCGCTGCCCTCGGTCGCCTGGGTGCCGGCCGCGGTCATCTGGCTCGGCATCAACGACCAGATGATGTACGCGGTGATCCTGCTCGGCGCCGTCCCCTCCATCGCCAACGGCCTGGTCGCCGGCATCGACCAGGTGCCGCCGCTGTTTCTGCGGGCCGGCCGCACCATCGGCGCCACCGGCCTGACCGGCGCCCGGCACGTGCTGATCCCCGCCGCGCTGCCCGGCTACCTGGCCGGCCTCAAGCAGGGCTGGGCGTTCTCCTGGCGCTCCCTGATGGCCGCCGAACTCGTCGCCTCCTCCCCCGACCTCGGCCGGGGCCTGGGCCGGTTCCTGGAGGACCAGCGCGAGTTCTCCGACATGTCCGGAGTGCTGCTCGGCATCATCCTGATCCTGTTCGTCGGCATCGCCATCGAACTGCTCGTCTTCACCCCGGTCGAACGCCGGGTGCTGCGCAACCGCGGCCTGCTGGCCGCCGTCAAGTAAGGCCGACGCCGATGCCCGCCCTCCTGCTGATCGCCCACGGCAGCCGCGACCCGCGGCACGCCGCGACCGTGGCCGCACTGGTCCAGGAGGTGCGGGCGCTGCGCCCCGGGCTGGACGTCGCCACCGCCTACCTGGACCACTGCGCGCCGCGCATCCCGCAGGTCGTCGGGCGGCTCGACGACGCGGTGGCCGTCCCGCTGCTGCTCAACCGGGCCTACCACGCCAAACACGACGTCCCGGCCGCCCTGCGCACGGCCGGCGCGGCCCTGCCCGTCGCCGCCGTCCTGGGCCCGTCGCCGCTGCTGCTCGCCACCCTGGACCGCCGCCTCGCCGAGGCCGGGGTGGACGTGCGCTCGGCCGCCGTCCGCGCCCGCACCGGCGTGGTGCTCGCGGCGGCCGGCTCCTCCGACCCGGCCGCCGACGCCGCCACCCGCGCGGTGGCCGCCGGGTGGCGCCGCAGCCGCGGCTGGGCCGCCGTCGAGGTGGCCTACGCCTCCGCCACCGGCCCGCGCGTGCCCGACGCCCTGGCCGCCCTGCGCGCCGCGGGCGCCGCCCGCACCGCCGTCTCCCCCTACCTGCTGGCCCCGGGCCTCCTGCCCGACCGCATCGCCGAGGCCGCCGCCGGAGCGGACGCCGTCGCCGCCGTCCTGGGCCCCGCCCCCGAACTCGCGACCCTCCTTCTGGAGCGCTACGACGAGGCGCGTACGGCTGCCGCGATGCCCCGGACGCTCACTGCCTGACCACGGGGCCGGCTCACTCGTGATCGAGGATGCTGTGCTCGCTCAGGTCGGCGGCGTGCCGCGCCACCGTGCGGTAGCCCGCATCGTCGTGGAGGACCGTGAGGCCGTGGTGCGCGGCCGTCGCCGCGATCATGAGGTCGACCGCGGAGGCACTACGGTGCTGCCCGGCGAGGGCCATACGCCGCTGAACCGTGTCGATCCAGCGCCCAGCGTTCTTCGGTACCGAGACGTCCGGGTACAGGTCGGCGAACATCTCGGTGATCTCGTCGTACTCCCGGCCGCTGCGCGCGTTGTACAGAAACTCTGCGCGCTGCGGGTAGCACGACGCGATCGACCCTGCGTCGATCGCGTCGTACCAGACGGCCAGGAGCTTGGGCTCGCCCAACAACCGGACGAGTCCGGAGGTGTCGAGGAGATAGATCACCGGGCGTCCTTCTCTGCTCGGTGCATCCGCTCTGCGTCCTCGACGGCTCCCCAGTGCCGAGCCCGCTCGAAATGCCGGCTGATCCGGGCAGCACGTTCCTGCCGCTCGGCGTAGAAGCGCAGTGCCAGGTTGACGGCGTCCTTCTTGGTCCGAACTCCGGCGAGCGTCATTGCTCGTTCCAGCGCGTCATCATCGATGTCGATCTGTGTCACGGACATCCGGATACCTCCGTCGATCGATGGTGGTGATGTACATAACATTGCACATGACCAACATCAACGGAGGTTCGCCCGGGTCGGACCGCCGCGAGGTGACGGCGTCCGTCGGACGGACGGGCCCGCGACGAAACGGCCCGGCCCCCTCGGTGCGAGGGGGCCGGGCCGTCGGTGGTTCGCCGGGGGTTAGTCGAAGGCGCGGCGCTGGCGGCCGGTGCCGTAGTTGGAGCCGGACTTGGCGCCGCTGCCGGGCTTGGCGCGGCCGGAGGAGCGGCCGATGAAGCCGGCCGCCTGGGGGCGGTCGCCCTGGGCGGCGGCGCCGCCCAGGCGCTGCTTGGGGCGGGGGCGGCGCGGGTTGCCGTTCATGTCGACGTCGGCGGGCAGCGCGGAGCGCTTGCCGGGACGGCGGCGCGGGTTGCCGGACTTGGCGTCGGCCTTGGCGGCGGGGGCCTCGGCGGGCGCGGGGACGGCGACGGCGACCGCGACGCCGCTGGGGGTGCGGGCGCCGGTGATCTTGGCGAGGTCGGCGTCGCCGGGGCGGACCTTGGTGACGGTGGGGCGGATGCCCGCGACCGTCATCAGCCGGTTGACCTCGCGGCGCTGCTCGGGCAGGACGAGGGTGACGACGGTGCCGGACTCGCCGGCCCGGGCGGTGCGGCCGCCGCGGTGCAGGTAGTCCTTGTGGTCGACCGGCGGGTCGACGTTGACGACCAGGTCGAGGCCTTCGATGTGGATGCCTCGGGCGGCGACGTTGGTGGCGATCAGCGCGGTGACGTGGCCGTCCCGGAACTGGTCGAGGACCCGGTTGCGCTGCGGCTGGGACTTGCCGCCGTGCAGGGCCGCGGCCCGGACACCGGTGGCGAGCAGCTGCTTGGCGAGGCGGTCGGCGCCGTGCTTGGTGTGCACGAACATGATCACGCGCCCGTCGCGGGAGGCGATATGCGCGGTGGTGGACGCCTTGTCGGCCTGGTCCAGCTGGAGGACGTGGTGGTCCATGGTGGTGACCGCGCCGGCCGACGGGTCGACCGAGTGGGTGACCGGGTCGGTGAGGAAACGCTTGACGAGGCGGTCGACGTTGCGGTCCAGGGTCGCGGAGAACAGCATCCGCTGCCCGCCCTCGGCGACCTGCTCCAGCAGCTTGCTGACCTGCGGGAGGAAGCCCATGTCGGCCATCTGGTCGGCCTCGTCGAGGACGGTGATGGCGACGTCGGACAGGTTGACGTCACCGCGGCCGATCAGGTCGTCGAGCCGGCCGGGGGTGGCGACCAGGACCTCGGTGCCACGGCGGACGGCGTTGGCCTGGCGGTTGATCGACATGCCGCCGACGACGGTGGTGATCCGCAGGTTGACGGCGGTCGCGTAGGGGGTGAGCGCGTCGGTGACCTGCTGGGCGAGCTCGCGGGTGGGCACCAGGACGAGCGCCAGCGGGTAGCGGGCGACGGCGCGGCGCCCGGCGGTGCGGGCGAGCAGCGGCAGGCCGAAGGCGAGGGTCTTGCCGGAGCCGGTGCGGCCGCGGCCGAGCACGTCGCGGCCGGCGATCGAGTCGGGCAGCGTGGCGCCCTGGATCGGGAACGGCGCGGTGACGCCCTCGCGGGTGAGGGTGCTGAGGATGCCCTTGGGCAGGTCCAGTTCGGCGAAGGTGTCCGCCGGGGGCCGGGCCGGGGTGCCCTCGACGACGGTGAAGTCGGCGGCCTCGGGCACGGCGGCGGCGCGGGTGTTCTTGGGGGCGCCGGTGCGGCCGCGCGGCTTGCGGGCGCGCTCGGCGTCGCCGGTGGCGCGCGGGTTCTCGCCGCGGCGGGCGCGGTCGGCGGTGCCGGTGCGGCCGGCGCTCTCGCCACGGCCGGTGTTCTCGCCGCGGCCGGCGCCGGCGCTGCGGCGCGGGTTCTCGCCACGGCGGGCCTGGTCGGTGGTGCGGGCGGCACGGTCACGCGGCGGGCGGGCAGGGGTGGTCACGAAGTCTCCGTACGTCGGTCGGCAGCCCCGGGTGGGGGCTGGTCGGCCGTCGGTGGGAAATTCGCCGCCCCGGCCGTACGGCGGCATGCGCGGGGGCCCGCACCGTGTGGTACGGGCCCCCGCTTCGCGAGATCGCGAGTCAGCGTGGAGGCTGACGTCAGCCGATGACGCGGATGTTCTCGGCCTGCGGGCCCTTCTGGCCCTGGGTCACGTCGAACTCGACGGCCTGGCCCTCAACGAGCTCACGGAAGCCGTTGGCCTGGATGTTCGAGTAGTGCGCGAACACGTCCGGGCCGCCCTCGGCCTGCTCGATGAAGCCGAAGCCCTTTTCGCTGTTGAACCACTTCACGGTGCCGGTAGCCATAACCGTCTCCTCAAAAAACTGGGGCATCAGGGATTCACACCGCGTGAACCCCGGAGTAGCCGCGATCCCCATCCGGAGACTGAAACACCGGACAAAACAAATGCGCCTGTTGGTTGGACCAGCAGGCGCACACATACGTTCATGGGAACCAAAACTGCAACTGGGTCGACTGTAGCACGGCGACACCCCGATTGACCGGGGACTTTTGTGCTCAACAGATCACGTTTGACGGCCAGGGAAAGAGGGCAAGCGGCGCCCCGCCGAAGCGGGACGCCGCCTGTGTGGCGCGTCGGTCGGGCATCGACCGTGTCCGAACGAGGCGATCAGCGCCGTCCGGCCGGCTCCGGCACGCCGTACGCGTCCGCCGCCGGCGCCGGGCCGGCACCGTGGCTTCCGCCGTGGCCCCCGCCGTGGCCGTGCTCGGGGTCGGCGCCGTGGCCGGGCCACCAGGCCCGGTTGCCGATCAGCGCGGTGAGCGCCGGGGTGAAGAACATCGCCATCACGAAGGCCGCCAGCACGATGCCGAAGGCCATCGCGAAGCCGAACTCCATCATGAAGGTGTTGCCGGCGAGCATGAACGTCCCGAACGAGGCCGCCAGGATGAAGCCGGCCGCCGCGACGGTCGGGCCGGCGTGGCGCAGCGCCTCGCGGGCCGCCTCGCGCGGGCTGCGGCCCGCGCGGGCCTCCTCGCGCAGACGGGCGATGATCAGGATGTTGTAGTCCGTCCCGATCGCCACCACGAAGAGGTAGATGAGGATCGGCATCATGAACATCAGGCCGGTCTCGTTGCCGATCTTCTGGAAGATCAGCGTGGTGGCGCCCAGGGTGGCGCTGAAGCCGAGGCCGACCGAGGCCATCAGGTACCAGGGGGCGACCACGCTGCGCAGCTGGAGGGCCAGGATGAGCAGGATCAGCAGCCCGGCGATCGGGAAGACCAGCTTGTAGTCGTGGGTCATCGCCAGGTTGATGTCCTTGAACACCGAGGTGAGGCCGCCGACCTTGGCCTCGCTGCCGGCCGGGGCCTGCGCGTGGGCGACGGTGCGCAGCTCGGTCACCGCGTCGATCGCCTCGCTGCTGGCCGGGGCGTCCTTGAGCATGACGGTGAACTGGGCGGTGGTGCCGTCGGCGCTGATGCTCTTGGCGTCGGCGCTCGGCAGGTAGACCTTGGACACCCCGCCGACGCCCTGCAGCTTGTCGGCGTAGGCCGGGAAGGAGGCCGGGTCGAGCTTCTTGCCGTCGGTGCTGCTCAGGTAGACCTGGCTCGGGTCGGCGGCGCCGGCGGAGAAGCCCTTGGCCATCTTGTCCTGGACGACCATCGACTCCTTGTCCTTGGGCATGGAGCTGCCGGCCATGTCGAAGTCGCCGTTGTAGCCGAGCGCGCCCACGGACAGGGCGACCAGCACGCCGCCGGAGGCGACGGCGGCCAGCGCCGGGCGCTTCTGGACGACCCGGCCGAGCGCGGTGAAGCGTGCGGTGCTCGGCTCGTCGGTCCACTTCTTGCCGGGCCAGAAGACGGCGCGGGCGGGGATGACGGCGAGCAGCGCGGGGGCCAGGGTGATCGAGGCCAGGGCGGTGACCACGACCGCGATCGCCAGGGCGGGGCCGAGCGCCTGGAACATGCCGAGGCTGGAGAGGATGAGAGCGGCGAAGGCGATGGTGACGGCGCCGGCGGCGGAGGCGATCGCCTCGCCGACCCGGCCGACCGCGTTGGCCACGGCGGTGTCGCGGTCGTCGCCGGCGCGCAGCCGCTCGCGGTAGCGGAAGGCGAGGAACAGGAAGTAGTCGGTGCCGACGCCGAGCACGACGACGATCAGGATCGCTATCAGGATGGGTGTGCTCTTGAGGCCGAAGATGTCGGTCGCGTAGTTGATCAGGCCCATGGAGGCGGGCAGCGCGATCATCAGCGAGACCAGGACCGGCAGCAGGCCGGCCAGGATGCCGCGGAAGATGATGCCGACGATCACGATGACCAGGAGCACCGTGGCCATGGTGATGATGCCCTCGGCCGATCCGGAGGCTTCCTTCTGGTCGAGCGCCTGGGCGGCGGGGCCGCCGAGCTGGAACTTCAGGTCGGTGCCGGAGGCCAGTGCCTTGCCGTCGTCGCGGAGGGCCTTGGCGATGTCCGCGGTGCCGTTCTGGTCCTGCTGCTTCGACTTGTCGACGGCGATCATGGCCATCGCGTACTTGTGGTCCGGGGATATGCCCAGCTGGTCGGACGGCGGGATGATCTTCTCGACGCCGTCGATCTTCTTGGCCGTCAGGTCCTGGACGAGCTTGCCCATCGCGGCCTTGTCCGCGTCGGTGAACGCGGCGCCGTCGTTGCGCTCGAAGAGTGCGAGCGCGCCCGGGGTGAAGGCGGCCGGGAAGGCCCGCTCCTGCACCTGTGCGGCCTGGATGGACTCGTAGTGCTTGGGGAGGAACGCGGCTTCGTCGGTCTGCGAACTGACCTTCGGCGCGGTCATGAGGACGGCGATCATTCCGATCACCCACGCGATGATCACCCACCACGCGCGGCGTACGACGAATTGTCCTAGTCGGTGGAACATGCTCGATGCCTCCTGGGCATGGTTCACCGCAGCCCTTGGGGGACGGGACGCCGGGCGACGGCTGGACCGGCGGGAGACGCGCGGCGGCGCTCCCTAGCCGGTCGGCAGGTAAGTGGGTCTGGGCGTCATCCTACGAGCACTTTGCTTGCCGACCGGCAAGGAGCCCCCGTGGTCCAACCCCCGTCGGGCCGCCACCAAGCGGCCCCGGCCCAGTTTCTCCCGGGCGCACCCCTCTTGACCTCGTGCTCCGGGTGGAGACAGCTCCCCCTCAGGGTGGATCTCTCCCCCTACCCCCTGGGAGGAGATGTCAGGGTAGGAGGGTAGGGAAAACCCCACCCCGGTCCGTCATGATGATCACCGTCCGGAGGCCTCCGGATGAACGCCGCCCCAACGGAGCACCGCCATGATCCCCTTCGACGAAGGCCGCGCCCGGCTGCTGCTCGCCCACGCCTGCCAGTCCGCCGGACTGCCCGGCCCCGGCGACGCCCGGCTGCTCGCGCTCGGCGAGAACGCCGTCTTCGACCTCGGCGACCCGGCCGTCGTCGCCAAGGTCGGCCGCGGCCCCGAACTGTACGAACGGGCCCGGCACGAACTCGCCGTCGCCCACTGGCTCGCCGCCCAGGACGTCCCGGTGGTCCGCCCGTACGACGCGGTGGACGCCGAGCCCCAGCTCGCCCACGGGCACCCCGTCACCTTCTGGCACCGGCTCGCCCCCGCCGTCCGCCCCGCCCGCCCCGCCGACCTCGCCCCGCTGCTGCGCGCCCTGCACCGGCTGCCGCTGCCGCCCTTCCCGCTCGCCCGCCGCGACCTGCTGGCCCCCGTCGAACGCTGGCTGGCCTCCGCCGAGGGCCACGTCGACCCGGCCGACGTCGCCTTCCTGCGACACCGCCGGGACGGCTTCGCCGCCGCCCTGCCCGACCTCGCCCCGCACCTGCACCCCGGTGTGATCCACGGCGACGCGCTGCCCCGCAACGTCCACGTCGGCCCGGACGGGCCCGTCCTGCTCGACCTGGAGAACGTCTCGCACGACCTGCGCGAACACGACCTGGTCGTCCTCGCGCTCAGCCACGACCGGTACGGCGTGCCCGGCGAGGAGTACCGGGCCTTCGTCGAGGCGTACGGCTGGGACGTGCGCGCCTGGCCCGGCTTCGCGGTGCTGCGCGGGGCGCGGGAGACCGCCAGCGCCTCCTGGGTCGCCCAGCAGGTGCCCGGCAACCCGGCCGCGCTGGCGGAGTTCCGGCGCCGGGTCGCCTCGCTGCGGGAGGGCGCCACCGAGGTCCGCTGGTACCCGTTCTGAGGCGTCGGGTTCCTGAGGTGCCGGGTTCCTGAGGTGCCGGGTTCCTGAGGTGCCGGGTTCCTGAGGTGCCGGAACGCCCCCGTCACGGCCCCCGGGATACCCGGCGGGCCGCGGGGGCGCCAACCCGGGCGCGTGTGAGAAGACTCCTACGGCGCTCCGGTCCGCTCCGCAACCGGGCCACGTACGCTCGGCGTCCTATCGGACAGTCATCCTGACCGAGGGATCGGCACCCGTCCTCTGCACCCCTCTGCACCACAGGAGCCGCCGCCATGCCCCACTCCGCCACCCGCCGGCCCTCCCCTCCGACCCGTACGGCCCTCACGGCCCGCCGCCGGCTGGTCGCAGGCTGCGTCGTGGCGGCCGCCACCCTGGGCCTGGCCGCGTGCGGCACCGCCAGCGGAGCGCTCCAGCCGACGGCCGGCGTCAGCACCCAGCCCCCGATCACCCTCGCGCCGACCGACTCCCGGCCGACCGACGGTCCCGTCGCCACCGTCGCGCCCGCCCCCGGCTCCGGCTCCAGCTCTGACAGCGCAGCCGCCTCCGCCGCCCCGCCGGCCGTCCCGAAGCCGCACACGCCCACGGCGCCCGCCGAGACGACCGCCGCGCCCCACGGCGGCACGCCGGCCACCCCGGTCACCACCACCCCCGTCGCGACCACGCCCGCCACGGGCACCCCCGCGCCGCCGCCCGCGCCGGTCAAGCCGGGCACCGTCATCGGCTCCACCGCCTCCGGCGGCCACACCGTGGCGCTCACCTTCGACGACGGCCCCGGCCCCGCCACCGGCCAGATCCTCGACCTGCTCGCCCAGTACCACGCCAAGGCCACCTTCTGCGAGATCGGCCAGAACGCCGCCGCCAACCCGGCCCTGGTCAAGCGCGTCCTCGCGGCCGGCCACCGGCTCTGCGACCACAGCGTCCACCACCCGCAGCCGTTCGCGAAGCTCCCCCACGACAAGGCCGCCTACGAGATCTCCGCCGCCAAGGACATGATCGTCAAGGCCGGCGGCCCCGGCACCCGGGTCAGCTGGTTCCGCGCCCCCGGCGGCGGCTTCAACGCCGACAACGAGCAGATCACCGCGAGCCTCGGCATGTCCTCGCTCGGCTGGTCCGTCGACCCGCGCGACTGGTCCCGCCCGGGCGTGCCCGCCATCGTCTCCACCGTGCAGAAGCAGCTCAAGCCCGGCGGCGTGATCCTGATGCACGACGGCGGCGGCGACCGCACCCAGACCGTGGCCGCGCTCAAGCAGCTGCTGCCCTGGCTGGTCGCCCAGGGCTACACCTTCGACTGGCCGGCCGGCTAGGACCTAGCCCGCCCACCGGCCTCACCGGGGGCGGTCACCTCATCGGCCACCGCGGGTCGACCACGGCCTGCGGGTCCTTGCCCCGGCGCAGCCACGCCTGCAAGCCCTCCGCCCACTCCCGGTACCAGCCGATCTGGCGCCCGTGCAGCTCGGCCGGCGCGACGTCGCCGACCTCGGCCCGGTAGCGCTCGGCGAGCGCGACGGCGACCCGCACGGCCGCCAGCGCGTCGCTGCCCGCCTCGTGCGCGTCCGTCAGCTCGACGCCGTACACCTCGCAGACCCGCTGCAGGGTGCGCGAGCCCTTGCGGTACTTGTCCACCGCCCGGTCGACGACCAGCGCGTCCAGCACCGGCCCGACCGGGGCGCCGAGGCGCTCGGCGAGCGGCACCAGCCCGTACCGGCGCAGCTCGGCGTCGAGCAGCGACAGGTCGAACGGCGCGTTGAACGCGACCACCGGGCGCCCTGCGGCGAGCCGCTCGCAGAGCGCGCCGGCTATCTCCTCCACCGCCTCCTTGGCCGGCCGGCCCTTGCCGCGGGCCAGGTCGTCGCCGATGCCGTGGATCGCCTCCGCCTCGGCCGGGATCGGGACCCCGGGGTCGAGCAGCCAGTGCGCGGCCCCCACCCGGCGGGCCCCGACGGTGTCCACGAGCGCGGCCGTGACGATGCGGTCCACGGCCGGATCGGTGCCCGTGGTCTCCAGGTCGAAGCCGACCAGTGGCTGCTGCCACCAGCTCATAAGGGGGTGTCCTTCCGTCCTGCCTCTCGAAACAGCCCCCATCATCACCCGCCCCACCGACATCTCGGCCGCCGGGGCGGTCGGGGTGCGGGCCGGTACGGCGGCGGACGGCAGCGGGCGGCCCCCTCGGTTTCGGCAGGTCGCCCCAACGGCGGGCGCCCGCGCCCCGGTTGGGCGACGGGCGCGCGAACCGGGGCGTCAGGTGGTGGTGAGGAGGGTGCGGCCGAGCCAGTCGGTGGTGTCGTGGGCGCCGGGGAGGACGTAGAAGTAGCCGCCGCCGGTGGGGCGGAGGTGGCGGGCGAGGGGTTCGGTGTTGAGGCGGGTCTGGACGGCTTCGAACTGGCGGGCCACGTCCTGCTGGTAGCAGCAGAAGGCGAGGCCGAGGTCGGGTTCGCCGTCGGAATCGAGGCCGCGGTCGTAGTTGAAGGCGCGGCGCAGGATGCGACTGTCGCGGGTGCCGTCGGTGCGGGGGTTGGCGAGGCGGATGTGGGAGTCGAGGGGGATGACGGCGCCGTCGGGGTCGTTGCGGTAGTCGGGGGTGTCGGTCTCGCCGGCCGCCCCGAGCGGGGCGCCGTCGTTCTTGCGTCGGCCGATCAAGCGTTCCTGCTGCTTGAGCGGCACCTCGTCCCAGCCGGCGACGAGGGTGCGGATGGCGCGGATGACCTGGTAGCTGCCGCCGGCGGCCCAGCGCGGTTCGTCGCCGCCCTCGCCGACCCAGACGAGGGCGTCCAGCTCGCGGGCGTTCGTGGTGTCGGGGTTCTCGATGCCGTCCTTGAAGCCGAGCAGGTTGCGGGCGGCGCCGGTGGGGCGGGAGCGGTTCTGGAAGCCGTCGAGCTGCCAGCGCGGGCGGATCAGGCCGTTGGTGCTGCGCAGCAGGTCGCGGATGGTGTGCTGGACGGTGTCGCGGTTCTCGGCGCAGATCTGGAGCGAGAGGTCGCCGTGGCATTCGGCGGGGCGCAGCGCGTCGACGGGGAAGGGGCGCATGGCGGTGAGTCGGCGGGGGCGGTGGCGGGTGAGGCCGTAGCGGGTGTCGAAGAGGGAGGCGCCGACGGCGACGGTGACGGTGAGGTCGTCGGCGGGCAGGTCGGGGCCGAGGGTGCCGCTGTCGGAGGGGGCGGCGGCGGGGCCGAGGTCGGGCGGGGTGCCGCCGGCGGTGAGGAAGCGGATGCGGTCGGTGAGGGTGCGCAGGAGGGTTTCGAGGGCCTTGCGGTCGCGGGCCTTGACGTCGAGGGCGAGGAAGGTGCCGTAGCCGGGGGGCGGGTTGGTGATGCCGGCCTGGTGGCGGCCGTGGAAGTCGATGCGCCGGGTGGCGGTGCGGGGCGCGGCCTGGGCGGGGCGGGCGCCGGTGAGGGTGAGGGCTCCGGCGGTGGTGGCGCCGAGGGCGGTGCGCAGCAGGCCGCGGCGGGTGGCGCGGGGGTGTTCGGAGCCGGTGGAGTGCGGGCTGTCGATCATGGACGGGACGCTAACAAGCGGTCGGGCCCGGTACTCGGGTGAGCGCCGCGCCCGAGGGCCGGTCACCATCCGTCCGGCCTACTGGCGTCACCCGGGCGAGTGCCGCCGGGCGCGGCCGGCCCCGGTTCAGGCGGCGGGCTCGCGGACCAGGTAGACGTCGATCGGGTCCTCGTGGTCGAGGACGAAGCCGTGGCGTTCGTAGAGGCTGCGGGCGGGGCTGCCCTGGAGGACGTCGAGGCGCACGGGCTCGCCGGCGGCGTCGGCCTGGGCGAGGAGGTGGCGCAGGACGGCGGTGCCGAGGCCGCGGCCCTGGTGGGCGGGGGCGAGGTAGAAGTGCTCGATCCAGCGGCCGCCCTGCTCGGCGGGGCGGACGGTGACGGAGCCGGCGAAGGCGCCGTCGACGAGGATGACGGAGCTGTGGAGGCTGGAGAAGCCCGCCCGCAGGCGCCGGCGGACCCGGTCGTCGTCGTAGCGGCCGAGGCGTTCGAGGTCGGCGCGCAGGACGACGGCCTTGAGTTCGGCGACGGGTTCGACGTCGGCGGCGGTGGCGGGGCGCAGGGTCCAGGCGGGGAGGCTGTTCACGGCCCGCAGTGTGGCAGCGGCCGCACCGGCCCGGCCAGCGGGTTTCGGGGGCCGGACGCCGGGGCGGGGCGTGCCGAGGGGGCCGGGCGGTGGCCCGGCCCCCTGTTCCGGCGGGCCGGCGGGAGGGCCTCAGCGGGTGCCGAGGTCCAGGGCCGGGAAGGAGTAGTCGTCCCAGAGCGCGCGTTCGTCGTCGTGCGGGGCGTACTGGACGCTGGGGTTGAGGTCCCAGATCCGGGTGGCCCGGGTGTCGGCGGTGTAGGGCGGCCAGCCCGGGTCCCCCGTGCGGGCGAAGGAGGCCCAGGCGTCGGCCATCCGCTCGGACAGCCGGGTGAGTCGGGGCCGCTGGGCGGCGACGGTCTGCGCGCCGCGCGGGAACGCGCCGAGGTCCAGGCCGCCGAAGACGAAGGGCAGTTCCAGGGTGTGCATGGCGCCCAGGTTCTGGGCGGCGGGCAGGCCGGGGACGTAGGGCACGTGCCAGTCGAACTGGTAGACGTGGGTGGGCCGCCAGCGGGACTGGGCCTCGGCCAGGCGCAGGGTGGGGATCCGTTCGGTCTGGTCGGTGAGCATCGCGTTCACCACCCGGCCCTCGGTGGCCCCGGGGCGGTCGGCGGCGTACCGGTCGTACATCTGCTGTTTGCGGTCGGCGAGCACCGGGGGCAGGGTGCGGTAGGCGCTCAGCGGGAGGTCCGGCAGCGTGGGGTCGAACAGCGCCCAGTAGTCGGTCTCGTTCTCGGTGGTGCCGGTCATCACGTCGACGTCGCGGGCGCTGCCGGCGGCGATCCGTTCGACGACCGGGCCGGGCACCAGTGCCCCGTCGATGGAGGGGCCGAAGAAGACCGCGGAGGACAGGCCGGAGAGCCCGTGCTGGACCTGTTCCTGGAGTTCGAGGACCTGTGGGGTGGTCAGCCGGTCGAGGTCCGCGACGGTGTGGATGCCGCCGGTGGCGAAGACCTTTCCGGCGGTGGCCCGCGCGGCGGCCGCGGTGTGCACCAGGTAGCCGGGCCCGCTCTCGACGATGGCGCGCTGGAAGAACTGCTCGGGGTGGTCGCCGGCCAGCAGGGCGCTGATCGAGATGGCGCCGGCCGACTGGCCGAAGACGGTGACGTTGCCCGGGTCGCCGCCGAAGGCGCCGATGTGCCGGCGCACCCAGGTCAGCGCGGCGATCTCGTCGCGCAGCCCGTTGTTGCCCGAGCCGGCGTAGGACGGGTCGAGCGCGCCGAGTTCCGTCCAGCCCAGGATGCCGAGCCGGTAGTCCAGGTTCACCACGACGGCGTCGCCGCGCTCGGCCAGCAGGCCGCCGTCGAAGACGGGCTGGCCGGCGGCGCCGAGTTCGTCCGCGCCGCCGTGCAGGAAGACCATGACGGGTTTGCGGGCGCCTCCGCCGTGCGCCGACCACACGTTGAGGTACAGGCAGTCCTCGGTGCCGCCGCCGCCCGCGCTCAGGTCCTGCGGGCAGCCGGGGCGGGCCTGGGTGGCGCGCAGCGTTCCGGGCCAGGGCGCGGCGGGCTGCGGCGGGCGGAAGCGGCGCTCACCGGTGGGCGGCGCCGCGTACGGGACGCCCAGGTAGGCGCACCGGCCGTCCTGGGCCACCCCTTGCAGGCGGCCGGCGGAGGTCGCCGTTCGGCAGCCGCCCGCGTCCCGGGCCTCGGCGGGGACGGCGGGCAGCAGGCCCAGCAGGGCTGCCGTCACGCCGGCCAGCGCGAGCGGCCAGCGCCGGCGGGCGGTTGCGCCGTTCTTCCCCGGCCGTCTTCCGCGCGGCCCCGCCCCGGGCGCTTCGCGCGGCCTTCCGGGCGCCGCCCCCCGTACTCCGTGCTTTGTTCCGCGCACCATGGCGCACTCCCCTCGACGTCGTCGCGCCGCTCGTGCGGCCGCGACCCCACCTTCAGCTTGCTCGGCGCGGCCCGGGGGTGTCGCCGCCGCACGGATGGAGTTCCGGGTCTCCACCCGGGGGTGGAGAAGGGTAACTGACGGCACATCAGGAGTGGTGGGCGGGTTCAGGACACCGGCCGGGAGTCGCCCCAGGCGCCCTCGAACTCCTCGCGGTAGACCTCCAGCAGGCCCTGTTCGCTGCCGCCCGGCTGCTGGCCGGCGCCGCCGCGCAGCACCAGGGCCGGGGACTCCATGCCCCGGGCGCGGCGCAGGTAGGGCTGGATGACGCCGAGGTCGCGGCTCTGGCGGCGGCCGCCGACCTGGCCGGTCGGGCGGGGGCCCTCGACGAGGTAGGCGGTGAAGCGCGGGGTCTCGTCGAAGACCCGGATCTCGAAGCCGCCCTGGTCGCGCAGCCGGGCCCGCACCCGGCGCACGTGCATGATGTTCATCTCGATGGAGCGCGACAACTCGCCGCGTCCGAGGCCGAGTTCGCGTTCGCGGCGGCGGACGGCGCTGCTCGCCGGGTTGAGGAAGAGCAGGCGGACCCGGCAGCCGTCGCCGGCCAGCCGCACCAGTCGCTTGCCGGTGTAGTTCTGGCAGAGCATGCCGAGGCCGATGCCGAGCGCGTCCAGGCGCCGGGCGCCGTCCAGCAGGTCCTCGACGGGCAGGTCGCGCTGGAGGCGGACGCGGTCGGCGTGCACGGCGACGACGTCCGCGTACCGGCCGGCCACCAGCGACTCGACGACGTCGGCGGGCACGCCGCCGGCGCCGCCGTCGAGGACGGCGAGCAGGCGGGCGGCGGCGCGTTCGGTCTGGGCGAGGACGGTCTGGGTGAGCACCCGGTTGCGGGAGACCACGTGCCGGGCCACTTCCAGTTCGTCCAGGGCGAGTTCGATCTCGCGCCGGTCGGAAAGGTAGGGCTCGAAGCAGGGCCAGTGCTGGACCATCAGTTCGCGCAGCTGGGGCAGGGTGAGGAAGACCAGCGGGTCGTCGTCGGCCGGGTCGAGCAGGTAGCCCTTGCGGCGGCTGACCTCGCGGACGGCGCCAGCCCGGTGCGCCCACTCCTCGCCGGCGGGGCCGGCGGCGGCGGTGACCCAGTCCTCGCCGTGGGCGGGGGCGTAGATGGGGTGCAGCACCTCGTCGACGAGGGAGCGCAGCCGCTGTTCGACGAGGTTGAGCCAGACGTAGGCGCGGCCGGACAGGCGGACCCGCTGGTAGGCGTCCTCCCATTCGGCGGCGGACCAGGCGAGGGCGGGGACCTCGACCGGGCCGCCCTGGGCGGGCACCAGGGGGCGGCCGGACAGGGTGGGGCGCATGACGACCGTGGGCGCCTCGCTGCGGGCGCCGCCCCGGTCGGGGCCGTCGGGCCCCGGGCCGCGGCCGCCGGCGGGGAACACCATGCGCCACCTCACCTGGTCTGCTGC
The DNA here is from genome assembly GCF_040304045.1 of Kitasatospora sp. NPDC094016. Taxonomy (NCBI): domain Bacteria; kingdom Bacillati; phylum Actinomycetota; class Actinomycetes; order Kitasatosporales; family Streptomycetaceae; genus Kitasatospora; species Kitasatospora sp. NPDC094016. Next base: position 66,134 of record NZ_JBEOUK010000024.1, read on the forward strand.
TCTACGCTCCGCCCCTGCGCGGCTGATGGAGCGCCACCGGCCCGGGGACGGCCGGACGATCAAGAGTACTGCCCGCCGCGAGCGGTGTGCAGCCGGATGGCCCACGGGGCCCGGCACCACCACCAGGCCCACCCTTCACGGACCCACGCCCATCGCAGGCCTCGCCCGTCGCCGGCCCAGCCCCTCGCGGGCCCCGCTCGCCACCGGCCCGCGCTTATCACAGGAATGCCGACTGGACACCCGTTCGGGCGAACCGGCAGCACATGTCCCGGCCGCCGGGGGAAGGCTCGGGGAGTATGCGCACTGTGCCGTGCGTCACGGCGCGCGAGCGCCGCACATGCCCGGCCGCCCGGCCGGGAAGAGAGCGTCCGAGTCCGGGCACGTTATCGGACTACACGTCAGTTTCCGTTGAGTGCAAGGAAGTTGAGGACTCATGCAGGTCTGGCCCGGTAAGCCCTACCCCCTCGGCGCCACCTACGACGGGGCCGGCACCAACTTCGCGGTGTTCTCCGAGAGTGCCGACCGGATCGAGCTGTGCCTGATCGACGAGGACGGCTCGGAGACGGCCGTCGAACTGCGCGAGACGGACGCCTTCGTCCGGCACGCCTACCTCCCCGGCATCCAGCCCGGCCAGCGCTACGGCTTCCGCGTCCACGGCCCGTACAACCCCGGCCTCGGCCAGCGCCACAACAGCGCCAAACTGCTGCTGGACCCGTACGCCAAGGCGATGAGCGGACACACCGACTGGGACGAGGCCGTCTACGGCTACCACTTCGGCGCGCCCGAGCGCCGCAACGACCTCGACTCCGCCCCGCACACCATGCACTCGGTCGTGATCAACCCGTACTTCGACTGGGGCACCGACCACCCGCCGCGCACCGACTACCACCGCACCGTCATCTACGAGGCGCACGTCAAGGGCCTCACCCGGCTGCACCCCGGCATCCCCGAGGAGATCCGCGGCACCTACGCGGGCCTGGCCCACCCGGCGGTGATCGAGCACCTGGCCAAGCTCGGCGTCACCGCGATCGAGCTGATGCCGGTGCACCAGTTCGTCCGCGACCACCGGCTGCGCGACCTGGGCCTGACCAACTACTGGGGCTACAACACCATCGGCTTCTTCGCCCCGCACTCCTCCTACGCCTCCAGCGGCGACCGGGGCCAGCAGGTGCAGGAGTTCAAGTCGATGGTCAAGGCGCTGCACGCGGCCGGGATCGAGGTGATCCTGGACGTCGTCTACAACCACACCGCCGAGGGCAACCACCTCGGGCCGACGCTGTCCCTGCGCGGGCTGGACAACGTCTCCTACTACCGCCTCGCCCAGGACCAGCGGTTCTACGAGGACACCACCGGCACCGGCAACAGCCTGCTGATGCGCAGCCCGCACGTGCTCCAGCTGATCATGGACTCGCTGCGCTACTGGGTCACCGAGATGCACGTCGACGGCTTCCGCTTCGACCTCGCCGCCACCCTCGCCCGGCAGTTCCACGAGGTCGACCGGCTCTCCTCCTTCTTCGACCTCGTCCAGCAGGACCCGGTGGTCTCCCAGGCCAAGCTGATCGCCGAACCCTGGGACCTCGGCGAGGGCGGCTACCAGGTCGGCAACTTCCCGCCGCTGTGGACCGAGTGGAACGGCATGTACCGGGACACCGTGCGCGACCTGTGGCGCGGCGAGACCGCCGCCCTCGCCGAGTTCGGCTCCCGCCTCACCGGCTCCTCCGACCTCTACCAGGACGACGGCCGCCGCCCCATCGCCTCCATCAACTTCGTGACCTGCCACGACGGTTTCACCCTGCGCGACCTCGTCTCCTACAACGACAAGCACAACGAGGCCAACGGCGAGGACAACCGCGACGGCGAGTCCTTCAACCGCTCCTGGAACTGCGGCGTCGAGGGCCCCGGCGCCGACCCGGCCGTCGAGGAGCTCAGAGCCCGCCAGCAGCGCAACTTCATCGCCACCCTGATGCTCTCCCAGGGCGTGCCGATGCTCTCCCACGGCGACGAACTCGGCCGCACCCAGCAGGGCAACAACAACGCCTACTGCCAGGACAACGAACTCACCTGGGTGCACTGGCCGGACGGCGACGGGCCCGAGACGCGGCTGCTGGAGTTCACCCAGGGGATGATCTGGCTGCGCCGCGACCACCCGGTGTTCCGGCGGCGGCGCTTCTTCCACGGGCGGCCGGTCCCCGGGCGCCCCGGGCCGGGGACGCTCGCCGCCGGCGGCCGCCCCACCGGCGGTCGCCTCGCCGGCGGTCGCCCCTCGGGCGCCGACCCGTCGGGCGCCGACCCGTCGGGCGCCAAGCCCTCCGGCGGCCACGACTCCGGCGGCCACGACGACCTCACCGACATCGCCTGGTTCACCCCCGGCGGGGAGGAGATGACCAAGCGCAACTGGGGCGCCAGCTACGCCAAGTCGCTGACCGTCTTCCTCAACGGCTACGCCATCTCCGAGCCGGACCGGCGCGGCGGGCGGATCGTCGACGACTCCTTCCTGCTGATGTTCAACGCGCACTTCGAGCCGCTGGAGTTCACCCTGCCCGCCGACCACGGGCAGGAGTGGCAGGTCGTGGTCGACACGGCGCAGCCCCGGCTGCCCGCCCCGGGCACGGGCGCGCGGGTCAAGGCCGGGGACGTGCTGTGGCTCACCGACCGCTCGCTGATGGTGCTCCAGCGCCCGGCCTGACACCCCGCGCTCACCTGTTCGGACCAGCAGCGGGTCTTGGCGGCGGGCTCCCCCGGGTACTCATGGACCTATGACCTCCGCCGCCGAGCCCGCACCGCCCCGCCCGGCCGCCACCTCCCCCTCCTCCGCCACCGCCCCGGCCCCCACGGCCAGCTACCGCCTCCAGCTGCAACCCGGCTTCACCCTCCACGACGCCGCCGCCGCCGTCCCCTACCTCGCCGCCCTCGGCGTCTCCCACCTGCACCTGTCCCCGCTGCTGGAGGCCGCCCCCGGCTCCACCCACGGCTACGACACCGTCGACCACGGCCGGGTCAGCGAGCAGCTCGGCGGCGAGGGCGCCCTGCGCGCGCTGGCCGCCGCCGCCCACCGGCACGGCCTGCGGCTGCTCGTCGACGTGGTGCCCAACCACATGGCGGTGCCCGTCCCCGAGCGGCTCAACCAGCCGCTGTGGCAGGTGCTGCGCGACGGGCCCGACTCGCCGTACGCGCGCTGGTTCGACATCGACTGGGCGGCCCAGCCCGGCCCCGTCGACGCCCCCGCGCGCGGCCGGGTGCTGCTGCCGCTGCTCGGCGACCGGCTCGGCGCCGTGCTGGACCAGCTGGTGGTGGACGGCGAGGTGCTGCGCTACCACGACCACGAGCTGCCCCTGCGGCCCGGCACCTCGGGGCTGCCGCTGGACGAGCTGCTCGCCCGCCAGTGGTACCGGCTCGCCTGGTGGCGGCTGGCCCGCACCGAACTGAACTACCGGCGCTTCTTCACCGTCAACGAGCTGATCGCCGTCCGGGTCGAGGAGCCCGAGGTGTTCGCCGCCACCCACGCCACCCTGCTGCGGCTGCACGCCGACGGCGTCGTCGACGGCTTCCGGATCGACCACCCCGACGGGCTCGCCGACCCGCGCGGCTACCTGCGCCGCCTCGCCGGCGCCACCGGCGGGGCGTACACCGTCGTCGAGAAGATCCTCACCGGCGACGAGCGGCTGCCCGCGGACTGGCCGGTCGCCGGGACCACCGGCTACGACGCGCTGCGCCGCATCGACGGCGTGCTCACCGACCACGCGGGCGCCTGCCGACTGGCCGGGGCGTACGCGGCGTTCCTGACCGGCTCGCCCCCGGACGGCGAACCCTGCGCCGACCCCCACCCGGCGGTCGCCGCCGCCCGGCGCGGGCGGGCCGACATGACCGCGCCGCAGGGCGAGCTGGCCGCCGAGGTGGACCGGCTGGTGCGGATCGCCGTGCGGATCGGCGCCGCCGAGCCCGCGTACGCCGACCACGCGCCCTGGCAACTGCGCGCGGCGCTGCGACGGCTGCTCACCGGCTACCCGGCGTACCGGCCGTACGCCCGGCCCGGGGAGCCGGTGCCGCCGGCCTCCGCCGAGCAGGTGCGCGCGGCGCTGGGCGGCTCGGCCGACCCGACGGACCGGCTGGTCGCCGCCCTGGCCCTCGGGGAGCTGGGGAGCGGGCCACACAAGGACGAGTTCTGCGAGCGCTTCGCGCAGACCGCCGCCGCCGTGGCCGCCAAGGGCGTCGAGGACACCGCCTTCTACCGGTGGAACGCGCTGCCCGGCCTCAACGAGGTCGGCGGCGAGCCCGGCCGGCCGGGGCTGCCCCCGGCCCGCTTCCACGACTGGTGCCGCTACCTGGAGCGCGCCTGGCCGCACAGCATGACGGTGCTGTCCACCCACGACACCAAGCGCAGCGCCGACGCCCGCGCCCGGCTCGCCGTCCTCGCCGAGCGGCCCGAGGCCTGGGCCGCCGAGGCCGCCGCCTGGTCCACCGCCGCCGGGCCCGGCCCCCGCGGCGATCACGACGGCGAAAGCGACCACGACCACGGTGCCCGCGACGGCGACTGGCTGCTCTGGCACACCCTCGTCGCCGCCTGGCCGATCGACCCCGACCGGCTCGTCGCCGCCCTCCTCAAGGCCGCCCGCGAGGCCAAGCTGCACACCTCCTGGACCACCCCCGACGCCCGCTTCGAGCAGGCGCTCACCGCGCGCGCCCGCGCCGTCCACACCAACCCCGGACTGCTGCCCCGGATCGAGGGCCTGGTGCACGCCCTCGCCCCGTACGCCCGCGCCAACACCCTCGCCGCCGCGCTGCTGCACCTCACCGTCCCGGGCGTGCCCGACCTCTACCAGGGCAGCGAGGAACCGCTGTACACCCTCGTCGACCCGGACAACCGGGGCGTGGTGGACCTCGGCGCGCTCGCCGTCCGGCTCACCGACGCGGCCGCCCCGCGCCCCGGCGACCTCGCCCGCGAGAAACTGCACCTCACCAGCGCGGCACTGCACCTGCGGCGCGACCGCCCGCTCGGGCCCTACCGGCCGCTGACCGCCGCCGGCCCCGCCGCCGACCACCTGCTGGCCTTCGCCCGCGGCGCCGACGTCGTCACCGCCGTCACCCGCCTCCCGTACGGGCTGGAGCGCGCCGGCGGCTGGCGCGGCACCGTCCTGGAGCTGCCCGAGGGCGGGCCCTGGACGGATCTGCTGACGCTGCGGACCCACCCGGCGGGCCCGGTGCCCGTCACGCGGCTGCTGGCGGACCGGCCGGTGGCCCTGCTGACGAGGAGGAGCTGAGCGTGCGGACCTACGAGGTGTGGGCCCCCCTGGCCACCGACCGGGTCGAGGTCGAGGTCGACGGCTGCGCCCACCCGCTGGCCCGGTGCCCGGACCGCCCGGGCTGGTGGACCGGCGGCGCTCCGGCCGGCGACTACGCCTTCCGCCTCGACGGCGGGCCGCCGCTGCCCGACCCGCGCTCCCCCTGGCAGCCGCACGGCCCCGACGGCCCCAGCCGACCGGTCGACCACGCCGCGTTCCGCTGGTCGCGGACCGGCTGGCGCGGCCGCGCGCTGCCCGGCGCCGTGCTGTACGAGCTGCACATCGGCACCTTCACCCCCCGCGGCACCTTCGACTCCGCCGCCGAACACCTCGACCACCTCGTCGAGTTGGGCGTCGACTTCGTCGAACTGATGCCGGTCTGCCCGTTCCCCGGCCGGCACGGCTGGGGCTACGACGGGGTCTCGCCGTGGGCCGTGCACGAGCCGTACGGCGGGCCCGAGGGGCTGAAGCTCTTCGTCGACGCCGCCCACCGCAAGGGCCTCGGCGTGGTGCTGGACGTCGTCCACAACCACCTCGGCCCCTCCGGCAACCACCTTCCCGCGTACGGCCCGTACTTCACCGACCGGCACCACACGCCGTGGGGGGCGGCGGTCAACCTGGACGCCCCCGGCTCCGACGAGGTGCGCCGCTACCTGATCGGCAGCGCACTCGGCTGGCTGCGCGACTACCGGATCGACGGCCTGCGGCTCGACGCCGTACACACCCTCGCGGACGACCGGGCCGTCCACTTCCTGGAGGAACTGTCCCACGAGGTAGATAAGTTGGCGGTCGCGACCAACCGCCCGCTGTTCCTGATCGCCGAATCCGACCTCAACACCCCGCACACCACCGCCCCGCGCGCGGCCGGCGGCCAGGGCCTCACCGCGCAGTGGAGCGACGACTTCCACCACGCCCTGCACTGCGCGCTCACCGGCGAATCCCAGGGCTACTACGGCGACTTCGCGCGCCGCCCGCTCGCCGCCCTCAGCAAGACGCTCACCCGCGGCTTCTTCCACGACGGCACCTGGTCCGGCTTCCGCGGCCGAGGCCACGGCCGGCCCTTCCCCCCGGACGGCGGACACCGGCTGCTCGGCTACCTCCAGACCCACGACCAGATCGGCAACCGGGCCCTCGGGGACCGCATCTCCACCTGCCTCACCGCCGGCCGGCTCGCCTGCGGCGCCGCGCTGGTGCTCACCTCGCCGTTCACCCCGATGCTGTTCATGGGCGAGGAGTGGGGCGCGGCCACCCCCTGGCAGTACTTCACCGACCACACCGACCCGCAGCTCGCCGAGGCCGTCCGGCAGGGCCGACGCCGGGAGTTCACCGACCACGGCTGGGCCGCCGAGTCCGTCCCCGACCCGCAGGAACCCGCCACCGTCCTGCGCTCCGTCCTCGACTGGACCGAGCCCCGGCGCGCCCCGCACGCCGAACTCCTCACCTGGCACCGGACGTTGATCCGGCTGCGCCGCGACCGTCCGGAGCTGTCCGACCCCGACCTCGGCGCGGTGCGGGTGGCGTACGACGAGGCGGCGCGCTGGCTGGTGGTGCACCGGGGGCCGTACCGGATCGCCGTCAACCTCGGCCCCGCCGAGGCCGCCCTGCCGCTGGACGGGACCGGGCGCGAACTGGTCGCGGCCTTCGGGGCGGCGGCGCTGGACGGGACGGCGGTACGGCTGGGGGCGGACGCGGTGGCGGTGGTCGCGGTGGCGGGCGTCGCGGTGCCGGGCGTCGCGGTCTGACCTGCCACGCGCGTCACCAGAGGAAGGTGCCGATCCGCTCCCGCAGCGAGGCCGCGTCCAAACCGTAGGCGGCCAGGTGCTCCGCGATCGAGCCGTAGTGCCGGTGCTCCTCGCGCGGCACACCCAGGCCCAGCACCCGGTGCGGGCGGTCGGCCAGCGCGGCGTGCGCCTCGTTCGCCGAGGTGCCCGCCAGGTACGGCTCCACCAGCACCACGTCCGCCCGCTCCCCCACCGCCGCCCGCAGCCCGGCCGCATCGAAGGGGCGCACCGTCGTCGCGTACAGCACGGTGGCGTCCAGGCCCTCGGTGGCCGCGAGCACCGCGTCCAGCATCGGCCCGACCGCGACGACCACGCCGCGCGAGCCCTGCCGCACGGTGGCGAACCGGCCCGCCTCGACCGGCAGGGCCTGCGCGTTCCGGTGCTCCGAGAGGCGGACGTAGACGTTGCGGTCGCCGTCCGCGACGGCGTGGCGCAGCAGCTGCTCGGCCTCGTCCGGGTGGCCCGGCACGTGGACCGTCCAGTCCGGCAAGGTGTCCAGCAGGGCGACGTCGCCCGGGGACATGTGGGTGCGGCCGCCGGCCGGCCAGTCGTAGGAGCCGGCCGCGCTCACCAGGACGGCGCCGACACCCTGGTGGACGAGGTCCAACTTGACCTGCTCGAAGGGCCGTTCGACCAGAAAGCTGGCGAAGGTGTGGGCGATCGGGCGCATCCCGGTCAGCGCCAGGCCGCCGGCCGCGCCGATCAGCAGCTGCTCGCGGATGCCGACGTTGACCACCCGGTCCGGGTGGCGCTGCTGGGCCGGGGCGAAGCCGGCCGCACTGATGTCGGCGAGCACCACGGCCAGTCGGGGGTCCTCGTCCAGCAGGCGGCTGGTGACGTCGATGAAGCGGTCGCGCATGGTGTCCATCGGTGAAGTGCCTTTCGGTGCGTGCTGGTTGGCGCTTGCGTTGGGGTTCTCGGGCTCAGGAGTCCTCGGGCTCAGGAGTCCTCGGGCTCAGGAGTCCTCGGGCTCAGGAGTCCTCGGGCTCAGGAGTCCTTGGGCTCGACCCGGGCGACCACCACGTGCGGGCGGCCCGGGTGCTCGGCGGTGTAGGCGCGGTACAGCGCCTCGTGGTCGCGGCCGTCCACCGTCACGGCGGACCAGCCCTCGGCCGCGAACCGGGCCGCGATCCCGCCGTGCCAGCCGTGCGTGGCCGAGGAGTTGTCGATCACCACCACGTGCAGCCGCTCCAGCCCGTACGCACCGGCGAAGGCCACCGCCTCGTGGTTGGAGCCCTCGTCGAACTCGGCGTCGCCGACCAGCACCCACACCGCCGGGTCGGTCAGGCCCTGCGCCCGCAGCCCGAGCGCCGTGCCGACGCCCAGCGGCAGGCCGTGCCCGAGCGAGCCGGAGGCGATCTCCACCCCGGGGACGAGCATCCGGTCCGGGTGGTGGCCGAGCGGAGAGTCGTAGCCGCCGAAGCTCGGCAGCACCCCGGGGTCGATGAAGCCCTTGGCCGCGAGCACCGCGTAGTACGCCATCGGGCCGTGGCCCTTGGAGAGCAGGAAGCGGTCCCGGTCCTGCGCCTCGGCCCGCTCCGGGCTCACCCGCAGGACCCTGTCGTACAGCACCCAGAGCGCGTCCAGGGTGGAGGTGGCGGCCGGGCCGTGCTTCTCGTCGCCGGTCATCAGGCCCATCAGCGCCGACAGGTCCTCGAAACGGGCGGTTTCCGCGAGGTCCGCGGTTGCGTTCGTCGTCATGACCACGATGGTGCAACTTAAAGTCGACTTGAGGTCAAGCGGCTAGAGTGGGTGCCCATGACCGCGACCCCGGACCACGGCCGAGCACCCGGCCCGCACCGCGACGACCTGCTCACCATCGGCCAACTCGGCCGCCGCAGCGGCCTCGCCGCCTCCGCCCTGCGCTACTACGAGAGCCTCGGCCTCATCCACGCCACCCGCACCGCCGGCGGCCAGCGCCGCTACCCCCGCGGCACGCTGCGCCGGATCGCCTTCGTCCGCGCCGCCCAGCGCGTCGGCCTCTCCCTCGACGAGGCCCGCGTCGCCCTCGACCGGCTCCCCGACCGCCCCGCCCCCAGCGGCACCGAGTGGGACCGGGTCGCCGAATCCTGGCAGAGCCGCATCGACGAGCAGATCGCCGAGCTCCAGCGCCTCAAGGCCAAGCTGACCGGCTGCATCGGCTGCGGCTGCCTCTCCCTCTCCCGCTGCTCCCTCTACAACGCCGCCGACCGCGCCGCCGACACCGGCCCCGGCGCCCGCTACCTCCTCACCCGCGACCCGGCCGGCGGCCCGGAACCCCTCTCCCCCGCCGCCACCGACGCCTGCGGGCCCCACTGAACCGCTCCGGCGCGGGGCGCGGGCCGCTTCCTGCTCCCGGCCCGCCCCGGCGGGAGTCGAAGCCCTCCGCGCGGACGCTGGACGCCCTCGCGGAGGAGCGGTTCAGGGTCGCCTAGGTTCGGGGTCCCCTAGGACCTGGGGTCCGTACGCAGCAGGCTGTAGAGGACACCGTCGCGCCATTCGCCGTCCCGGAAGGTGACGCTGCGCCGCACACCCTCGCGGGTGAAGCCGCACTTCTCCAGGGCGCGCTGCTCGGCGTAGTTGGTCACCTCCGTGTCGGCCTCCAGCCGTATCACCGGCGAGTGCGCGAACAGGTAGTCCACCAGAAGGCGTTGGGCCTCCGTGCCGATGCCGCGGCCGCGCCACTCCGGGCGGAGCATGATGCCGAGGTTCCAGTGGTGGCAGGCGCTCATGGACTCCACCCGCCGCCAGCCGACGAAGCCCGCGAACTCGCCCCCGCAACGAACGGCCAGCGCCGACTGCTCGGGCGCCAGCAAGCCGTTCTCCGCCCACTGGCGCCGGTGCCGGCCGGGGTCGCGCCACCCGAACCACTGGAACGGGCCCACCGCCTCGGGGTCGAGGAGCAGCGCTTCGAAGTGACCGAGGTCGGCTTCGTCGATCGGTCTGAGGGACACCGGTGCATCGTTCATGCAGACCCCAACGGTCCGTGACCTGGCCCGGGTTCCCCACGGCGCGCGCCTTCAGGCGGTGATCGACCGGGCGAGCCGGAAGCCGACGTCGTCGATCCGCAGGGTGGGGTGGCTGCGGCGGCGGACGGAGGCGCGGCAGCTCCAGTGCTCGTCGAACCAGCCGCCGCCGCGCAGCACGCGGTAGCCGCCGTACACCTCGGCGTCGTACACGTCCCAGCACCACTCCCACACGTTGCCGAGCAGGTCGTACAGGCCGAAGCCGTTGGGGCGCAGGCCGCCCACCGGGTGCGGGCGCTCGTCCGAGGTGCCGCGGTGCCACGCGATCTCGTCGAGCGGCCCGTAGCGGGGGCCGTCCGTCCCGGCGCGGCAGGCGTGCTCCCACTCGGCCTCGGTGGGCAGCCGGTAGCCGTCGGCGGCGCGGTCCCAGGTGACGGACTCGCCGTCCTGGTGGTAGGCGGGGGTGAGGCCGTGGCGCCGGGACAGTTCGTTGCAGTAGTGGACGGCGTCGTACCAGGACACGCTGTCGGCGGGGTGCCGGTCGCCGGCCCCGGCGCCGTACTGCTCGCGGGTGACCGGACAGGCCGCCAGCTCGTAGGGGGCGAGCTCGACGGTCCAGCTCCGCTGCGTACGGCGGTCCGACAGCGTGACGCGGCCGGGCGGGACGGCGATCAGGTCGGTTCGGGTGCTCGCATCCATGGGCCGCGATCCTAGACGGTGGCATGATCGATGTCCTGCCCGCGCTTCACGCCTGCCGATCCGAAGTGGTGTCGCCATGAGTTCGGTTCCGCCTGATCCTTCGACGCTGCACCCGATGGCCGGACAACCGCGCGTGGTGCTCCTCAAGCCGTTGGTGACGTCCCCGCTGATCGACGTCGGCGACTACTCCTACTACGACGACCCGGACGACGCGACCGCGTTCGAGACCCGCAACGTGCTCTACCACTACGGCCCGGAGCGGCTGGTGATCGGGAAGTTCTGCGCGCTGGGTACGGGGGTCCGGTTCATCATGAACGGGGCGAACCACCGCATGGACGGCCCCTCGACGTTCCCGTTCCCCATCATGGGCGGAAGCTGGGCCGAGCACTTCGACCTGATCACCGGCCTCGCCGGCCGCGGGGACACGGTGGTCGGCAACGACGTCTGGATCGGCTACGGCGCCATGGTGATGCCCGGGGTGCGCATCGGCCACGGCGCGATCATCGCCTCCGGCGCCGTCGTCGTCGACGACGTCCCCGACTACGGGATCGTCGGCGGCAACCCGGCCCGACTCATCCGCACCCGCTACAGCGAGCCGGACATCGCCCGCCTGCTCGCCCTCGCCTGGTGGGACTGGCCGACCGAGCACCTCACCCGGCACCTGCGCACCGTCATGTCCGGCACCGTCGACGACCTCGAAGCGGCCGCGCCGGGCAGGTGACCTCCCGGCGCCGGCCGCCGGTCCCTCTGGCGCCCGGCGCACGCCGACCCCAGGATGGTGCCCGTCCGTACGAAGGTCGGCGAAGGGTGACGACGATGGCAGGCACGAAGGTCAGTACGGTCGTGGAGGCTCCGGCCGAGCAGGTGTGGGAGCTGCTGGGGGACTTCCACGACCTCGGCGGCTGGCATCCGGGGCTGCCGGCCAGCAGCCTCGGCAACGAGCTGACGGGCAACGCGATCGGGTCGGTCCGGGTGTTCGAGATCGACGGCGCGGCGCTGCACGAGACGCTGCTCGCCTACGACGAGGAGGCCCGCAGCTACACCTACAGCTTCCCCGAAGGGGCATTCGAGCTGTACGGCTACCGGGCGACGCTGCGGGTCACCCCGGTCACCGCGCTCGACGCCAGCTTCGTGGAGTGGAGCGCCACGTACGACGTCGACGCCGAGCACCGCAAGGACTCCGCCGACCGCCTCCACGGGGTGTTCGCGACCGGTCTGGCGGCACTGCGCGAGCGGTTCGCCGGCTGACGGCGGCGGGCGGCCCTGCCCTGCGACGGGCCTGCCCTGCGGCGGGCCGCCTTCTCCCCGTCAGACCTCCATTCGAAGTCCCCGTCCGCCTCCCAGGCTCCTTCCAGCGATCTGCCAGCCTCTCATCGACTTCTCATCCGGCACCCCTAGCCTCCGCCAGATGAACGTCTCCCTGCTCGGCGGCTGGTTCCCCTGGGCCGTCCAGGCCGCGGCCCTTGCCCTGTTCCTGGCCGCCCTCGGCTGGCGGGACCGGGCCTGGCGGCTGAAGTGGGGCCCGATCGCCCTCGGGACGGCGCTGTTGCTCACCGCCCTCGCCGCCGTCGGCGTACTCGCCCTCGCCGGGATCACCGACCCGATCCCGTTCGGGGTGTGGCTGTGGGGCGGGGTCGCGATCGCGGCGGTCAGCGCGCTCGGGTTCGGCTGGCGCGGCGCCCGCTGGTGGCGCCGGGCGCTGGCGCCGCCGGCCGCACTGCTCGCCCTGTTCTGCGCCGCCAACAGCGTGAACATCTCCACCGGCTACTACCCGACCCTCGACGACGCGATCGGCGAACTGGGCGGGCAGCCGCTGCCGGAGCAGATCACGCTGGCCGAACTCGGCTCCCTGCACGGGAAGACGAGGACCGGCCGCATCGTCCAGGTGGACATCCCCAGCACGGCCAGCGGCTTCACCCACCGCCAGGAGCTCGTCTACCTGCCGCCCGCATGGTTCCGCAGCCAGAACCGGCCGAAGCTGCCGGCGCTGGAGCTGATCGGCGGCGAGTTCGCCGCGCCCGACAACTGGATCCGCTCCGGCAACGCCGTGAAGACCGCGGACGACTTCGCCGCCAAGCACAACGGCTTCGCGCCGATCCTCGTCTTCGTCGATGCGACCGGCGGCTTCCGGATCGACACCGAGTGCGTCGACGGCCCGCACGGCAACTCCGAGAGCCACCTGCTCAAGGACGTCCCGCCGTTCGTCGAGAAGACCTTCAACGCCGCCACCGACCCGCACAGGTGGGGCGTGGCCGGCTGGTCCATGGGCGGCACCTGCGCCGTCGACCTCACCGTCGAACACCCCGACGTCTTCACCCACTTCGGCGACTTCTCCGGCGACAAGGGCCCCGCCACCGGCGACAAGGACCACACCGTCCAGGAGCTGTACGGCGGCGACACGGCCGCCTGGGCCGCCCACGACCCGCTGACCGTGCTCGCCCACCACCCCAAGTACCAGGGCGTCTCCGGCTACTTCGGGCAGGGCGACGAGGAGCACGGCCAGATCGAGTCCGCCAGGGCCCTCGACACCGCCGCCCGGAAGGACGGCATCCGCACCACCACCGCCGTCGGCTCCGGCAAGCACACCTGGCAGACCGGCGCCGCCACCTTCGCCCAGGCCCTCCCCTGGCTCGCCCAGCAGCTCGGCGTCCCCGGCACCCACGCCTGATCCGCCACCGGTCCGGGGCCGGGAGCGCGCCGGGCCGGGCCGGTCACCCGGAGGGAGGGCGGCGGATCCGGTCGGGGGAAAGCCTTGGCATGAGCCGTCCGCCGCGACCGGCCGCGGGCCCGCACGGGCGGGCGCGCCGGGGCTGCGACCGACCAGCGGACCCCCGCCCGACAGGGGGAATCCGCGACCGCGCGCCGTCCGCCGACCGGTCGGGCGCCGAAGGCCCGCCATACCTTCCGACACGCCCGCGCACACCTTCACCACCAACGCCCCCGTGACGGCCGGGGAAGGCGGCCTACCCGCCGGTATCCCGCTTTGCTCCCGGCGGCCCGGTGGCATAAGTTTCGACCGCCGTCGACGCAGCCGACCCCGACCGCCCCTCGGAACAGGGGGGTGCAGCGGGCCGGCGGCCGGGCGGCGGAACGTACGGGGGAAGGGAACAGCCATGCCGAGTGCCCGCGTCCGCGAGGCGACCGGGCGGCGGGAACGGGCGGACGGCTCCGCGCACACACGGCCCGGGACCACCGCGGGCCCGGCCCCGGCCCACTCGGGCCGCTGACCCGGCGCCGCGGCCCCATCCACGACCACAGAACCACCACAGACGGCCCCGCGCACCGCCGAGGCGGCGCCCGGGGCGGACGGCAGGTCGGCCCGTCCGGCACAGGGGACCGGACGGACCGACCGCCGCACCAGCACGAGGACCAGAGGGTCAGAGCGGCAGAGGGCCGGAGAGTCAGAGGCCGAGGCTGCTGAGCGCGGTGGTCCAGTCGGTCACGATGGCGCTGCGGGCGTCGTCGAGGCCGACCTTGCCCTTGCAGACCGCGTTCTTCAGCTTGGTCTCGACGCCGTCCTTGCCGGTCGCGGTCTGGCTGCCGTAGCGGGGCTCGGGCCAGAGGTTGCGCGGGTCGCGCGGGGCGCCGCCGAGCTCCAGCGGGACGAAGTGGTCCTCCTCGTAGTCGGACAGGTTGGTGTCCGCGTAGCCGTACTGCGCGATCTGCTGCGCCTTCAGCGCGTTGGTGTAGCTGGTCGGCGGACGGACGGTGGAGGTCCAGCCGGAGACGCAGATGGTCTGGCCGATGGTGGCCTGGGTGACGTCCGGGTTGTAGGCGCCCGGCGTGCAGGACGGGTCGGGCAGCGGCAGGTAGGCCTGCGAACAACTCGCCGCGAGCGGACGGATCTTGACGGGCGAGCCCTTGGCGGGGGCGGCCTGCGCGGTGCCGGCCGCGAGCCCGGCGGCGGTGAGGGCGGCCGCCGCGGCGACGACGGTGAGACGCTGACGGAGCATCATGTGGGGAGATCTCCCGGGCCTTGCCCGGCCTCGCGCCGGGCGACTGTGCCCATGACAGCACCACCGATGCGACCACCGTCAGTCCCAGGACGTGAACGCCCGGTGATCGCGCCTCCACAAACACCGCGGGCGCCCGGCGCGGTCCGGGGAGCGGGCTCAGGGTGTGCCCGACAGCAGCCGCGCCAGCAGCGCGGCCGGCCCCTCCGGCAGGCTGCCGTGCACCAGTTCGGTGCGGTGCACCAGCCGCGGGGCGGCGATCGGCGTGGACGCGACGCCGGGCGCCCCGGCGAGGACGGACGCCGGGAGCAGGCTGAGCCCGTGTCCGGTGGCGACCAGGGCGAGCAGCCCGTGCACGTCGGTGCCCCGGTAGCGGGTGGCGGGGCGGAAGCCGTCGACGCCGGCGGCGGCGCGCAGCCGGGCGGCGGTCGGGGTGAGGTCGGGGGCGTCGAGCCAGCGGGCGGCGGAGAGGTCGGCGAGCGCGACGCCGGTGCGGCCCGCGAGGGGGTGGCCGGCCGGGAGGGCGACGGCGACGGGCTGCTCGTCGACGGCGACGGTGCCGAGCGGGCCGACGTCGGGCAGCGGCAGCGGGTCGCTGGGGGCGGCGAGGCCGTCGATCAGGGCGAGGTCGACCTCGCCAGTGGCGACCTGGGCGGGCAGCGCGTCCTGGGCGAGGACCCGGACGACGAGCTCGGCCGCCGGGTGGGCCCGGCGCACCTCGCCGAGTGCGCGCCCCAGGGCCGCTCCGACCGCCAGCGGGGTGGCGCCGAGCACCAGCCGGGCACGCGGGGCACCGGCCAGGCGGGCGACGTCGGCGCGCGCCGCCTCCAGCCGGACCAGCAGGGGCGCCGCGTGCTCCAGCAGCCGCAGGCCGGCCTCGGTCGGGCCGACCGGGCGGCGGTTGAGCAGGCCGGTCCCGAGGTCGGCCTCCAGGGCGGCGATCTGCTGGGAGACCGCGGACTGGGTGTAGCCGAGTTCCCGCGCGGCCTCGGAGAAGGAGCCGAGGCGGGTGACGGTGACGAAGGTGCGTAGCTGCTGCGGATCCACGGCAGTCATCAACTCTTCTGATCGAGGGGTAAGAAATCATCGTTGGCGCTGATCTCGGGTGCGGGGTCAGGATAGTCCCATGACGTACCTCACCCCGCGGATCGCGCTGGTCGGCGACCGCTCCCCCGCCGTCCGCTCGCACGCCCGCATCCCCGGCCTGCTCGACGCCCTCGCCGAGCGCGAGCAGCTCGTCCTGGACGCCTACTGGATCCCCACCGAGGACGCCGGGGCGCCCGGCGCCCTGGACGGCTTCGACGCGATCTGGCTGCTCCCCGGCAGTCCCTACCGCAGCGAGGCGGGCGCGCTGGCCGCCGTCCGGACGGCCCGCGAGCGCGGCATCCCCTTCCTCGGCACCTGCGCCGGGTTCCAGCACGCGGTGCTGGAGTACGCCCGCAACGTCTGCGGCCTCGGCGGGGCAGTCCACGGCGAGGAGCACCCGGAGCGGGACGAGCAGGTGATCGTGCCGCTGGCCTGCTCCCTGGTCGGCCACGAGGGGGCGGTCGCGATCACTCCCGGCACGCTCGCCGAGCGCGTCCTCGGCACCACCCGCACCCTGGAGCGGTACCACTGCGCGTACGGCCTCAACGCCGACTACCTGGACCGGCTGCGCGCGCACGGGCTGCGGTTCAGCGGCGCGGACGGCGCGGGCGAGGTGCGCGTCCTCGAACTGCCGGACCACCCGTTCTTCCTCGCCTCGCTGTTCCAGCCGGAGCTGTCCGGCGACGGCACCCGGGCGCACGCCATGATCCGCGCGCTGGCCGGCGCCGCCGTCGCCCACGCGGCGGGCTCACCGACCTCGACCGACCCGGGCACCGCCCCGACCGCCGCCGTACCGACCGCCACCGACCCGACCGCCACCCACCCGACCGCCACCGACCCGGGCACCACCCCGGAGACCACCACCCTGGAGGCCACCGCATGACCGCCACCGAGATCGCCGGAGTCCGGATCCCCGACAGCCGCCTCGCCGCCGAGGCCACCGAGCTGGTCCGGGACGCCACCACCGAGCTGCTGTACCACCACTCCCGCCGGGTCTACCTGTTCGGCGCCCTCCAGGGCCGCCGCCGGGGGCTCGACTTCGATCCCGAACTCCTGTACCTGGCCGCGATGTTCCACGATCTCGGCCTGGGCCCCGAGCACCACGCCTCCGGTCGGCGCTTCGAGGTGGACAGCGCCGAGGCCGCCGCCGCGTTCCTGCGCGGGCACGGGGTGGACGAACGGCGGGTGCGCCTGGTGTGGGAGGCGATCGCCCTGCACACCACGCCCGGCATCCCGGAGTTCCTGGAGCCGGAGATCGCGCTGACCACCGCCGGGGTGGAGCTGGACGTGCTCGGCATCGGGTACGCGGACATCGCCGCCGCCGACCGGGACGCCGTGGTCGCCGCCCATCCGCGCCCGGACTTCAAGCGCGGCATCCTGCGCGCCTTCCACGACGGCGTCGCGCCCAAGCCGGAGACCGCCTTCGGCAACGTCAAGGCGGACGTCCTCGCCCACTTCGACCCGGACTTCGAGCGGACCGACTTCGCCGCCGTGATCGAGAACTCCGCCTGGCCGGAGTGACCCCGCCCCGCCCCCGCCTCCATCCCCACAGGGCACGTCACATCGGCAGCGAACGCAACCGCACCGGCCCCTCCGGCCACCGGGCGCCCTCCGCCAGCGGCGCCCACATGGTGCGCAGCGGCATCACCGCCAACCGCCCCTCGGGCTGCTCCACCGTCACCTCCTGCGCGACCTCGCGGAATCCGAGCCCCCGATAGAACGTGGCCAGCGGCGGGCGGCAGAACAGCAGCGCGTGGCGGTGGCCGAGGGTGCGGGCGTGGCCGAGGGCGGCCCGGACCACGGCCCGCGCGAGGCCGGCGCCGCGCCGGTCGGGGGCGACGGCGACGCCGCCGACGCCGATCGCCGCCAGGTCGGTGCCGCCGACGGTGAGCGGGAGCGGCACCAGGCCGGTGTGCGCGACGAGCCGGCCGTCGGCGGCCCGGATGCCGAAGTGGATGTCCTTGGGCAGCCAGGTCAGTCCGGTGTAGGCGACGCCGTACGGGTCGTCGCCGGGGCCGAGGATCTCGTCATGGTCGGCGCGGGTGTACTGCGGCAGCCGGACGACGGTCGGCGGCTCGGAAGAGAAACGATCATCCATCCGACCATGATCCCTTCCCGGGAAGGCGAATTCCAGGCTGTTCCCGGCCACTGCGGCCCGCTCGCCACCCCGGGCCGGACGGGGTGTGCGAGCATGCCCCCATGCGCCAGCCCACCCAGCAGCGGCCCCGACTCCGGCGCCCCACCGGCCGGTTGGACCCCACCCGCCACCAGCACCACCCGTCCCCCGACCAGCCCCACGGCGCCCACCAGCCCGACGCCGCCGACCAGTTGGACTCCGCCCTCGCCGCGGTACCGCTGCCGGGCCCGCCGTTCCGTCTGCCCGGCCCGGTCGTCGCGCTCGGGCCGACCGTCCTGGTGCTGCTGGTGCTCGTCCCGCTCGCCGCGGGCGACCCCGACATCGGGCCGACCACCTCGGCACCGGTCAACGCGGGCCTGGTGGCGGCCGGCGCACTCGCCCTCGCCGTCCGCCTGCGGTACCCGGCGGCCGTCGCCGCCGTCACCCTGCTGGGCGGTCAGCTCCCGCTCGCCGTCGCCCTCTACGGGCTGGCCACGCGGCGCGGCGCCACCCGGGTGCCGGTCGTCCTGGCCGTGCTGGCCGGGGTGCGCCTGCTCGTCCCCATGGACCTCGGGGACGTCAGCAGCCTCTCCGCCCTCGCCAACCTGGCCGAGGACCCGCTGGTCTTCGGCGCCGTCCCGCTCGCCCTCGGCCTCACCGCCCACCAGCGCGCCCGCGCCGTCGCCGCGCTCGCCGAACGCAACCGGCTGCTGGAGGCGGCCCGCCGGTACGCCGAGGAGCGCGCCGCCGCCGCCGAACGCGCCCGGCTCGCCCGGGAGATGCACGACGTGGTCTCCAACCGCGTCTCCCTCATCACCCTGCACGCCGGCGCCTGCCAGGTCGCGTCCGCCGACGACCCGACGGCCGTCCGGGAGACTCTCGGCCTGATCCGCGCCCTCGGCCTCCAGGCCCTCACCGAGCTGCGCGGCCTGCTCGGCGTCCTCACCCCGGCCTCCGACCAGGGCCCCTCACTGCACGGACTGCCCGCCCTGGTCGAGGAGTCCCGCCAGGCCGGACTCGCCGTCGACCTCACCCTCACCGGCCCCGCCGAAGGACTGCCCGCGCCCGGACCGGCCGTGCAGTACGCCACCTACCGGATCGTCCAGGAGGCCCTGACCAACGCTCACAAGCACGCCCCGGCCGCCGAGGTCGCCGTCACCGTCGAAGTCCACCCGGACGGGCTGCGCCTGGACATCGTCAACTCCCCCGCCGCGGCGGCCGACCCGGACCGGCCCCGGCTGCCCTCCGGCGGCCACGGCCTGGACGGCATGCGCACCCGCGCCGACGACCTCGGGGGCACCCTGCACGCCGGCCCCACCACCGAGGGCGGCTTCGCCGTCCGGGCCCGTCTGCCGCTGACCGCCGCCTGAACCTCAGGCAGCGGCGGCGCGCTTCACCAGCTCCGCCCACACCTCGTCGACCCGCGCCGCGAGCGCCTCCAGCGGCCCGCCGTTGTCGATCACCACGTCGGCGATCGCCAGCCGGTCCGCCCGCGAGGCCTGCGCGGCCATCCGGGCCAGGGCCTCGTCCTCGGCCATCCCGCGCAGCCGCACCAGCCGCTCCACCCGCACGTCGTCGGCCGCGTCGACCACCACGACCAGGTCGTACAGCGGGGCGAGGCCGTTCTCCGCGAGCAGCGGCACGTCGTGCACCACCACCGCGTCCGGCGCGGCCGCGGCCTCCAGTTCGGCGGATCGGGCGCGCACCAGCGGGTGGACGATCGCGTTCAGCGCCTGGAGCCGCGCCGGGTCGGCGAACACGATCGCGCCGAGGGCCGGGCGGTCGAGCGCCCCGTCCTCGCGCAGCACCTGCGGCCCGAACTCGGCGGCCACGGCCGCCAGACCGTCCGTCCCGGGCGCGACCACCTCGCGGGCGATCACGTCGGAATCCACGATCACCGCGCCGTGGGCGGCGAAGAGCCGGGACACCTCGCTCTTGCCGGCGCCGATGCCACCCGTCAGTCCGATCTTCAGCATGGCGTCAGGCTACCGGCGCCCGGACCGCCGGGACCAGCGGCCGACCATCGCGCAACCGACCTCCCGGCCCCCGGCGCCGTCAGCCGAGCTCCAGGCTCTCGCCCTCCCCGAGCACCGTCAGCTCCGCGCCGGTCCCCGGCCCGTCCGGCCCGAGCAGCCGGGTGGTGACCATGTGCCCGATCGGGCTCAGCATCGCCTCGTGCACCGGCACCGCCACCCGCGGGGCGGCCTCCCGGACGTAGTCGACGACCTCGCTGACCTTGCTCCACGGCGCCGCGAGCGGCAGCAGCAGGGTGTCCACCGAGTGCGGCGGCACGGTGAAGGCGTCGCCGGGGTGGAACAGCCGGCCGTCGAAGAGGAAGCCGATGTTCTTCACCTGCGGGATGTCCCGGTGGATGACCGCGTGCCACTCGCCGTGCACGCTCACCCCGACCCCGCCGACCTCGAAGGCGTCGCCCTCGCCGACCACGGCGACGCGCTGCGCCACGCCGTCCAGTAGGGCGGCGACCGCGCTGTTGGTCCACACCCGAAGGGCCGGGTCGGCCTCCAGGGCGGCGCGCAGCCGGGCCTCCTCGAAGTGGTCCATGTGCTCGTGGGTGATCAGGACGGCGTCGGCCCCGGTCAGCGCGGCGGGGTCGGTGAACGCCCCGGGGTCGACGACGACGGTCGTCCCGTCGTGCTCCAGGCGTACGCAGGCGTGTCCGAACTTGGTGATCCTCATGCGGCAGACCATACAGCAGGACTGTACAGTTTTGCTGTGGAGACTCCCGGTACTCTTCTCCCATGAACAGTCCGGCTCCCGAAACCCTCGAACTCGCCGCCGAGCTGCGCGCCGCCATCGGCGACCTGGTCCGCTCCCTGCGCCCGGGCGACGAGCTGCCGCAGAACCAGGCCGGTGTCCTCGGCGTCCTCGTCCGCGACGAACGCGCCTGCACCGTCGCCGAACTCGCCGGGTTGCAGCGCGTCCGCCACCAGTCGATGGCCCGCACCGTCGCCCTGCTGATGGAGGCCGGGCTCGTCGCCCAGCAGCCCCACCCCACCGACGGCCGGAAACTGCTGGTCACCGCGACCGGAGCGGGCCGCGCCGCCCTGCTGGAGCAGCGCGCCCGCCGGGAGGAGCGGATCGCCGCCGCCATCGAGGCCCGCCTCACCCCCGAGGAGCGGCTGGCCCTGCGGGCGGGCGTCGACCTACTGCGCCGACTGCGCTGAGCCCACCAGGTCCCTGGCCTCCGGTCGCGGGGCCGGGACGGCCGTCGCGCCGACGGCCGCCTCGCCGACGGTCGGCAGTTCGACGTGCTCGCTCAGCCCGAAGCGCCGGTGCAGACGCCGCAGCGGGGCGGGCGCCCACCAGTTGAACTCGCCGAACAGGCTCATCGCGGCGGGCACCAGCAGGCAGCGCACCAGGGTGGCGTCCACCGCGACGGCGACGGCCAGCGCGATGCCCATCTGCTTGACCATGAGCATGTCCCCGAGGGCGAACCCGGCGAACACGATCACCATCAGCAGCGCCGCCGAGGTGATGATCCGGCCACTGCGCTGGACCCCGAGCTCCACCGCCCGGGTGCAGCTGTGCCCCTTGTCCCGCAGTTCCTTGATCCGGGCGAGCAGGAACACCTCGTAGTCCATGGACAACCCGAAGGCGAAGGCGAAGACCAGCACCGGGATGAAGGTCTCCAGCCCGCCGGTGGGGCTGAAGCCGAGCAGCCCGCTGAAGTACCCGTCCTGGAACACCAGGGTGAGCGCGCCGAGCGAGGCGCCCAGCGACAGCAGGTTCATCAGCAGCGCCTTGACCGGCATCACCACCGAGCCGGTCATCAGGAAGAGCAGCACCAGCGTGCCGACCGCGACCAGCCCGAGCGCCCAGGGGCCCCGCGACAGCAGCTCGTCCTCGAAGTCGACGACCGAGGCCGCGCCGCCGGTGACGTAGGTCTTCAGCCCGCCGCGGTCGTCCCGCAGTTCCTGGACGACCTGCTTGGCCTGGTGGCCCTGCGGGTCGCCGTGGACGAGCACGTCGACGGTGGACACCGAGTCGCTCACCGGGGTCACCGCCCGCACCCCGGCGACCCCGGGCAGCTTGGCGACGACGTCGTCCGCGTACGCCTGGGCGACGGGCGCGCCGCCCTCGACGACGACGGTGATCGGCGCGGCCGCCGCCTGCGGGAAGCGCTGGTCGACGGCGTCGGCGACCTGCCGCCCGGCCGAGGAGGCGGGCAGCACGGCGGCGCCGGAGTTGCGCATGTCGGCGTGCAGGAAAGGCGCACCGGCGGCCATCAGCAGGGCGACGCAGGCGAGCGCGACCGGCACCGCCCGCTTGCCGACCCGGCGGACGGTCCGGCTGAAGAAGCCCTCGTCGGGGACGGGCGCGGCGGGCGCCTTGATCCGGGAGCCGGCGAAGCCGAGCAGCGCGGGGATCAGCGTCAGCGCGGCGGCGACCGCGATCACCACCACACTCACCCCGGCGGCGGCGACCGCGCCGAGCACCGGGCTGGTGAAGACGAACAGGCCGGAGAGCGCGACGGCGACGGTGAGGCCGGAGAAGGCGACGGTGCGCCCGGCGGTCGCGGCGGTGCGTTCGACGGCGGCGGCGATGCCCGCGCCGTGCCCGCGTTCCTCCCGGAAGCGGTTCACCATGAGCAGCGCGTAGTCGATCGAGAGTCCGAGCCCGAGCACGGTGGCGATCGGCAGCACGCTGGTGTCGATGTCCATGATCCGGCTGAAACCGAACATGGCCAGCAGCGCGCCGCCCACCGAGGCGACCGCGCCGATCACCGGCAGGCTGGCCGCGGCGAGGCCGCCGAAGACCAGCACCATGACGATCAGGGTGAGCGGCAGCGTCACCATCTCGCCGAAGCGGGTGTCCTGTTCGGTCTGCTTCTTGACCTCGTCCTGGAGCACCAGGTCCCCGCCGACGGTGACGTGGGTACCGGCCTCGCCGTTCAGGGCGGCGAGGCGGTGGGTGACGGCGTCGGCCTGGGCGGAGGTGCTGGTGTCGGCCATCCGTACGGTGACCAGGCTCGCGGTGCCGTCGGCGGAGCGCAGTGCGGCGGGCGCCGGGCCGGTGCCGTAGGCGTCGAGCGCGGAGGAGACGCCGGGGAGGGCGGCGAGGTCGGCGGTGGCCTTGGTGACGGCGGCCCGTACGGCCGGGTCGTCGACCGGCTTCCCGTCCACGACGGCGGTGACGGTGCCGCGGGCCGGGTCGGTCGCGGCGACCACCGCGCCGCCCCGGTCGGCTTCGGCGGTGGCGGAGGAGGCGCCGGCCACCGTTCCTTCGAAGACCCGGCCGCCGATCAGCACGCCCACGACCAGGACGACGGCCCACAGGCCGAGCACCCAGCGGCGGTGGCGGAAGCAGAACCGGCCGAGGGCGGCGAGCCGCCCGGGGACCGCGGGGTCGCCGGCAGCGGTGGGAGCGTTGCGCATGAAGGAGGCCTTTCGGGCAGCTCCCCTCAATGTAGGTGCAACCCGGTGTTCGACCTATAGACGGACAATGAGCCACATCTCACAAAATTCCTTCACATAAACCACAAATAAGTGAAGGCGAAATACGAAAGAACGTGAAGTAAAAAACCTCGGCCGAAGGCGGAAAACGAAATGGGCCCCACCCGGATTTCTCCGGGTGGGGCCCACCGTTCAGCTATGCGCCAGGTACTGGCAGCGGGTCAGAGCTTCAGCTCTGGCCGCCCGCCAGCTTCTCGCGCAGGGCCGCCAGGGCCTCGTCCGAGGCGAGAGCGCCGGAGCCCTCGTCGCTGCTGGACGAGTAGGAGCCACCGGCAGCGGCGGCGACGGCGTCGCCACCCTCGGCAGCGGCCTCGGCGTCGGCCTCACGGCTCTTGATGACCTGGGCCTGGTGCTGCTCGAAGCGGGACTGCGCCTCGGCGTACTGGCGCTCCCACTCCTCACGCTGCTTCTCGAAGCCGGCCAGCCAGTCGTTCGCCTCGGGGTCGAAGCCCTCCGGGTAGATGTAGTTGCCCTGGTCGTCGTACGAGGCGGCCATGCCGTACAGGGTCGGGTCGAACTCGACCTCGGCCGGGTTGGCACCCAGCGCCTCGTTGGCCTGCTTGAGCGACAGGCTGATGCGGCGACGCTCGAGGTCGATGTCGATGACCTTGACGAAGATCTCGTCGCCGACCTGGACGACCTGCTCCGGGATCTCCACGTGGCGCTCGGCCAGCTCGGAGATGTGGACCAGACCCTCGATGCCCTCGTCCACGCGGACGAACGCACCGAACGGAACCAGCTTGGTGACCTTACCCGGAACGACCTGGCCGATCTGGTGGGTACGGGCGAACTGCTGCCACGGGTCCTCCTGGGTCGCCTTCAGCGACAGGGAGACGCGCTCGCGGTCCATGTCAACGTCGAGAACCTCGACGGTGACCTCCTGGCCGACCTCGACAACCTCGGACGGGTGGTCGATGTGCTTCCAGGACAGCTCGGAGACGTGCACCAGGCCGTCGACGCCACCCAGGTCCACGAAGGCACCGAAGTTGACGATCGAGGAGACGACGCCGGAGCGCACCTGGCCCTTCTGCAGGGTGGTGAGGAAGGTCTGGCGGACCTCGCTCTGGGTCTGCTCCAGCCAGGCACGGCGGGACAGGACCACGTTGTTGCGGTTCTTGTCCAGCTCGATGATCTTGGCCTCGAGCTCCTTGCCCACGTAGGGCTGGAGGTCGCGGACGCGGCGCATCTCGACGAGCGAGGCCGGCAGGAAGCCACGGAGGCCGATGTCGAGGATGAGACCACCCTTGACGACCTCGATGACGGTACCGGTGACGATGCCGTCCTCTTCCTTGATCTTCTCGATCGTGCCCCAGGCACGCTCGTACTGAGCGCGCTTCTTGGACAGGATGAGACGACCCTCCTTGTCCTCCTTCTGGAGAACCAGGGCCTCGATGTTGTCACCGACGGCGACGACCTCGTGCGGGTCGACGTCGTGCTTGATCGAGAGCTCGCGGGACGGGATGACGCCCTCGGTCTTGTAACCGATGTCGAGGAGGACCTCGTCACGGTCGACCTTCACGATGACGCCCTCGACGATGTCGCCATCGTTGAAGTACTTGATGGTCTCGTCGATGGCGGCGAGGAACGCCTCGGCGTCGCCGATGTCGTTGACCGCGACCTGCGGGGTGGTGCTGAGGGAGGAGTCGGTGGGGCTCGTCATTAGGAAAAGGGCTCCGGTACGGACATGAAAGTCGTAGGTAATGCCACGCGGAGGGCCCGTATCGCTCCCACCGAAAGCCGGACAGCCAAGAACACGGCGCACCGGCACTCCCGCACAAACGGGAAATCCGGCGTCCGTCTTGCGACCGTGGGGTCTTCGACAGATGCGAGCGCGACCTGCTCCGTCTGAGGCGCGCAGGCCCGCAGCGCAACTTGTAGCATACGGGGACGGCCAGGCACGGTCAACGCCAAGAGCGGCAAGACGGTGGAGCCCGGTATGGATCAGGCCATATCCTCCGATTGCGCACCTTGCGGTGGCGCCCGAAGGGGCCCTTCCCCGGATGCCACCACCAGGATCGGGTCCTTGACGGGCCCGGTCTCGGCAGCGGCGCTTCCGCACTCCACACCCTACGCGATGGGCATTATCACCGTGGCCACCACCCCCCAGTCCGACCTGCATGATCTTGACGGCGACGGCGACGACGCGGTACGGCGCGCGGCCGGCACCGGGGAGAGCAGCCGGGCCAGCCGGCACTGGTGGGACCGCAACGCCGACGAGTACCAGGACGAGCACGGGGAGTTCCTCGGCGACGACCGCTTCACCTGGTGCCCCGAAGGCCTCGACGAAGCCGACGCCCACCTCCTCGGCGAGGTCGCGGACAAGGACGTGCTGGAGATCGGCGCCGGCGCCGCCCAGTGCTCGCGCTGGCTGGCCGGCCGCGGCGCCCGCCCCGTCGCCCTGGACATCTCCCACCGCCAACTCCAGCACTCCCGCCGGATCGACCTCGACCGCGGCGCCACCCCCGTCGCCGTCGTCCAGGCCGACGCCGCCGTCCTGCCCTTCGCCGACGCCTCCTTCGACCTCGCCTGCTCCGCCTACGGCGCCGTCCCGTTCAGCGCCGACACCGCCGCCCTGATGCGCGAGGTGCACCGGGTGCTGCGCCCCGGTGGCCGCTGGGTGTTCTCCGTCACCCACCCGATCCGCTGGGCCTTCCCCGACGAGCCCGGCGTCGAGGGCCTCACCGCCGCCTCCTCCTACTTCGACCGCACCCCCTACGTCGAGGAGGACGAGCACGGCCGCGCCAGCTACGTCGAGCACCACCGCACCATCGGCGACCGGGTCCGCGAACTCGTCGGCGCCGGATTCCGGTTGACCGACCTGGTCGAGCCCGAGTGGCCGGCCGGCCTGGAGCAGGAGTGGGGCGGCTGGTCCCCGCTGCGCGGGCGGCTGATCCCCGGCACCGCGATCTTCGTCGCCGAGCGGGGCTGAGCCCCTTTGACCTCGACGAACCCGGCCTGGCGCGAACTGCCCGTCCGCACCGCCCTGCCCGCGCTGCACCGCGCCCTCGACGAGCAGGGCACCGCCGTCCTCGCCGCACCGCCCGGCACCGGCAAGACCACCCTGGTACCGCTCGCACTCGCCGGTCTGCTCGATCCCGAGCGCCCGACGCTTCGCGTGCTGGTCGCCGAACCGCGCCGGCTCGCCGTCCGGGCCGCCGCCCGGCGGATGGCCTGGCTGCTGGGCGAGGCGGTCGGCGGGCGGGTCGGCTACACCGTGCGCGGGGACCGTCGCGTCGGGCCCTCCACCGTCGTCGAGGTGGTCACCACCGGCGTACTGCTGCAACGGCTCCAGCGCGACCAGGAGTTGCCCGGAGTGGACGTGGTCGTCCTGGACGAGTGCCACGAACGGCACCTGGACGCCGACACCGCGCTCGCGTTCCTCCTCGACGTCCGGGCCGCGCTGCGGCCCGAACTGCGGTTGGTCTGCGCCTCGGCCACCTCCGACACCGCGGCCTGGGCCGAACTCCTCGGCGGCGCGCCGGTGGTGGAGGCGCACGGGGTCTCCCACCCGGTCGAGACGGTGTGGGCGCCGCCGCCGCGCGCCGTCCGGCCCGCCCACGGCACCCGGGTCGACCCGGCGCTGCTCGACCACGTCGCCGCCACCGTCCGGCGGGCGCTCGCCGAGCAGGAGGGCGACGTGCTCTGCTTCCTGCCCGGCGTCGGCGAGATCAGCCGTGTCGCCGGGCAGCTGTCCACCGTGGCGGCGGACGTCCTGCAACTCCACGGCCGCGCCCCGCAGTCCGTCCAGGACGCCGCCCTCACCCCCTCGGACGGCCGCCGCGTCGTGCTCGCCACCGCCGTCGCCGAGTCCTCGCTCACCGTGCCCGGCGTCCGCGTCGTCGTCGACGCCGGGCTCGCCCGCGAACCGCGCACCGACCACGCCCGGGGCCTGGCCGGGCTGGTCACCGTCCGCGCCTCGCTCGCCGCCGCCCGCCAGCGCGCCGGCCGTGCCGGCCGCGAGGCCCCCGGCACCGTGTACCGCTGCTGGAACGAGGCCGAGGACGCCCTCGCCGCCCGCTTCCCCACCGCGGAAATCGCCCTCGCCGACCTCACCGCGTTCGCTCTCCAGGCCGCCTGCTGGGGCGACCCGGACGCCACCGGCCTCGCCCTGCCCGACGCCCCGCCCGCCGGGGCGATGGCCGCCGCCCGGCAGACCCTCCAGGCCCTCGGCGCCGTCGACACCGACGGCCGGGCCACCCCGCGCGGCATCCGCCTCGCCCGCACCGGGCTGCACCCCCGGCTGGGGCGCGCGCTCGTGGACGGCGCCCCTGCCGTCGGCGCCCGTCGAGCGGCCGAGGTGGTCGCCCTGCTCTCCGAGGAACCGCCGCGCGCCCTCGGCGACGACCTCGGCGCGGTCTGGCGGGCGGTCCGCTCCGCCAACGACCCCTACGCCGGCCGCTGGCGCGAGGAAGTCCGCCGCCTCCTGCGCGCCGCCGGCTCCGAACCCGCCACTCAGCTGCCCGACACGACCGCCGCCGGCCTCGTCGTCGCCCTCGCCTTCCCCGAACGCATCGCCCGCGCCCGGGTGGAGCGGCCCGCCCCCGGCGAGCGCAGCCCGTACCTGATGGCCTCCGGGACGGCGGCCGAACTCGCGCCCGGCACCGCGCTCGGCACACTGCCGTGGCTCGCCATCGCAGTCGCCGACCGCCCGGCCGGCTCACCTTCCGCCCGCATCCTGCACGCTGCGGCACTGGACGAGGACACCGCCCGGCTTGCCGGTGCCTCGCTGCTCGAATCCCGCGAGGAAGTCCACTGGGACACCCGCCGCGACGAGGTCGTCTCCCGCCGGGTCGAGTCGCTGGGCGCGATCGAACTCGCCGAGAAGCCGCTCAGCCGCCCCGACCGGGCCCTCGTCCGGGGCGCCATCCTCGAAGGCCTGGCCCGCGAGGGCGTTTCCGCTCTACTCACCTGGCCCTCCCCCGGCCTGCGCGAACGTCTCGCCTTCCTGCACGCGGCGATCGGCGCCCCCTGGCCCGACGTCTCCGACGCCGCGCTGCTGGAACGCGCCGACGAGTGGCTGGAGCCGGAACTGTCCCGCGCCCGCCGCCGCGCCGACCTGGCCAGGATCGACACAACGTCTGCCCTCCAGAGGCTCCTCCCCTGGGCCACCGGGGAAGCAGGCCGCCTCGACGAGCTGGCCCCCGAACGCATCACCGTGCCGTCCGGCTCGAAGATACGAGTCGACTACACCGCCGAACGCCCGGTGCTGGCCGTCAAGTTGCAGGAACTCTTCGGCTGGACCAAGACCCCTGCCCTGGCCGGAGGACGTGTCCCGCTGACCATTCACCTGCTGTCGCCCGCCGGTCGCCCCGCCGCCGTCACCGGCGATCTGGAGAGCTTCTGGCACAACGGCTACCGCGCCGTCCGCGCGGATCTCAGGGGCCGCTACCCCCGCCACCCCTGGCCCGAGGACCCGACGACGGCGGAACCCACCCGCCGCCTCAACGCCCGGAAGTAGCCGGCGCGATTGACGACACCGCCGCCGCTGCCCGGCTGCGTCGCCGTCAGTCGCGCCGGTTCGTCCGGATCTCGGAGTAGAGGACGAGCGCCAGGATCACGGAGGTGAAGAGGATCAGGAACTTCCGGAAACCCTCGGAACCGGCGGGCAGCCATCCCTGGAGCAACCCGACCAACAGCACGATTGCGGCCGAGACCTCGGGTGCCCCGTGATCCGCCAGTGAATCCGAGGTCACGCGGATACGAGCTCGGAAACCCGCCGAGCAAGCTCGGGAGCGCCGGGAATTCCTCGTGTGCGATAGACGGCAATGGTCGCGCGCACCATCTTGAGCTCTTTCTTGTTCCGGTCGGATGCCACGCCGTCCATGAGGTCCAAGCACTCGTTCCAGAGGATCACAGCCTCCTCCTGACGATGTTGAGCAGCCACGGACTTGGCGAGGTTCGCGAGGGTCAGGCCGCGAACTCGCTGGTACGTCGACGGAGCACGGTCCCGCAGGGCCGCCCGATAATGCTGTTCAGCGGCTCGGTGCTCCTTCATCTCGGTCAGCGTTTTGCCGGTGTGCGAGGCCACCGTGGCCGCGACCGGGCCTGACGCACTGGCGTACGAGGGAACGTCGTCATCACCGGCGAGCATCGCGTTCTCAGCCGCGAGGAGTGCTCCGGCAGCGTTCTTGCTCTGGCCGCTTGCGCCATATGCCCGGGCGGCTGTCACCAGCAGCAGCGACTCCGTCTTGCGGTCGACCTTCCCATGGGCGCGTGACAGCGCTGCCTCGGCCAGCTCGACGCAGTGCGTGGTCTGGTTCAGGTCGAGGGCCTGGTGCGTGAGGGCGCGCATCATCCAGGCCCCGTGGCCTGCGGGGTCGGACTCGCAGGCGAGTTGGTAGGCGAGGAGGTAGAACCGCTGGGCAGCACCCTCGCGGCCGAGGTCGTGGCATTTCCATCCGACCAGGGTCGCCAGCTCGGCCGCTGCCCCGTACGCACTCCGCCGCACTTCCTCGGACGGGAACGTGGCCTGGAGCATCGGCACGACGGCGTCCGCCAGGTAGGACGACACCGTGGAGAGCCCATAGCCGCCGCCCAGCCTCTCGTCAGCGGTCCTGAACATCTCGGTGAGCTGCCGGACGGTGGACACCTCCTCGGCGCCGGCCCTGCGACCGGTCTTCGCACCTCGCAGCGTTTCGGCGACGGCCTGGTGGTCGTAGGTGAGCGGGAGCCCCACGGTGCCAGCCGCGAAGGCGAGGGCGAGGAAGTCGCGACGGTGCAACATGACAAGTCTCCCGAGATCGGCAGCGGTTGCCAGAGGATCGGGGGTCATGGCCTCCCCGAACGCCGGGAAGCCTAGACCGATCTCGGCGGTCGTCACCTTCCGCTTCGCCATTCTCGTCAACGCCTCGGCAAGGTAGGCCGCGGTTCCGCCCGTTGGAGCGCCGCCCCTCACCCAGGAGAGCACGGCCGACCGCGAGGTGTGCAGCGTCTCACCGGATTCCGCCGCAACGCCGCGGACCACTTTGGCCAGGGCTTCGTACGTACAACCGACCTCCTCGATGACGGCCGCCAGCTGCCGGTTCGGTTCCTTACGCCCAGTCAACTCGTGCCCCCAGAATCGATCTTGAACAGATTGAACGGGATGGGCGGGCCACCACCGTACCGCCGGAGCGTGTCCGGATGTTCACTGACTGCACATACCCGCACTCCAGAGGAGGCCGATGCCTCATGGCCGACGTGTACCGCGACCCGCGCCTTGGCGAGCTGGCCGGGGCCGGCGTGCTGGTCACCGGTGGCGGTGGCCTGGTCGGCAGCCGCATCGTCGCCCAGCTCGCCGCGCACGGAGCCAGGCCGATCGTCCTGGACAGGTTCGACGCCTACCCGCACCCCGTGCGTGACCTGTTCCGAGTGGACCAGTACGGCGCCCAGGTCGTCCTTGGCGACGTGCGCGAACGGGCCACCGTGAAATGGCTCGCCGACCGCGCGGACTACGTGATCCACGCCGCCGCGTACGCCGATGTCGCTGCCTGCACCCGTCGGCCCGACACCGCGTTCGCCGCCAATGTGCATGGCACTCAGACCGTCCTGGACGCCGTGGTGACCTCGTCCGTGAAGCGGCTGGTGTTCGTGTCCTCCGCCTCCGTCTACGGCGACGGCACCCCCACCCAGAACGGTGCCGCGCGGTTCACCGAGGACCAGCCGCTGACCCCGATCTCGGTGTACGCCAACACCAAGCTGTGGGGCGAGCACCAGGTGCGCCTGATGCTCGGCGGCAGCGGCACCGGGTACTCGATCGTCCGGTACTTCTCGGTCTACGGCGACCCCCAGATTCCCAAGCCGGGCTCGCACTCCTGGGTGGTCCCGTGGCTGACCCTGTCCGCCCACACCGGCCAGCCGATGCGGCTCAACGGCGGCGGCCACCAGGTGCGCGACATGGTCCACGTCGAGGACATCGCGCACGCCACCATCCTCGCCCTCGTCACCGACCAGGCCGCCGGCCAGACCATCAACATCGGCACCGGCCACCCAACCTCGGTCCGGCGGATCGCCGAGCTGATCGCCACCCACTACCCCGACGCCGCGTTCGTCGACACTCCGATGCCCGAGGGCGACCCGCGCGGAGGCTTCGCCGACCCCCGCCGGGCCACCAACCTGCTCGGCTGGCGCCCCGCCATCACCCTCACCGAGGGCATCGACCGCTACGTGCACTGGCTCAGGACCACGCCGGACGCCATCCCGGACTGGTTCACCACCCCGGCCGCCGCTCCGGCCGCCTGAACGAAGGGACCCTTACCCCATGCGCGTCGTGCTGCTCGGCGGGGCCGGATACATCGGCTCCGTCGCCTCCCACCACCTCGTCTCGCTCGGCCACCACGTCACCGTCGCGGACGGCCTGATCTACAACCGCAAGGACGCCCCCGGACGGCTCCTGCCCACCGCCGCCGCGTTCGTCAGCGGGGACCTGCGCGACCTCGACCTGCTGGCCCGGGTCTGCGACGGCGCGGACGCCGTCGTGCACCTGGGCGGGATTGTGGGTGAACCGGCCTGCCAACTGGACGAGGAGCTGGCCGTCGAACTGAACTACGCCGCTCCGCTGATCGCCGCCGAGGCCGCCGCCGGTGCCGGTGTCGGCCGGTACGTGTTCTTCTCCTCCTGCAGCGTCTACGGCCGGCACGAAGGCACCGTGGACGAGGACACCGAGCCCAACCCGCTCGGGATCTACGCCTGGACCGAAGTCCTCGCCGAACGACGCCTGTCCGACGTCCTCGCAGGCGCTACCGCCCTGACGAGCCTCCGGCTGGCGACCGTCCACGGCGCCTCGCCCCGCCAGCGTCTGGACTCCGTGGTCAACTCCATGGCCTCACGCGCCGTCGCCACCGGGCGCATCCCACTCAACGGCGGTGCACAGCGCCGCCCGCTCGTCCACGTCGGCGATGTCGCCCAGGTGCTCGCCACCGTCCTGGAAGGCGACCTGACCGGCGCGTGGAACGTCGGCAGCGACCAGGAGAACCACACCATCGCCGACATCGCCGAGACCGTGGCCGCCATCGTGCCCGGCTCGAAGATCCAGCGCGGTCCGGAGCGGGACGAAGCCGACGCCCGCGACTACCGGGTCAGCTTCGCCCGCCTCGCGCGCCACATCCCCGGGGCTTGCTCCACCACCCTCAAGGACGGCGTGCAGGAGATCGCCGACCTCTTCGCCAGCCGCCAGGTCACGGACCCGAACGAGCCCCAGTACGACAACCATCGGGGCTTGGTGGACGCCTTCACCGCCGGCACGGTGCGGACCCTGCGCACCCCCGCATGCCGGCAGTACCGGTCCGAGTACACGGCCGCGTGGGGGCAGCCGTGACGGCCACCGCATCGTTCCTGCCCTGGAACCGTCCCTCGCTCGGGCAGGAGGAGGCCGAGGTTCTAGACACCCTTCGCTCGGGCCGGCTCACGGCCGGCCCGAAGGCGAGCCGGCCGGCACGGCATCGACTCCTCCGTGTGGCAGCGGCACGGTAAGCGCCGCACCGCCGACTACGAAGTCACCATGCCGGGCCTGAAGTACACCATGTCGGACATCACGGCTGCGGTCGGCCTCCAGCAGTTCCAGAAGCTCACCGAGTTCACCGCGCGCCGGACCCGGATCGCCGCCTCCTACGACCGGTCCCTGGCAGGCCTTCCGGGGCTGCGGCTGCCGACCGTCCTGGACGGCGTCCGGCACGGCTGGTTCCTCTACCCCGTCCTGATCGATCCGGTTGGCGGTCGGACCCGGGGCACGGTGGCAGATGAGCTCCGCGACGCCTACGGGATCGGCACCAGCGTGCACTTCAAGCCGGTCCACCGCCTCGCCGCCTACCGCTACCTGGACTGCCACCTGCCCATCACCGAGCAGATCGCCGCCCAGCAACTGTCCCTGCCGTGCTATCCGACCATGACCGGCACGGACGTGCAGCGCGTCATCGACGCCCTCCACGCCATCTGGACCTGACCACGCTGGGCCGGCCGTCAGAACACCGGCGGTCGGCCCAGCTTCGCCATCCGCCACACCGTGCTCCACCGCATCGGCCGACGCGGCGGGCACGGCGTGCGCACACCCTCGAAGAAGCCGGACCACCACGCCTTGAGACCGGGCAGCGGCGGCCGGCGGACCAGCGTGTACAGCGCCCAGGAGGTGAGGTAGACCGGTACCAGCACCGCGGGCAGGTGGCGCTTGGCCAGCCAGACCCGGTTGCGGGCCGTCAGCCGGTAGTAGGTGGCATGCCGGGCCGGGTCGGTGCGGGGGTGCTGGAGCACCATGTCGGCGCGGTAGTCGATGCGCCAGCCCGCGTCCAGGGCACGCCAGGCGAAGTCGGTCTCCTCGTGGGCGTAGAAGAAAGCAGCGGGGAACAGCCCAACCTGGTCGATCACGCTCATCCGGATGGCATGGCCGCCGCCCAGGAAGGTGGTGACCGGCCCGGACTGCATCGGGTCGCTGGCGCCGAGGCGGGGGACGTGCCGACGCTGGGTGAACCCGGTCTCATCCGCGATACGGAAGGACATGATCCCCAACTGCGGGTCCTGCTCGAAAGCTGCCCGGACCAGGCGGAAGGTGTCGGTGCGGGGCAGCAAGCCGTCGTCGTCCAGGACGACCAGTACATCCACGCCGCCCAGTTCGCGCAGCCGCTCGACGCCCACATTGCGGCCGCCGGGGATGCCGAGGTTCTCCGGCAGCTCCACGGCGTCCACCCAGTCCGGCAGTTCGGGCAGCTCCACGCCCTGCCCGAGCACCACGGTCCGCACGCCGCTGTCGCCGCCGTCCTGGGCCCGTACCGAGTCCAGCAGCGCCGTCAGCTCCGCAGGCCGGTCTCCCATCGTCAGCACCACCACGCCCAGCGTGACGCCCATCGCACCCGACCCCAAGTTGAGGAACCCTTCATGATCCCGCCGACACCGCATCCCGGGAACGCGCCGCTGCGTGTACTGGCCGAGACCGGCCATCTCCCGGACCACCAGTACATGGACCGGACCACACTGGCCTGGATCGCCGGCAACCGTCCCACCGGTCCGGGTGTCCGGGCCACCATCCCATACCGTCCGCTCCTGCTGGTACCCGAAGGCCCCTGGTTCGCCCGTAGGGAGGCTGCCGACTCCATCCACGGAGTCCGGCACGGAGCCCGGGTCGCGCTCCTGGTGCAGATCCTCGCCCACGACCACGACCACGACCACGACCACGACCACGGCACCGACCCCGACCGCACCCAGGCCCTCGCCGTCGCGGCGGCCTGCCACGACTGCCGGCGCCACCACGACCGCGACGACCCGGGCCACGGACAGCGCGCCGCCCGCTGGCTCGCCGAGAACACCACCACCGTGGCCGCCGCCCTCGGCACCGCCCCCACACCCGAGGCGACCACGGCCGTCGCCCTCCACGATGTCGCCCACCACGCCTTCACGGACGACCAGACGAGCGCCTACCGGCGGCACCAGGACGCGGCGGACCTCCTCAAGGCCGCTGATGCCCTCGACCGCTACCGACTGCCCCTCGCCCGCTGGTGGCCAGACCCCAGCCGACTTCGCCTGCCCGTCCCCGTCTGGCTCCACCCCGTCGCCCACGACCTGGTGGTCCACAGCGAACAGGCACGCCTCGACGGCGCCACCGACACCCAGGCGCTGGAACACGCGCTCCGCGCCACGCTGCCCGAGTAGGAGAACCCCGTGCACGCCGAATGGGACGACGCCCACACCGACTACGGGGCCTTGCCCAGCCGCTCATCACCGGCTGGACTCGCCGACACCGACGCCGACTGGTACCAGCGCCTCGAACAAGCCCCCAACGGACGGCTGCTGCGCGACAACGCGATGCTCTGCTCGCTCGCCGCCGGCGCCCCGATCCACCTGCTCCACCTGACCCGCGACCTGGCAGCCGTACGCGCCAGCGGCCACCTGCTGGCCTCCACCGGTTGCCTGGTCGGAGCTGTCTACGGCTCCCCACTCACACCGACACCGACTGGCGGGCTGCGTCCCCACAACCTCGGTTCGTACCTGCTGGAGAGCCGGAGCAACAGCACACCGCTGGTCATCGAAGTGAACCCCGTCGGCCCGGCGCCGCTGAAGGGGCTCGACTACCTGCGTCTGGGCGGCGTCCATCTACGCGCCTACCAGGAGTGCCGACACGTCCTCACCGCCGCCGAGGAAACCCAAGTCCTGCGATCCGTCGTGGCCCGGGTGCGCGTCGCGGCGTCGTTCCTCGACACCCTCCTGCGCAACGCGAGCGGCAAGGCGGCACCCGACGGGCCGTTCATCGACGCACTCGCCGCCACGGTCCCGGTCCTTCCCTACCTCGGCTACCTGTACTTCGAGACCGTCGCCGAGTACTTGATGCTCCACTCCACCAGCCGGGCCACCCGCGAGTACGCGGACCGCGGGGAGATGAACAACCGGCTCTACAAGAACCTCGCCTTCTCCGCTGTGGACGGCATGGGCACCCTCTTCGACCTCGGATTGTTCCACCCGGACTACACCCGGCTCCACGGCCTCGTCGGACGCATCGAGCCCGGCCTGGCGGCCCCGGCCGCCGACTACGTCCGCCGGCGTCTGTCCCACCTCTTCGCCGCCACCACACTGCCACCTCGCCAGGACATCCGGGACTTCACGTTCCACGAGGCGGACCCGGGCACGCTGGCCGAGACGGCACCGCACCTCCTCGGCCAGCTGATCTTCCGGGAAGTCCGGCTCCTAGAGCGCTACCCGCTGCTCTACCACTGCTTCGAGCAGGTCAAGGCCCTGGAAGCATGGGCGTACTGGAACAAGGAGGGCATCTCGACGCCATTCAACGGCGTCAGCCCCAAAGGTGAGATCGGCATCAACCCGGCCTGCGCCAACGCCCGGTTCACAGTCTGGACTGCGGAGTCCTGCAATCAGGGGCTTCTCCACCCGGTTGAGCAGATCGCCGCTGTGCCCGCCCCTCGGCTCGTGCCCTGGCTGGTCGCGCCCCTACGAGACACAACCGAAGAGAAGCGGTGGATCAACCGGCTCTCGATTCAACGAGGCCAGCATGCGGTTGGACACACGGTCGGCTCGCACGAGAGTTTCCCCTTCGCAGGCGGGTTTCAAGGGTTTCAACCTCCCGGCTTGCGTCGGCCAGGGCCGACCACAGGGCAGGACTGGTGACTGTTCGCCATCAGTCAACCACCAACGGTGGTTCGGCTGCCCCCCTCCGCCCCTTCGAGGTGATCTCATGTCTGGCACAACGGCTACCGCGCCGTCCGCGCGGATCTCAGGGGCCGCTACCCCCGCCACCCCTGGCCCGAGGACCCGACGACGGCGGAACCCACCCGC
This sequence comes from Kitasatospora sp. NPDC094016, assembly GCF_040304045.1. Taxonomy (NCBI): domain Bacteria; kingdom Bacillati; phylum Actinomycetota; class Actinomycetes; order Kitasatosporales; family Streptomycetaceae; genus Kitasatospora; species Kitasatospora sp. NPDC094016. The sequence continues at coordinate 102,715 of NZ_JBEOUK010000024.1, forward strand.
CGCCTCAACCCGCGGAATTGACACTCCTCCTCGGCGGGGGCGGGATTCCCCGCTCGCGCTGCCGTCAGGAGAGCGAGAAGCCCATCTGGTTCACCACCGGCGTCATCGGCACGTAGAGCACCTGCGTGTAGCAGGTCGTCGAGTGTGCCGTCGATCCGGCCGGGCATCCGACCTCCGACCTTCCGGCCACGATCACGCCGCGAGCCTCCATGTCGCCGTTCGCGCCGGACGGGTTGGCGAGTGTGGGGCCGCCGCTGTCGCCCTTCGCACCGATCGCCCGTCGGTCACCGCCCTTCGACTCCGCGATGTCCACCGGCTTGATCTTCGTCCCCTCGTCGTTCGTCGTCTCGACATCGACCTTCTTGACCTCCACGTCGCACTTCCACCCCGACTGGGCGCCGCTGAGGCAGACGAGGTCCCCCACGTTGTTGCGTCCGATCCCGTACGTGCGTCGCGACGAACCGCCGCTGTCCGACCAGGCGCCGTCGTAGAACCGGCCGGCGCCGCCGCCGTTGATCGCGATCATGCTGACGTCCAAACCGTCGCCGATCGCGTACAGGTCGCCGATGTAGCCGTTGGTGCCGTTGTAGTACCGGCCGGCGCCGCAGTGTGCGGCGGTCAGCAGCACCTTCGTCCTGTCCTTCCAACCGCTGAACGCGGTCGAGCAGAACGAGGCCTTGCCGGTGTTGACTTCGGCGCCCGCGTAGTACGGCGCGCTGTCGGAGTGCCGGCTGCCGGACAGCGCTGCCGGGATGCCCTCGACGGTGGCCGTCACCGGCATCCCGGCGATCTCGGCGGCCATCCGGGAGTACGCCTGCTCGGTCGTGGCGCCGCCGGTCGGCCGCGTCGCCTTCGTCGGCACGTACGTGATCGCGATGGCGGTGCCGTCCTCCTGCGGGCCGATCGACGTCCACGCCTCGGGCGCCACAGCGGCGGTGAACCGGTCGATCGCGGCGCGCATCTCCGCACGGGAGTAAGGGCTTTGGTGAACGTCGACGGTGTAGCCGGGGCCGGCGTTCGCGTCGAGCAGCGCCCGGACCTCGGTCGGGGCCTCGCCCTTCCAGTAGATGTCGGCGTGCTGGTTCGACGCGTCGATCACGGTCCCGGCGTAGCCGTCCGCCGCCGGGTCGCCGGACTCCACCCAGTCCTGCACCGGGTCCGTCATGCGGTGGAGCTTCTGCTGAGCTTGCGGGTCACGGAGCACCGGCAGGCTGACCGATGGGACCGGCCCGTCCGGCGCGGCGTCGGCGGCGACGAGGGCGGAGGCGGTCACGGCGGACAGGGCCAGGAACAGCATGAGGCGGGAGCGGCGCATACGCGGTCCTTCGACGGGGCTGGCGGGCCGACACCCAGCGTAGGGACCGATCCGCGTTTCGCCTGGTCAGAAGGCGCGTTTCAGGCTGCGGCAGGCGCACGCGGAAGACGATGCGCCCCCGGCAGCTGGTCACCGCTCCGGGAAGTCACCGGCCTGGACGGAGGAGAGGAAGGACGTCCAGGCCGAGGCCAGGAAGACGAGCACCGGCCCGTGCGGGTCCTTGGAGTCACGCACGGGGACGAGGCCCGGGAATCCGGGGGCCACCTCGACGCAGTCGCCCCCGTTGCCGCCGCTAGCGAGTTACTCACCGGGAGTATCTCACTGCGAAGCCGACCATAGACGCGCCGGTGTGCAGCGACGACTTCCGGATCATTGCTCGGATGCGCTCGATCCAAGCTCTCCGAGGAGACATCGTTCTGCCCATTGGGCATCTCCGGCCCGGTCAGGCCGCCTTCGCCATCGGCCGAGCGCGGTCGTACAAGTCGCGCGCGTACCGGTTGCCCTGGTAGGGCTTGATCATGGCCATCATCGAGCGGAAGCGGTCGTCGGCCCGACCGGACTGGACAGCCGGGTAATCATCGAGAGCTCGATGCCAGTCCACACAGGCTTCTTCGAGGCGGCCGGCCTGCAACTTCCACTCCGCGAGCATGCCGGTCATCCGCACCCGATTGCGCACGTACACCGAGTACCGCAGGCGGTCGGACGCCTGCATCGCGGAGATGGCGCCAGGTTTGTCGCCGAGCTCCCAGCGGACCTTGGCCTCGTGGTACGCGAGGGAGGACGGGTCGTAGGAGCCGAACGCCTTCGCCTTGGACTCGGCTTGCTCCATCGCGACTTCCGCCATCCGCAGGTGGTACAGGGCTCCGGCCCTGTCTCCGGTCTGGGCGGTGGCGTGGGCCTGTTGGCCCGCGAGGAAGGCCCTCATCCGGGGGCCGGCCTGCGGGGAGGCAGCCGAGGCGGCATCCGCGAACCGCGTGGCGGCACTGCCATGGCCGAGGTCGACGGCCTGCACACTCATGCCGCGCAGGGTGGTGCAGTACGTGAGGTGATCGCCCGCATGCCCTGCCAGTTCCAGAGCCTTCATGTAGTAGCGCTGGGCCAGGGCATCGTGACGCTCGTCCATCGCCATGTAGCCGGTCAGGTAGCAGTGGTCAGCGGCGGCCGACAGCATCGCCTCGCGAACGTCCTCGGTGGCGTCCGCCCGTAGGTACGGGGCGATCGTGTTGACCAGGAACGAGGCGGCCATCGGTCGCGCCATCCGGCCACCGAACTGGTCGTCCAGGTCGCTGATCCGTTCGGTCATGGCGGCGACCGACTGGACCTCTGCCATGCCGATCCGCAGGTGCGGGTTGGTCCGCAGTTTCTCGAAACGGCCTACCAGGTCGGGCCAACCCGGAATGGTGAGAGCTACCGAGTACAAGCTGGCTGTGAGAACTCCGCGCCGGGATGGGTCCATATCGAGGCTCCCCAGATCGATCAGCCCTGACACCGTATCCGTCGACTCCTCAACGGTGGTAGGCCTGTCGCGAAATCCGGCCTCGAAAGCGGTGATCGGCCGCTTGAGTCTCCGTGCCAGCGTTTCCAAGACCACCGGCAGGGCCTTCGCCGCAGGCGAAGTGCCGCCGAGCCAGTGAGAAACAGCCGAGGCATCGTACTTGAGCCGCTGCCCGGCCTCGGTACCGGTCCGGTTGACGGCCCGCGCCAATTCGCCGTTGCCCCAAGCGGCTTCGGTCATCAACGAAGCGAGCTTTCGGTTCGGTTCGCGGTCGGTTCGCACGACAGTTCCCCCCTGCAGACGGGTTTCAAGGGTTTCAACTTCCCGGCTCGGCTCGGCCATAGCCGACCACAGGACAGGACGGTTGACTGTTCGTCATCAGTCAATCACCAGCAGTGGTGAAGTTAACCCCATTCCGCCCCTGAGGTGCACAACCATGCTCGTTTCCCGTCGGCCCCGCACGTTCGCCGCCCGCCTCGACTCGCGGACCGAATCCACGCCCATCGCCCGGCAGTTGCTCCGCGCCTACCTCGCCGCGCTCCCCACCGGCGACCGCTACCGCGACACCGCCGAACTCCTCCTCGGCGAACTCTTCGCCAACGCCGTCCAGCACACCGACGCCCCCACCGACCGCCTCATCGAAATCCGCTTCTCCCTCACCCCCGACCACCGCCTCCGGCTCGAAGTCCACGACGCCGGCACCGGCCGCCCCTCCCTCCACACCCCCACCCCCGACGACGAACACGGACGCGGCGTCCTCCTCATCAACGAACTCGCCGAGAAGTGGGGCTGCTGCCCCCGCGCCGGCGGCATCGGCAAATTCGTCTGGGCCCTCATCGCCCCCACGCCCCCCACCTCCACCCTCCTCGCCGTCTGAACAGGTGCCCACCATGCGACTCCCCCTCACCGCCCGGCACCTGTTCGACACCGGCTCCACCCCCGCCGACGCCTACGCCACCCTCGCCCGCCGCACCCGCCAGCCCCTGCGCTCCGCCCGCGCCGTCTGCATCGCCCTCGGCATCCCCGCCGCCGACACCCAGCGCCGCCTCGACGACTGCTACGACGCCCTGCTCGCCAACCCCCGCCCCGGATCCGAGAACGACACCGGCGAACTCCTCGAAGCCCTCGGCGTCTTCGACATCCCCAAGACCCCCGACGACCGCGACCTCGCCATCATCGACCTCTTCCTCACCGCCATCGACGCCCACGGCAGCATCCGCGCCGGCCACCAACACGGCCTCACCCGCTGGTTCACCACCGGCAACCTCACCACCGCCTACCTCTCCCTCACCGCCACCCAACCCCACCCCACCACCGGCGACCCCGCCCACTACTGGACCGCCCTCACCACCGCCGGCGAACTCCTCACAGCCCGCCCCTCCCCCGACCCCCGCCTCAAACCCGCCCTCACCCACGCCCGCACCCAAGCCCAAGCCCAGGCCCAAGCCCAAGCCCAAGCCACCCGCGAAACCCACCTCTAAACACCAGAAGTCGACCCCACCGACTTCCTGCGCAGCACCACGCCGGGAACCTGGCCAGCGACCGGGCCACCACCTCCATCACGGAAACCGGCCCTCCGTATCAAGGGTTGGCAAAGGCGCCACCCGCAACAATGCCCGCCGCGCCCGCGTGGTCAGCCCTGTGATCTGATCGTCCTCTTGACGGACCGCCACCAGGAGCTGACCCATGTCGACACCCCTGCCCACCGCCCTCCGCCTGACCGTCGGCCGGCACACCTTCGACGCGCTGGCCGCCGGGCCCGCCGACGGGGAACTCGTGCTGCTGCTGCACGGGTTCCCCGAGTTCGCCGACTGCTGGAGCGCCGAGCTGACGGCCCTGGCCGCGGCCGGCTACCGCGCGGTGGCGGTGGACCAGCGCGGCTACTCCCCCGACGCCCGCCCCTCCGACATCGCGGACTACTCCGTCGAGCTGCTGGTCGCGGACGCGCTGGGCTTCGCCGACGCCCTGGACGCGCCGCGCTTCCACCTGGTCGCCCACGACTGGGGCGGCCTCGTCGCCTGGGCGCTGGCCTCCACCCACCCGGAGCGGCTGCACAGCCTGACCGTGCTCTCCACCCCGCACCCCGAGGCGCTCTACGAGGCCCTGAACAACGACAGCGACCAGCGCCAACGCTCGCAGTACATCAGGGAGTTCCGCCTGCCGGGGCACGTGGCCGAACAGGCCATGCTGGCCGACGACGCGGCCAGGCTGCGCGCGATCTACCGGGGCGCGCTGCCGACGGACCAGGCCGAGTCCAACGTCCGACGGCTGACCGAGCCGGGCGTGCTGACGGCCGGGCTCAACTGGTACCGGGCGATCAACGAGGAACTCCGGGTGCCGGCCGGCGAGATCACCGTCCGCACGCTCTTCGTCTGGGGCACCGAGGACCGCGCCCTGGGCCGCGAGGCAGCCGACCTGACGGCCAAGCGCGTCAGCGCCCCGTACCGGTTCGTTGCGCTGGAGGGTGCCACCCACTGGCTGCCGGAGGCCGACGCCGAGCGGATCGTGCCGCTGCTCCTGGAGCACCTCGCGGGCTGACCCGGGGGTGTTCCCGGCGTGCCGCCCCACCGGCGCGCCGGCTTCGCCGCCCTCAGGCCGTCCTCGGCGCGTTCCGGGATCGCGCCCAGCTCTCCGCCTGCTCCTGGTCCCACAGGAGGCGGGCCCCGAAATCCTTCTCCTCGCCGGGTTCCGCCTCCGTCAACGCGCGCACCAGCGCCGGGCTGTAGACGGCGTGGACCCTGAAGTTCACCAGGAACCGGCTCTTGATCACGATCCGCACGTAGCGGCGGCTGTTGCCCCGGTGGCGTCCGGCCACGATGACGCAGTCACCGCCGTCACCCCAGGCCGGCGGCGCGATCCACACCTTCGCCCCCGGCGCGAAGTGCCTCAGCCCCTTGCGGATCTCCGACCCGCCTTCGCCGTGACCGGTCTCCTGGGCGACATTGGCCACGAGGCACACGCCCAGCGGCTCCGGTCCGGTTGCATCCGTCATGGCAGCCATGATCGCCTGACCGGACGCAGTGGCGCGCGTCCTTTTTCCCTGGGCATTCGCGAGTTGCCCACGCGTCACGACCGGTGTCGTACCGGACTACCCCCACGAAGAAGGCGGTACCCGCACCTGATCACGACGCCACACGGGTCTACAGGCGGCAGCTGATCTCCATTCCGTCCTCCACGGGGAACGTGACGCTCTGGTAGCCGTTGCGGGGGTCGCGGACGTAGTCGAGGTAGGGCGCGAGGGCCTCCAGGTCGACGTCGTCGGCGACGACGAGGGTGCCGGGCGCGAGGCGTGGTTCGAGGAGTCGCAGGACGGGCAGGCACAGGTCCTTCCAGCCGTCGAGGAGGACGAAGTCCGCGGAGCCGTCGACTGCGGCGAGGGTGTCGCGGGCGTCTCCTTCAAGGACGGTGATCAGGTCGTCCAGCCCCGTCTCGGCGAACGTCCGGCGGGCGGCCGCGGCCTTGGCGGCGCTCAGTTCCGTACTGATCACCCGACCCGTCCCGTTGTCGCGCACCGCGGCGGCGAGATGGAGCGTGGAGATGCCGAAGGACGTGCCGAACTCGACGACGGTGGCGGGGCGGGTGGCCCGGATCAGGTTGTAGAGGAGGCGGCCGCCCTGGGCGGAGATCGGCATGTACACCTCGGCGTTGGCGTCGGCCTGCTCCTGCGGGCCGAGGGGCGCGGAGCCCTGGGGCCACGCCGCCCGGATCCGCTTGCTGGTCGCCTCGTCCTGCTCGGCGTGCCGGAACATCCGGTCGAGGGCGGTGGCGACGCGGGGGTCTTCGAGGGTGTTGGTCGGTGTCATGAGCCTAGACTAGACGCACCGTTGCGTTGCGTCTAGCGGTTCTGGCCTACCCTGGCCCCAGGAGGCAGACATGGAACGAGGAAGTACGGCCGCCGCGGCGGCCGGGTCGCAACCGGCGGCACGCCACCACGGCAACCGGCACGGCCGCAGCGAACAGGCCCGGCAGGCAGTGCTGGAGGCGGCCGACGACCTCCTGGTCGAGAAGGGCTTCACCGGCGTCACCATCGAGGGCATCGCCGCCCGGGCGGGCGTCGCCAAGCAGACCGTCTACCGCTGGTGGAAGACCAAGACCGACATCCTCCTGGACGCCTTCCTCCAGGACGCGGCCGAAGCCCTGACCCCGCCGGACCACGGCGACCTGGCCCCGGACCTACGCGCCCACCTGCGCCAACTGGCCCTGTTCCTCACCCGGTCCGACGCCGGCGCCGTCTTCAGGGCCCTCATCGGGCACGCCCAGCACGATCCCGCGTTCGCCGCCGCCCTGCGGTCCGGGTACCTCGACGAACAGCGCCGACGCGACCGGCTCCCACTGGAACGCGCGGTGGAACGCGGCCAGCTCGCCGCCGGACTCGACATGGCGGCGGAGATCGACCAACTCGTGGGGCCGCTCTACCACCGCGTCCTGGTGACGGCGGAACCCGTGGACCAGGCTTTCACCGACCGCCTCGTCGAGGCGTTCCTGCACCGCGTGAACGTAGCGGACGTAGCGCACGCAGCGGACGCAGCGCACGCGGCGGGGTAGCCGACGCAGGGGAGACGGTGAGCAGTCGACTCCGAGGCACCGGCGGGACCGCCGATCGGATGGCCGAGCTCAGTGCCGAGTGGTTGTCGCGGCGTACTGGTCCGACGACAACGCGAACACCCGCACTCGCCGACCGCCGACGGGACTGACGGTCTCACGGGTCAGCTGCATCCCCAGTTTGGTCATGATCCGTTCGGAGGCGTCGTTGCCCACCTGAGTGATGCTGACGATCCGCTCCAGCCCTCGCTCCTCGAACGCGAACCGCACAGCGGCCGCAGCGGCCTCGGTGGCCAAGCCCTGCCCCCAGTGGGAGCGCCCCAACCGCCAGCCGACCTCGACCGCCGGCAGTACCTCCGGCAGGAAGCCGGGGACCGAGAGACCGGTGAACCCGGCCAGCTCGCCAGTGGAGCGGATCTCCACCGCGAACAGGCCGAAGCCCTGCGCATCCCACTCGCTCTCCCACGCCTGGATCCCGCCGCGGGTCTGCTGCTCGTCACGGACGCTGCCGTCCCGGATCCACCGCATCACCTCGGGGTCGGCATTGACGGCAGCCATGGGCGCAACGTCCTCCTCGCGCCAGCGGCGCAGGATCAGACGCGGAGTCTCAAGCGTGGCCATCGGATCATTCTGGACAGCCAAGGGGCTCTCCGCCATCCCCCGCTGCGCGACGGCCCGCGGAAACGTGGCAGCGGGCTCGGACACCAGCCGTGTCCGAGCCCGCCGAGAACCGCGCCGCCATATCAGTGCGCGGCGGCCTCCCAGTTGGCGCCGACGCCCACCGAGACGTCCAGCGGGGCGCGCAGCGGGTAGGCGCCGGCCATCTGCTCGCGGACGATCGCCTCGACCTGCTCGCGCTCGCCCGGCGTCAGCTCCAGCACGATTTCGTCGTGCACCTGGAGCAGCATCCGGGAGGTGAGGCCGGCGGCACGCAGCGCCTCGTCCACCCGCAGCATGGCGATCTTGACGATGTCGGCGGCCGAGCCCTGGATCGGGGCGTTGAGGGCCATCCGCTCCGCCATCTCGCGGCGCTGGCGGTTGTCGCTGTTGAGGTCCGGCAGGTAGCGGCGGCGGCCGAGCAGCGTCTCGGTGTAGCCGGTGGCGCGGGCCTCGTCGACGACCCGGCGCAGGTAGTCGCGGACGCCGCCGAAGCGCTCGAAGTAGGTGTCCATCAGGCCCTGGGCCTCGCCGGGCTTGATGCCGAGCTGCTGCGAGAGCCCGTACGCGGACAGCCCGTAGGCGAGGCCGTAGGACATCGCCTTGATCTTGCGGCGCATCTCGGCGTCCACCGCGGTGCCCGGGACCTCGAAGACCTGGGAGGCGACGGTGGTGTGCAGGTCCTCGCCGGTGGCGAAGGCCTCCAACAGCGCCTCGTCCTCGGAGAGGTGGGCCATGATGCGCAGTTCGATCTGCGAGTAGTCGGCGGTGAGCAGCGACTCGTAGTCCTCGCCGACGACGAAGGCGCGGCGGATGGCGCGGCCCTCCTCGGTGCGGACGGGGATGTTCTGCAGGTTCGGGTCCTGCGAGGAGAGCCGGCCGGTGGCGGCGACCATCTGGTTGAAGGTGGTGTGGATGCGGCCCTTGGGCGAGACCGTCTTGAGCAGGCCCTCGACGGTGGTGCGCAGCTTGGCCTGGTCGCGGTGGCGCAGCAGGATGACCGGCAGTTCGTTGTCGGTCTGGGTGGCGAGCCAGGTGAGCGCGTCGGCGTCGGTGGTGTAGCCGGTCTTGATCTTCTTGGTCTTGGGGAGGGCGAGCTCGCCGAAGAGGATCTCCTGGAGCTGCTTGGGCGAGCCGAGGTTGAACTCGCGCCCGGCGGCGGCGTGCGCCTCCTCGACCACGCGCTGGATCTCGGTGGCGAACTGCGCCTCCAGGCTGGTGAGCCAGGGGCGGTCGGCGGCGATGCCGGTGCGCTCCATCCGGGCCAGCAGGGCGGCGATCGGCAGTTCCATGTCGCGCAGCAGCCCGGTGGCGCCGACCTCGGCGAGGCGGGTGTCGAAGAGCGCGGCGAGGTCGAGGACGGCACGGGCCTGGAGCATGAGCGCCTGGGCGCCGGCCGCCGGGTCCTCCTCCGGGGCGTCGAAGGCGAGTTGGCCGTCCTCGGTGGCGGGGGCGGGGGTGAGCGAGCGGGCCAGGTACTCCTCGGCGAGCACCTCCAGGGTGAAGGTGCGGCGGCCGGGCTTCTCCAGGTAGGCGGCGAGGGCGGTGTCGGCGACGACGCCCTCGATGGCCCAGCCGCGCTCGGCGAAGGCCCGCATGACCTGCTTGGCGATGTGCAGGGCCTTGGGGGCGGCCGGGTCGGCGAGCCAGGCGGCGAAGGCCCGCTCGTCCTCCTCGGCGAGCTGCGCCGGGTCGAACCAGGCGGCGGCTTCTCCTGCGGCCAGGGCGACTTCGGTGACCTCGCCGGTGCCGAGCGCCCACTGGTAGACGGCGGCGAGGGCGACCGGGGCCTTGGTGTCGGCGGCGTGCTCGCGCAGCCAGCCCGCCAGTGTGCCCGGGTCGGTGAGGAGTTCGCCGTCGACCTCGACGCCGGGGGCGAGTTCGGCCGCGGCCTCCTCCTCGCCGGCGGCCGGGTCGATGCCGTGGACGCGGTCGCGGAAGTTGGCGTTGCGGAACTCCAGCGACTCCATCAGCGTGCCGACGGCGGCCTTGTCGAACGGCGCGCGGGCCAGGTCGCCGACGCCGAGCGGGAGTTCGACGTCGCGGACGAGCTCGGTGAGGACGCGGTTGCGCTTGACCGAGTCGAGGTGTTCGCGCAGCTTCTCGCCGATCTTGCCCTTCACCTCGTCGGCGCGGGTGACGAGTTCGTCGAAGGAGCCGAACTGGTTGACCCACTTGGCGGCGGTCTTCTCGCCGACGCCGGGGATGCCGGGCAGGTTGTCGGACGGGTCACCGCGCAGGGCGGCGAGGTCCGGGTACTGGCGCGGGGTGACGCCGTACTTCTCGGCGACCTTCTCCGGGGTGTAGCGGGTGAGCTCGGAGACGCCCTTGGTCGGGTAGAGGACGGTGATGTGGTCGGTGACCAGTTGGAGGGAGTCGCGGTCGCCGGTGACGATGTCGACGTCGTAGCCGGCCGCCTCGGCGGCGGTGGCCAGGGTGGCGATGATGTCGTCGGCCTCGAAGCCCTCGGCCGTCAGCCGGGGGACGTTCATCGCGTCGAGCAGTTCGCCGATCAGGCCGATCTGGCTGCGGAACTCGTCCGGCGTCTTGGCGCGGTTGGCCTTGTAGTCGGGGAACTCGACGGAGCGGAAGGTCTGCCGGGAGAGGTCGAAGGCGACGGCGAGGTGGGTGGGCTGCTCGTCCCGGACGGTGTTGGCGAGCATCGAGGCGAAGCCGTAGACCGCGTTGGTGGGCTGGCCGGTGGAGGTGTTGAAGTTCTCCACGGGCAGGGCGTAGAAGGCCCGGTAGGCCATCGAGTGCCCGTCGAGCAGCATCAGCCGGGGCCGCGGGCCGGCCCCGCCGCCACCCGTCGCGCCCTTGTCCGTACTCTGCGTAGCCACGTCAACGTCCCGTTCCTGCCGATTCCACTACCGGCCACCGATCCTATGGCCCGGCACCGACAAAAGGGGCGCCGTGCCCGTCGAGCGCCGCGCCCGGGGCGCCCGTTGACACGCCCCGGCCCCGGACACGGCCGCTACCGCCGAGTAGGACGGTCGTACGATCACAGGCAGCACGATGACGATCCCCGAGCGGCAGGAGTTCCCCATGACCGACGCGGCCCCCGACGCGGCCCCCGTCCTGAAGGTCCCGCAGGACGTGCTGGACCACTTCGCCAAGCTCGGCGTCGACCCGCAGACCTTCTCCGGCGGCGCCCTCGGCGAGAAGCTCGGCCTCCGGATCGTCGAGGCCTCCGGCGACCGGGTGGTCGGCACCATGCCGGTGGAGGGCAACCAGCAGCCGTACGGGCTGCTGCACGGCGGCGCGTCGGCGGCGCTGGCCGAGACGCTGGGCTCGATCGGCGCGATGCTGCACGCGGGCCCCGGCCGGTACGCGGTCGGGGTGGACCTCAACGCCACCCACCACCGCTCGGCCACCTCCGGGCTGGTCACCGGGGTGGCGACGGCGGTGTTCAAGGGCCGCACCGCCGCCACGTACGAGATCGCGATCACCGACGACACCGGCAAGCGGGTCACCAGCTGCCGGCTGACCTGCATGCTGCGCGACCTCTGACCCCGCGCCGGGACGCTTCCCGGTGCCGACGGATCATCAAATCCCTTAACCGCCCCCTTGTTTGACCTCACGCCCCCCTGGGCAGGCGTTGGTCTGGACAAGGGGGCGGCGGCATGTCCGGGCAGCTCCGGGCGCGGCCGAAGCGGCAGCATGTCCGAAATCCGCACAAGTAACGCTGCGTAACCAGTAGGAAATCCGAGCAATGGCCCGCTCCGAGGCCCGCAGGCAGCCCGGAGTTCCTTCGCCATGCCCTCGTTGTCCGAAATTCGGACGAGCATGACCGGAACAAGTGAATCGGACACGAGTGTCCGAGTATCGACCAGGCCAGCTGCAACCCCCATTTCTGGCCCTTACATCGCCCCAACAGCCCCTAAACGCCCTACATCGGCGGATCGGTCGCGCCAAAACGACCACATGTTGAGACAACTGCTCTGTGTGCTCATAACAAGAGAATCACAGCCTCGCCACACCACTGCCCGAGTCGCCCAGAGGCATCTAGAGTCACGGCCAGTCACCGCGCCAACGGATTGGGCCCGGCCCTCCGCGCATCCCGGCTCCCGCCAACTCAGGCGCGGCGCCTCCCGAACCGAAGGGGACCCTCGTGCGTCACCGTTCCGCAATTGTCGTGAGCATTGCCGTGATCGGCGCCCTGAGCCTCAGCGCGTGCGGCTCCCGCGACGACAAGAAGTCCGCCGACGGAGGCAGCGGCAACAGCGGCTCCACCACCACCGTCACCATCGGCATCGACGCCCCGCTCACCGGCGACCTCTCCGCCATCGGCATCGGCATCCGCAACTCCGTCGACCTCGCGGTCAAGAAGGCCAACGAGCAGAACGAGGTCCCCGGCGTCAAGTTCCAGGTCAAGGCCCTGGACGACACCGCCAAACCCGGCCCCGGCCAGCAGAACGCCACCCAACTCGTCGCCGACAACAGCGTCCTCGGCGTCGTCGGCCCGCTCAACTCCAGCGTCGCCCAGTCGATGCAGCAGATCTTCAACGACGCCAACCTCGTCGAGATCTCCCCCGCCAACACCGGCGTCGCCCTCAGCCAGGGCGAGAAGTGGGTCACCGGCGAGAAGAAGCGCCCCTTCAAGACCTACTTCCGCACCGCCACCACCGACGCCGTCCAGGGCCCCTTCGCCGCCCAGTTCCTCGCCAAGGACGCCAAGAAGTCCAAGGTCTTCCTCATCGACGACCAGAAGACCTACGGCGCCGGCCTCGCCGCCACCTTCAAGGCCGAGTTCACCAAGCAGGGCGGCAGCATCGTCGGCGAGGAACACGTCAACCCCGACGACCGCGACTTCTCCGCCATCGTCACCAAGGTCAAGACCTCCGGCGCCGAAGCCGTCTACTACGGCGGCGAGTACCCCGCCGCCGGCCCGCTCTCCCTCCAGCTCAAGGACGCCGGCGTCAACATCCCGCTGATGGGCGGCGACGGCATGCAGAGCGCCGACTTCATCAAGCTCAACCCCAAGAGCGCCGGCGACTACGCCACCGCCGTCGGCGGCGCCGTCGAACAACTCCCCACCGCCGCCAAGTTCATCGCCGACTACAAGGCCGCCGGATACAAGGACCCCTACGAGACCTACGGCGGCTACTCCTACGACAGCGGCTGGGCCATCATCCAGGCCGTCAAGGCCGTCACCGCCGCCAACAACGGCAAGCTGCCCGCCAACCCGCGCGCCGCCGTCGTCGACGCCGTCCAGAAGGTCTCCTTCGACGGCGTCACCGGCAAGGTCTCCTTCGACGAGTTCGGCGACACCACCAACAAGCAACTCACCGTCTACACCGTCAAGGACGGCAAGTGGACCGTGGAGAAGACCGGCACCTTCAACGGCTGAACCTCCAGCGGCTGAACCTCCGGCGGCTCAGCCTTCGGCGGCTGAACCCCGGCGGCCGAGCCGGCCCGCACCACCTTCCAGCAGCACAGCGCGCGGGGGCGCCACGAGTGCCCCCGCGCGCCCCCACATCCACCACCCACGCGGACACCCCGAACGCACTACGGAGGCCCAGCGGTGCACGACCTACCGCAGCAGCTGGCCAACGGCCTGATCCTCGGCGCCCTCTACGGACTCGTCGCGATCGGCTACACGATGGTCTACGGCATCGTCCAGCTCATCAACTTCGCCCACGGCGAGATCGTCATGGTCGGCGGCTTCGGCGCCCTGACCGCCTACCTCGCCCTCCCCGGCGGCACCACCCTGTGGCTGGCCCTGCCGCTCATGCTGATCGCCGGCATCCTGGTCTCCACCCTCACCGCCGTCGCCGCCGAGCGCTTCGCCTACCGGCCCCTGCGCAACGCCCCCCGACTCGCCCCCCTCATCACCGCGATCGGGCTGTCCATCTTCCTCCAGCAACTCGTCTTCTCCTTCTACCCCGACGCCAAGAAGGCCCGGGTCTTCCCCAAGATCCCCGGCGACCCCTTCAACCTCGGCTCCGTCACCATCCAGCGCAGCGACCTCTTCCTGCTCGTCGCCGCCCCGCTGTGCATGCTCGCCCTCGGCTGGTTCGTCACCCGCACCCGCTCCGGCCGCGCCATGCAGGCCACCAGCCAGGACCCCGACACCGCCAAGCTCATGGGCATCGACACCGACCGCATCATCGTCATGGCCTTCGCCATCGGCGCCGCGTTCGCCGCCGTCGCCGCCGTCGCCTACGGACTGCGCAGCGGCCAGGTCGACTTCCGCATGGGCTTCATCCTCGGCCTCAAGGCCTTCACCGCCGCCGTCCTCGGCGGCATCGGCAACATCTACGGAGCCATGCTCGGCGGCATCGCCCTCGGCCTCGCCGAAAGCCTCGCCACCGGCTACATCCAGCACCTCCCCGGCATGCACCTCTTCGGAGGCGGCGCCTGGAAGGACGTCTGGGCCTTCGTACTCCTCATCCTCGTGCTCCTCGTCCGGCCCCAGGGCCTGCTCGGCGAGCGCGTCGCGGACAGGGCGTGACCACCATGACCACCACCACCGAAACCACCCCGGTCATCCCCCTGCCGGCCCGCGCCGCCACCGCCCTCACCGGCCTCGGCGCCCTCACCACCGCCGCCTCCGCCGCCCTCCCCTGGACCTGGACCTCCGACTTCCCCGGCGACCTCACCTACACCGGCTCCCCCGCCGGCCTCCAATGGCTCGCCCTCGCCGCCGGCCTCCTCACCCTCCTCCTGCTCCTCGCCACCCACGCCACCCCAGGCCTGCGCTGGGCCGCCCCCACCCGCAGCCACAACGCCGTCCTCTACACCGCCACCGGCACCCTCGCCGTCAGCGTCTTCTCCGTCGCCGCCATCGCCACCGAACTCGGCGGCCTCGCCAACCTCGAAGCCGGCGGCTGGATCCTCGCCGCCGGCGGCCTCCTCACCGTCCTCGGCGCCCTCGGCCTGCCCCTCGACCGCCGCACCCGCGTCCCGCTGCGCATCCTCGACAAGCGCCTCTTCCTGCTCGTCCCCATCGCCCCCGCCGGCTGGTTCGCCGCCCACGCCATCCCCGGCGACCAGCCCGTCGCCCCCGTGATGACCGCCCTCGCGGGCGCCCTCGCCATCGCCGCCGGCGTCGTCCTGCTGCTCCAGCTCGGCCACCTCGCCCACACCTGGCTGCGCCTGGGCACCGTCGAGCGGCCCCTGCCCGCGCCGCGCCAACTCCCCTCCTGGGCCGAAGTCCTGATCATCGTCCTGGCCTTCGGCCTCGGACTGTTCACGATCACCTTCGGCATCGACACCGAGTACGGCGAACTCTTCATCGGCTACCTGCTGCTCGCCGCCCTCGTCGTCCCCGCCCTCACCCGGTCCGGCCTGCTCGCCCGGCTGCGCGCCCTGACCGTCAAGCACCGCCCCGTCACCACCGGCGCCGCCTTCGCCGCCGCCGCCAGCTTCCCCTTCACCCAGACCAGCGACCAGTACACCTCCGTCGCCACCAACATCCTGATCTTCGCCACCGTCGCCCTCGGCCTCAACATCGTCGTCGGCCTCGCCGGCCTGCTCGACCTCGGCTACGTCGCCTTCCTCGGCGTCGGCGCCTACGCAGCGGCCCTGGTCTCCGGCTCCCCCGCCTCCCCCATCCACGTCCAGTTCCCGTTCTGGGCCGCGATGCTCACCGGCGCCGCCGTCTCCATGGTCTTCGGCGTCCTCATCGGCGCCCCCACGCTGCGCCTGCGCGGCGACTACCTCGCCATCGTCACCCTCGGCTTCGGCGAGATCTTCCGCATCACCATGCTCAACCTCAACGGCACCACCGGCCCCAAGGTCACCAACGGCTCCAACGGCATCCCCCGGATCCCCGACCTTGAGATCCTCGGCTTCGACCTCGGCAAGCCGCACACCGTCGCCGGCATCGAACTCGGCCGCTTCTCCAACTACTACCTGCTGATGCTCCTCGTCACCGCCCTGGTCGTGCTCGTCTTCGCCCGGGTCGGCAACTCCCGCATCGGCCGCGCCTGGGTCGCCATCCGCGAGGACGAGACCGCCGCCGAAGCCATGGGCATCAACGGCTTCCGCCTCAAACTCCTCGCCTTCGCCCTCGGCGCCTGCCTCGCCGGCCTCGCCGGCACCGTCCAGGCCCACGTCAGCTACACCGTCACCCCCGACCAGTACACCTTCGCCGAGGCCCTGCCGCCCAACTCCGCGTTCCTGCTCGCCGCCGTCATCCTCGGCGGCATGGGCACCATCAGCGGGCCCCTCGCCGGCGCCACCCTCCTCTTCCTCATCCCCAAGAAGCTCGAATTCCTCTCCGACTACCAGCTGCTCGCCTTCGGCGCCGCCCTCATCATCCTGATGCGCGTCCGCCCCGAGGGCCTCATCCCCAACCGGCGCCGCCAACTGGAGTTCCACGAGGCCGCCATCCCGGCCCAGCCCGCCGGCGACGGCGCCGCACTCACCAAGGCAGGGGCGTGACCACCCAGATGACCACCACCGCCACACCCCTGCTCGAAGTCACCGGCGTCACCATGCGCTTCGGCGGCCTCACCGCCGTCAACGACGTCAGCCTCACCGTCGGCGAAGGCGAGATCATCGGCCTCATCGGCCCCAACGGCGCCGGCAAGACCACCTTCTTCAACTGCCTCACCGGCCTCTACGTCCCCACCGAGGGCGCCGTCCGCTACCGCGGCACCCTCCTGCCGCCCAAACCCCACCTCGTCACCCAGGCCGGCATCGCCCGCACCTTCCAGAACATCCGGCTCTTCGCCAACATGACCGTCCTGGAGAACGTCCTCGTCGGCCGCCACACCCGCACCAGGGAAGGCATCTTCTCCGCCATCCTCCGCGGCCCCGGCTACCACCGCGCCGAGAACGAGAGCCGCGAGAAGGCCATGGAACTCCTGGCCTTCACCGGCCTCGCCGACAAGGCCGACCACCTCGCCCGCAACCTCCCCTACGGCGAACAGCGCAAGCTGGAGATCGCCCGCGCCCTCGCCTCCGACCCCGGCCTCCTCCTGCTCGACGAACCCACCGCCGGCATGAACCCCCAGGAGACCCGCGCCGCCGAGGAACTCGTCTTCGCCATCCGCGACCAGGGCGTCTCGATCCTCGTCATCGAGCACGACATGCGCTTCATCTTCAACCTCTGCGACCGCACCGCCGTCCTCGTCCAGGGCCAGAAGATCGTCGAAGGCGACCGCGAAACCGTCCAGAACGACGACCGCGTCATCACCGCCTACCTCGGCGCCCCGCTCGAAGGCACCACCCCCGCAGTCGCGGAGACCGTTACGGAGACCGACCAGTGACCGCACTCCTCGAGGTCGAGGACCTCCGCGTCGCCTACGGCAAGATCGAAGCCGTCAAGGGCATCAGCTTCACCGTCAACCAGGGCGAGGTCACCACCCTCATCGGCACCAACGGCGCCGGCAAGACCACCACCCTGCGCACCCTCTCCGGGCTCCTCAAACCCACCGCCGGACGCATCGCCTTCGACGGCCAGGACCTCACCACCGTCCCCGCGCACAAGATCGTCGCCCTCGGCCTCGCCCACTCCCCCGAAGGCCGGCACATCTTCCCCCGCATGACCATCGAGGAGAACCTCCTCCTCGGCGCCTTCCTGCGCACCGACACCGCCGGCATCACCGCCGACGTCGACCGCGCCTACGACCTCTTCCCCATCCTCGGCGAACGCCGCCGCCAGGCCGCCGGCACCCTCTCCGGCGGCGAGCAGCAGATGCTCGCCATGGGGCGGGCCCTGATGTCCCAGCCCAAACTGCTCATGCTCGACGAGCCGTCCATGGGCCTGTCGCCGCTGATGATGCAGAAGATCATGGCGACCATCATCGAGCTCAAGGCCGCCGGCACGACCATCCTGCTCGTCGAACAGAACGCCCAGGCCGCCCTCTCCCTCTCCGACCGCGGCTACGTCATGGAGACCGGCCGCATCGTCCTCTCCGGGACGGGCGCCGACCTCCTGCACGACGAGTCCGTCCGCAAGGCCTACCTCGGCGAGGACTGACACCCCCACGCGTCCACGCACGAAGGGCCCGGCGGATCCCATCCGCCGGGCCCTCCTCGCATCCGTCTACTCGGAGGCGTCCCCGTCCGCCTTCTTGCGGTCCTGGGCCTCGCCCTCCTCGATGACCGCCTCGGCCACCGCGGCCATCGTCATCCGCCGGTCCATCGACGTCTTCTGGATCCACCGGAACGCCGCCGGCTCGTTCAGCCCGAACTTCGTCTGCAGCACGCCCTTCGCCCGGTCCACCAGCTTCCGGGTCTCCAGCCGCTGGGTGAGATCCGCGATCTCCTCCTCCAGCGTCCGCATCTCGGTGTACCGCGACACCGCCATCTCGATCGCGGGCACCAGATCCGCCTTGCTGAACGGCTTCACGATGTACGCCATCGCCCCGGCGTCCCGCGCCCGGTCCACCAGCTCCCGCTGCGAGAACGCCGTCAGCATCAGGACCGGCGCCAGGTGCTTCTCGTGGATCTGCTCGGCGGCGGAGAGCCCGTCCAGCACCGGCATCTTCACATCGAAGATCGCGAGGTCCGGCCGGAGCTCCTCCACCAGCTTCACCGCCGTGGCCCCGTCCCCGGCCTCACCGACGACGGTGTACCCCTCCTCTTCGAGCATCTCCTTGAGGTCGAGGCGGATCAGCGCCTCGTCCTCGGCGATCACAATCCGGGTGATCTGGGGCGAATCGGTCTCAAGCGGCTGTGCCTGCTCGTCGGCGGTGCTCACGGGGCTCCTAGTTCCGGCGGGGTACTGCAATAAATGAGGGTACCTAGCAGCAGCTGCCCGCACACAGCCGGTATGCTCTGTCGGGACTGGCCCCGCCGGGTTGGTGGAACGGCATACACGGATGTCTCAAACACATCTGCCCGAGAGGGCTTGCGGGTTCGAATCCCGCACCCGGCACCCTACGCAACGCCCTCATTCGTCCGGCCTTCATCACGACGGATACTCCCGGAATCACCTGCATTCCACCCGTGCACCCGGCTCAGCTCGCCCTCTCCAAGGGCTCCAACTCGACAGTGAGCCGCATGCCCAGCGCCGCCGCGAGCCGTTCCAGCACCACGATGGTCGGCATCGTTCCGCCCGCCTCGAAGCGGGCCACGGCAGGCTGCTGCATACCAGCCGCCGCGGACAGCTGGGTCTGGGTCATGCCGAGCGCCTCACGGCGCAGGCGGACGGCCTCCCCGAGTTCGAATCGGATCCGGGCCGCCTCGTAGGCCGCGCCCGCCCCCGGTCGGTTCAGGATCTCCTCGCGCAGAGCACGCCAGGACGTGCGTTCGCTCATCTCGCCCACTCCTCGTCCTCGTCAGCCGTGTGCTGCTCGACCACGCAGCGACGCAGCGCCCGCCTCGCCCGGTCGACCTCCGCCGTCTCCCGCATCCGCGTCTTACGGAACACGGTCAGCAGGATGATCCTCCTGCCGGACGCGATCCAGTAGGTGATGCGCATGTCCAGCTCGTCCAGGTGGAAGCGCAGCTCCCGGAGCTTGCCGTCCAATTGCCTGGTGTGCGGTTCCCCGAGCAGGGGGCCGCGGGCGGCGAGCAGGTCGACGTAGAACGTCACCGTTTCCTGACCGTCGTGGCCCAGTCCGAGAATCCAGTCCCGGACCTCCGGCTCAAGTTCCACCTCTCCCCAAGTCATAACACGGATGTTATGGAGCCGCCAGGGCCGCCTCGCCCGGATCCGAGGACCGGCGGGCGACATCCCTCCGGATGAGGGATGCCGCCCACGAATGACCGTTCGGACTCCGGTCAGTTGTCCAGGGTCCCCACGTGGTGGACGCGGACGAGGTTGGTGGAGCCGGCGAGGCCCGGCGGGGAGCCGGCGGTGATGACGACGATGTCGCCCTTCTGGCAGCGGCCGAGCGACAGGAGGGCCGCGTCGACCTGTTCGACCATCTGGTCGGTGGTAGGGGCGAAGGGGCCGAGGAAGGTCTCGACGCCCCAGGTGAGGGCGAGTTGGCTGCGGACGGCGGGTTCGTAGGTGAAGGCGAGGACGGGGATGGGCGAGCGGTAGCGGGTCAGCCGGCGCGCGGTGTCGCCGGACTGGGTGAAGGCGATGAGGTACTTGGCGTGCAGGAAGTCGCCGATCTCGGCGGCCGCGCGGGCGACGGCGCCGCCCTGGGTGCGCGGCTTGTTGCCGGTGGTCAGGGGCGGCAGTCCGGCGGCGAGGATGTCGGTTTCGGCGGCCTCGATGATGCGGCTCATGGTCTTGACGGTCTCGACGGGGTACTTGCCGACGGAGGTCTCGCCGGAGAGCATCACGGCGTCGGTCCCGTCGAGGACGGCGTTGGCGACGTCGGAGGCCTCGGCCCGGGTGGGCCGGGAGGCGTTGATCATCGAGTCGAGCATCTGGGTGGCGACGATGACCGGCTTGGCGTTGCGCTTGGCGAGCTTGACGGCGCGCTTCTGGACGAGCGGGACCTGTTCGAGGGGCATCTCCACGCCCAGGTCGCCGCGGGCCACCATGATGCCGTCGAAGGCGTCGACGATGGATTCCAGGTTGTCGACCGCCTGCGGCTTCTCGATCTTGGCGATGACGGGGACGAGGCGCCCCTCCTCGGCCATGATCCGGTGGACGTCCTCGATGTCGCGGCCGCTGCGGACGAAGGAGAGCGCGACCAGGTCGGCGCCGGTGCGCAGGCCCCACCGCAGGTCGGCGACGTCCTTGTCGCTGAGTGCGGGGACGGAGACGGCGACGCCGGGGAGGTTGAGGCCCTTGTGGTCGGAGACGAGCCCGCCTTCGATGACGAGGCAGCGCACGCGCGGCCCGTCGACCTCGACGACCTCCAGGGTGACCCGGCCGTCGTCGACGAGGATGCGTTCGCCGCGGGTGACGTCGGCGGCGAGGCCGGGGTAGGTGGTGCCGCAGATGTCCTTGTCTCCGACGACGCCGTTGTCGGTGGAGATGGTGAACTCGTCGCCGCGTTCGAGAAGTACGGGGCCGTGGGCGAAGGTGTCGAGCCGGATCTTCGGGCCTTGAAGGTCGACGAGGATGCCGACGCTGCGGCCGCTCTCGTCGGCGGCCTTGCGGACGCGGCGGTAGCGTTCCTCGTGCTCGACGTGGGTTCCGTGGCTGAGGTTGAAACGGGCGATGTCCATTCCGGCGTCGACCAGGGATTTGATCTGGTCGTACGAGTCGGTGGCCGGCCCGAGGGTGCAGACGATTTTTGCTCGGCGCATACTGCTGAGGGTAGGCATTACCGGCGCGTAACCACGACGCGGGTCCGGACGGCGGGATGACCTTTGCCGTAAGGCGAGTTGAACAATCTGACACATCCTCGGACCGGTGTACGAGCACCTGCCCGGGTGTCGTCGCCGCCCGGCCTTCCGATGCGAACCCGTGAAGGGGTGTTCACCCTTGGTTCACCGTCGGTTCCGCCGCCGCTCCCCGCCCGGCGGGACGCTCGTCACCCCCGGGTGACCACCCGGACGACGTAGCGGACGAGGGGGAGGCGTTCGGCATGAGACGCACTCTGGGGGTGTTGGCGGCGTTGGCCCTGCTGGGCGGGGTGACGTACGCGCTGATCCCGCAGGACGACCCGGGCGGCGACATCGTCACCGTCTCCGGCCTGATCGGTTCGGAGAAGCGCGACTTCTTCCAGGATCCGCAGGTCGTCGCGGAGTTGGCCAAGCAGGGCATGAAGGTGAACGCGGAGAGCATCGGCTCCTGGCTGATGGACGGCGACGCGAAGGACTTCGCGTTCCCGGCCAGTCAGCCGCCGGCCGACAAGCTGCGCGTGGACTGGAACATCAAGGAGGTCCCGGTCCAGCCGTTCTACTCGCCGCTGGTGATCCTCGCGCACCGCCCGGTGGCGGACGTCCTGATGGGCAACGGCCTGGCCACCCTGGACCGTTCCACCGGGCTGTGGACGTTCCGGATGGACGCCTACCTGGCCGCGCTGAAGGCCGGCCGCACCTGGCCGGACCTGGCGGGCGCGACCGAGCACGCGGAGCTGAAGGGCCCGGTGTTCCTCACCACCACCGACCCGGAGACGTCCTCCTCGGGGGCGCTGCACATCGCCCTGCTGTCGTACCTGTTGAACAACCGCCAGGTGGTCTACGACCAGGCCGGGATCGACGCCACCAAGGACGTGCTGCGCACGGCGACGGCGATCCAGGGCGGCCAGAAGAGCAGCAGCGACGAGCCGTTCAAGGCCTTCCTGGCCGGGGTCGGCAATCCGCTGGTGCTCGCGTACGAGTCGCAGGCCGCCGCGATGGTGCTGAAGGGCGAGTCGACCGGCGACATGGTGGTGCTGTACCCGGACACCACCGTCTACACCGACCACACCATCGTCGGCCGGACGCCGAACGGCCGGCGGCTGGCCGCCCAGCTGCACGACAACGCCGAACTGCGCAGGCTGGAGGCGAAGTTCGGCTTCCGCCCGCAGGACGACCCGGACGCCTTCGCCGCGCTGGTGAAGGGCAGGACCCCGGTCCTGGCGCCCGATCTCGCGGCGGCGAAGGTCAACCAGCCGCAGATTCCCGTGCCCGACGTCCTGACCAGGCTGATCAAGGCCGCCAAGGGGAAGGCTCAGTGAACTCCCGGATGAAGAAGCACAGTTGGCCGGTAGCCGCGCTGGCGACGCTGCTGGCGGCCGCCGCCTGCACCTCCACCCCGCCGGGGCCGAAGCCGTCCGACCCGCCGGCCACGACGGCGCAGGCGGGGGTGCTGCGGGTGCTGGCCGGCAGCGAGCTGCAGGACCTGGCGCCGATCCTGGAGGACGCCAGGAAGGCGACCGGGGTGACGGTGCAGTTCTCCTGGACGGGCTCGCTGGACGGCGCGGACGCGGTGTCCTCGGGCCGGACGGACGGCAAGTACGACGCGGTGTGGTTCCCGTCCAACCAGTACCTGCGGCTGGACGACGCGGGGAAGTCGAAGGTGCTGTCGGAGACGCCGGTGATGGTGTCGCCGGTGGCGGTGGGGGTGCGGTCCTCGGTTCTCGACGAGCTGGGCTGGGGGGACGGTTCGAAGGTCTCCTGGGCGCAGATCGGGGATGCGGCGTCGGCCGGGAAGCTGGCGTACGGGATGGCGGACCCGTCCCGGTCGAACTCGGGCTTCTCGACGCTGGTGGCGGTGGCGTCGGCGTTCTCGGGCGCGGGGGCGGCGCTGACCGAGGGGGACGTGCAGAAGGCGGCGCCGCAGTTGAAGCAGTTCTTCACCGGCCAGAAGCTGACGTCGGGCTCCTCGGGCTGGCTGGCGCAGGCGTACACCCGGGCGGAGCCGGGCAAGGTCGGGGCGCTGGTGAACTACGAGTCGGTGCTGCTGTCGATGAACAAGTCGCTGGCGGCGGGCCAGCAGTTGACGGTGATCCGCCCGGTCGACGGGGTGGTGTCGGCGGACTATCCGCTGTCGCTGCTGTCCTCGTCCGCGCAGCGGGAGCGGGACTCCTTCCAGCGGTTGACGGCGTACCTGGTGAAGGAGGACGTGCAGAAACGGATCTCCGAGACGACGCTGCGCCGCCCGGTGGCGCCGGGGGTGTCGCCGGCGGCCGGGCTGCCGACGGACCGGCGGCGGGAGCTGCCGTTCCCGGGGAGCCGGGCGGTGGCGGACGGGCTGCTGGCCTCGTACCAGAACGAGCTGCGGCGGCCGTCGCGGACGGTGTACGTGCTGGACACCTCGGGGTCGATGGAGGGTTCGCGGATCTCGGCGCTGAAGTCGGCGCTGGGCCGGTTGACGGGGGCGGACGACACCCGGGCGGTGCGCCGGTTCCGGGACCGCGAGGAGGTGACGCTGATCTCCTTCGCGTCGAAGGTGAAGTGGGCGAGGACGCACGCGGTGCCGGCCTCGGGGAGCAAACCGGGCCCGGAGGCGGAGCTGGCGTCGATCGACGCGGACGTGCAGTCGCTGGCGGCGTCGGGGGGTACGGCGCTGTACGACTCGCTGGAGGAGGCGTACCGGGTGATCGACCGGCAGCAGTCGGCGGCGGGGGACGACCGGTTCACGTCGATCGTGCTGATGACCGACGGGGAGAGCAACGAGGGGGCTTCGGACGGGGACTTCAAGCGGTTCCACGACGGGCTGCCGGCCGGGCAGAAGTCGATCCCGGTGTTCCCGATCAAGTTCGGGGAGGCGGCGGTGAGCCAGCTGCAGGGGATCGCGGACGTGAGCGGCGGCAAGCTGTTCGACGGGTCGGGCTCGCTGGACGGAGTGTTCGAGGAGATCCGTGGCTACCAGTGACGGGTTCGGCCGGCGGGTGCTGCGGTACCTGGAGTCGGCCCGGAACCTGGTCGGCTGCGGGGGCGGCGCGGTGGGGCTGGGGCTGCACTTCGCCGGGCTGGGCGGGGCGTGGTGGCCGGCGGTGGTGGCGGGGCTGTACGGGGCGGGCGCGCTGCTGACGCCGGGCCCGCGGACGGAGCCGCCCGTCGTACCGCCCGTCGTCCTGCCCGTCGATCCGCTGGTGCCGTCGGGGCCCGGCCCGGAACCGGAGCCCGTGCCGAAGCCCGTGCCGCGACCCGATCCCGAGCTCACGGCGCTGTCCGACTACCTGGCCACGGTGCCGCTGCCGGATTCGGCGGGGGTGGCGGGCCTGCTGGCGGCGCTGCGCTCGGCGGGGCCGGGGCCGGTGCCCGAGGAGATCGTGCGGCACCGGCTGCCGGTGGCGGTGGCCGGCTACCTGCGGGCGCTGACCTGGCGGCCGTGGGCGGGGCCGGACGCCCCGGACCCGGAGGCGGAGCTCGGCCGCGAGGTGCGCCGGCTGGTCGCGGACCTGACCTGACGGTCCTGCCTGAGAAAGCCCCGGCAGGCCCAGGCCGGAGCCCCTTACCACCCCGCCCTCCGCGCACCCCCGTCACGAACGAGTCGCCAAGATCTCACCTGCTGGAAACGTCGGAGGGCTATCCACCGGCCGGGCCCGCACGGCACACTTCTACGCGCGTCCTTCTACGCGCGTCGATGCGCGTCGGCGCGCCACCCGAACACCAGTTGACGGACCATCGGCCCGTCAGTCCCCACCCGGGAGAGTCGTCCATGCCCCTGAACCGCCGTGACTTCGTCACCCGGTCCGCCGCCACCGCCGCCGGCGCCGCCCTGACCGGCGGAGCAGTCGTCGCCGCCGCCCCCGCCGCCGTGGCCGCCGAGCCGGCCGCGGCGGCCGCCAAGGGCAAGCGCAAGGGCCGCAAGCAGGCCTTCACCGTCATGGGCACCACCGACCTGCACGGCCGGGTGCTCAACTGGGACTACTTCACCGACGCCGTGTACGCCGACAAGGCGCACAACGACGTCGGCCTCGCCAAGATCTCCACCCTGGCCAACCAGGTCCGCGAGGAGAAGGGCTGGGACCGCTGCCTGCTGATCGACTCCGGCGACATCATCCAGGGCACCCAGCTGACCTACTACTACGCCCGGATCGAGCCGATCGCCACCGACGGCGACAACGTGCCCGACCACCCGATGGCCGTCGCCATGAACCTCATGGGCTACGACGCCGCCGCGCTCGGCAACCACGAGTTCAACTACGGCATCCCCACCGTGAAGGCCTTCGAGGACCAGCTGGAGTTCCCGCTGCTGGGCGCCAACGCGCTGCACGCGAAGAACGAGAAGCCGGCCTTCAAGCCGTACGTGATCAAGGAGGTGTGGCTGGACGAGGACACCCCGCTGAAGGTCGGCATCCTCGGCCTCACCAACCCGGGCATCGCGATCTGGGACAAGGCCAACGTCACCGGCAAGATGGTCTTCCCGGGCATCGTCGAGACGGCCGCCAAGTACGTGCCCCGGATGAAGGCCGCGGGCGCGGACGTCATCGTCGTCTCCGCCCACTCCGGCATCGACGAGCCGACCACCTACGGCGACCAGCTGCCCTGGCCCGAGGACGCCTCCGGCGAGATGGCCGAGACCGTTCCGGGCATCGACGCGGTGCTGGTGGGCCACACCCACAAGGAGGTGGCGCAGCGGCTGATCGTCAACAAGAAGACCGGCAAGACCGTGGTGCTCTCCGAGCCGCTGTGCTGGGGCCAGCGCCTGAGCTGCTTCGACTTCGACGTCGAGTTCGCCGACGGCGCGTGGAAGGTCCTCTCGGTGTCCTCGCGGGTGCTGAACTCCAACACCGTGCCGGAGAACCCGGAGATCGTGGACGCGCTGACCGAGCAGCACAAGAAGGTCGTGGCGTACGTCAACCAGCAGATCGGCACCTGCAAGACGGACCTGTCGATCGCCGAGGCGCGGTTCCGGGCGACCCCGATCATCGACCTGATCGGCCGGGTGCAGGCGGACGCGGTGAAGGCGGCACTGGCGGGCGGGCAGTACGCCAACCTGCCGGTGCTGGCGCAGGCGGCGCCGTTCAACCGGACGGCGCTGATCCCGGCGGGCCAGGTGAAGCTGCGCGACGCGGCGGGCCTGTACATCTACGAGAACACGCTGGAGGCGCGCGTCCTGACGGGTGCGCAGCTGAAGGACTACCTGGAGTTCTCGGCCAAGTACTACAACCGGCTGGCTCCGGGCGCGCCGGTCGACAAGGACGCGCTGACCGGTGCGGAGACCACGCCGGACTACAACTACGACTCGGTGTACGGGCTGAGCTACGACATCGACATCGCGCAGCCGAAGGGTCAGCGGATCGTCAACCTGTCGTTCCAGGGCAAGCCGATCGACCCGGCCGCGCAGTTCGTCCTGGCGGTCAACAACTACCGTGCCAACGGCGGCGGCAACTTCCCGCACGTGGCGCAGGCCAAGCTGGTCTGGTCGAACTCGGACGAGATCCGCAACACGATGATCGCCTGGGTGAAGGCCAAGGGCGTCATCGACCCGGCCGACTTCTTCACCGACTCCTGGCGCCTGGTGCGTGCCGGCCAGCCGGTGTTCTGAGCACCTCATCCGAAGGCCGTCGGGGGGGGGCGGGCCCGGCCCCGCCCGCCCCCGGGGGGGGGGGTGGCGCGGGGGTAATGGGGGCGGCGGGGGGGGGGGCGGGCCCCGGCGCCCCCCCC